>JANMCC010000271.1:0-36122 GCA_031360885.1 Burkholderiales bacterium | reverse complement strand
GCAAGGACCTGCAGGGCACGAACGTCGCCGGCCTGTACCCGGCCGGAGAAGGCGCCGGCTATGCCGGCGGAATCATGTCCGCGGCGGTCGACGGCATCGAGGTCGCCGAGGCCATCGCCCTGGCGATCAGGGGCAGGCCGCCATCACCTGCGCCACCGCGGCCGTGAGCTTCTTGCCGTAGGGCACGTGCAGGAACTCGTTCGGCCCGTGGGCGTTGCTCTTCGGGCCGAGCACGCCGCAGACCATCATCTGTGCCTTCGGGAAGCTCTGCTGCAGCATGTTCATCAGCGGGATCGTGCCGCCCTGGCCGATGTAGCCGCAGGGCGCGCCGAAGTGCGCCCGCGACGCCGAGTCGAGCGCGGCGCCCAGCCAGGGCGCGAGGCCGGGCGCGTTCCAGCCCGTGGCGCCCGCCGCGTCCATGCGGCCGTCGGCATGGAAGGTGACCTTGGCGTTGTACGGCGCGTTGTCCTCGAGCAGCGACTTCAGCGCCCGCGCGGCCTCGCCGCCGTCGACCAGCGGCGGCGTGCGCAGGCTGAGCTTGAACGCGGTGTAGGGACGCAGCACGTTGCCCGCGTCCTTCAGCGCCGGCATGCCGTCGACGCCGGTGACCGAGAGCGTCGGCCGCCAGGTGCGGTTGAGCAGCGCCTCGACCGGGTCGGTCGTGGTCGGCAGTGTCGGTCCGCCGTCGGCGCCGCAGGCCCACGGGAAGCGCTTCCAGACCTCGTCGCCGAGGATCTGCGCGGTGGCCTTGGCCTGCTCGATGCGATCGGCGGGGATGGCGCAGTGCAGGCTCTCGGGCAGCAGGCGGCCGGTCTTCGAATCCTCGAGCCGATCCAGCACCTGGCGGAGGACGCGAAAGCTCGACGGCACCAGGCCGCTCGCGTCGCCGGAGTGGATGCCTTCGGTCAGGATCTCGACCTTGAGCGTGCCGGTGACGTTGCCGCGCAGGCTGGTCGTGAGCCAGAGCTGGTCGTAGTTGCCCGCACCGCTGTCGAGGCAGACGACGAGCGCGATGTGGCCGAGCCTCTCGCCGAGCGCCTCGACGTAGAACGGCAGGTCGGGCGAGCCGCTTTCCTCGCAGGTCTCGATCAGGCCGACGCAGCGCGGCCGGGCGATGCCCTGCAGGTCGAGCGCCTTGATCGCGGTGATCGCCGCGTAGATCGCGTAGCCGTCGTCGGCGCCGCCGCGACCGTAGAGCAGGCCGCCCTCGTAGCGCGGCGTCCACGGGCCGAAGCCGTTCTTCCAGCCGTTGAACTCGGGCTGCTTGTCGAGGTGGCCGTAGAGGCAGATCGTCTCGGCGCCGGCGTCGTTGCCGCCGGGCCGGGTGGCGGGCACGTCGAAGAAGATCACCGGCGTGCGGCCCTCGAGACGGATCACCTCGAGCCTGAGCCCGGCGACGTTCTGCCGCTCGACCCAGGCGGCGGCGTCCCTCACCACGTGATCGATGAAGCCGTGCTCCTGCCACTCGGCATCGAACATCGGGCTCTTGGCCGGCACCGCGATGTAGTTCGTCAGCGCCGGAACGATCTCGTCGTCCCAGACGCGATGGGCGTACTGGCCGAGCTGCTCGGCCTCGTCTTTCTGAACCGGAAGCAGGGGGTCGCGTGCGTTCATCGCGGGCTCCTCGTGGGCGAAACGGCCAGTGTAGCCAGCCACTCGGAGAGGGCCGACAACACCTCCGCCTGCTCGGGTTCGTTCATGATCTCGTGGAACAGCGCCGGGAAGACGCGCGCGCTCACCACCGCCTTCGGCGCCGCCGCGGCGAAGGCCGCGCTGCCCGCCGGCGGCACGCAGCGGTCGGCGCCGGCGTAGAGCAGCAGCGTCGGCACGGTCCAGCGCGCTGCCGTGCCGCGCACGAACTCGCCGCCGTCGACGACGAAGCGCGCCAGCCGCGGCGCGATCCGGTCGTGCACCAGCGGATCGGCCTGGTACGCCGCCACCACCGCCGGGTCGCGCGAGATCCATTCGGGCTTCAGGCCGTTGCCGACCGCGAGGTTCGGCGTCAAGGGGCCGAGCACCGCGAGCATCGCCTTCTGCAGCGGGTTCATCGCCGTGGCCAGCGCGGGCGACGAGAGCAGCAGCGCATCGACCGGCCGCGACCAGGGCGAGGCCGGCGCCAGCGCGCCGGCGACGAAGCGCGCCGCGACCAGGCCGCCGAGGCTGTGCCCGAGGAGCACCAGCGGTCCGTCCGGGTGCTCGGCGCGCACCGCGTCGAGCACCCGGGCGAGGTCGACCAGCAGATCGTCGACCTGCGCGAGCCGGCCGCGCGCGCCGTCGCTCTTGCCATGGCCGCGGTGGTCGTAGCCGACGATGCGCCAGCCACGCGCGTTCAGGAACGCGGCGACGTGCGCATAGCGGCCGACGTGCTCGCCCAGTCCGTGAACGAGGACAATCGTGCCGCGCGCGGGCTCCTGCGGCCACTCTCGGCCGCGCAGCGTCAATCCGTCGCGGGTCTCGATCTGCCTGTCCAATTTCGAACTCCTCCGCCGCCATGAACGACAGCACCACGGAATTTTTCGAGCTCTCGCACGATAACGGCGTGGCGCATCTGCGCCTGAACCGCCCGGAGCGAATGAACACGATGACGCCGGCGTTCTTTCCGGCGATCCGCGACGCGGTGCGCGGCCTCGGCGACGACGGCACGACGCGCGTGCTGGTGCTCTCCTCGACCGGCAAGCACTTCTCGGCCGGCATGGCGCTCGACGTCTTCGCCGGCGACGACGCGATGCTCGTCACCGGATCGGCGCGGCAGCGCCTCGCCTTCCAGGAGTCGCTGCGCAAGCTCATGGACTGCTTCAGCGCTCTCGACGAAGCGCGCTTTCCGGTCATCTGCGCGATCCAGGGCGGCTGCATCGGCGGCGGCCTCGACCTGGTGACCGCGTGCGACATCCGCCTGTGCAGCGCCGATGCCTTCTTCACCCTGCAGGAGATCAACATCGGCATGGCCGCCGACGTCGGCAGCCTGCAGCGCCTGCCGAAGATCGTGCCGCAGGGCGTTGCCCGCGAAATGGCCTACACCGGCGAGCGCATGGGCGCCGAGCGCGCGCTCGCGGTCGGCCTGGTCAACGCGGTGCTGCCTGACACGGCGGCGCTGCACGGCCGCGCGATAGCGCTGGCCCGCACCATCGCCACCAAGTCGCCGCTCGCGATCGCCGGCACCAAGCTCGCCCTCAACCACGCGCGCGACCACTCGACCGCATCGGCCCTGCAGCAGATGACCCTGCTGCAGAGCGCGATCTTCGATACCGGCGACATCGCGACGGCGATCGAAGCGTGGAAGGAGAAGCGGGCGGCGGAGTTCGAATCGCTCGCGCCGGTGGCACCCATTCAGGCATAGCGCCGGATCGGCCGACGACCGCGGCTCGCGCCGCGCCCCTGCCGCGAGCGTCCCGTCCGCCGACAAGGCATGGAATCCGCCCGCTTATCCGGCGCAGCCGCGCGAAGACCCGACCGGACAATGGCCATTTCGGCGGTTGCTCTCATGCCTGTCTTTCCAGCACCCTTGGCCGCTGACGATGCCGAACGCGTCGCCAGGCTGCGGGGCCTCGACGTCCTCGACACGCCTTCGGAGCAGGTCTACGACGATCTCGCGCTCATCGCCTCGCAGATCTGCAAGACGCCGATCGCGCTGGTCTCGTTCGTGGACCATGGGCGCCAATGGTTCAAGGCCCGGGTCGGGCTCGCCGTCGCGCAGACCCATCGTGACTATGCGTTCTGCAGCCACGCGATCCTGGATCCCGATGCGCTGTTCACGGTGGCCGACGCGCTTCTCGACGAGCGGTTCAGCGACAACCCTCTGGTCTCGGGGGACCCGCACATCCGCTTCTACGCCGGCGCGCCGATCGTGATCGGGACGGGTGAAGCGATGGGGACCGTGTGCGTCATCGACACCCAGCCCAGGACCCTGAGCAGCGATCAGGCGAAGTGCCTGCAGGCGCTCGCGCGTCAGGCCGCGGCGCTGCTCGATCTTCGCGAGAAAAACCAGGCTGCCGAGGCCAGCCGCCTCGCCCTCGCGACGGAATTGGAACGCCGGCGGACGTTCATGCGGCACGTCAGCGACGCCGTGGTGGTTCACCGCGCCGATTTCAGCGTCGCCGAGGCCAGCGACAGTTTCGCCCGGATGCTCGGCTATTCAGGCGAAGAGGTCCTGGCGCTGCTGCCGTGGCACTGGGACGTCCGCCTGGACACCCGGGAGAAGGTGATCGCCCAGGGCCCGGGAAGCGCCGGCGCCCGAACTTCGTTCGAAACGGTCTGGCGGCGCAAGGACGGCAGCGAGATCGGCGTCGAAATCGTCCGCAGCACGATCGACTCCGAGCGGGGTCGGGAAGCCCTGCTGGTCTGCCGCGACGTCAGCGAACGCAACCGGACCCATCGAGCCCTGCGCCAAGCCTCGGACCTTCTCCAGCAGATGGGCAAGATGGCCAGCGTCGGCGGCTGGGAACTCGACCTGGCGACCCTGGCCATCAAGTGGACCGACGAGGTCTACCGCATCCACGAACTGGATCCGGGCAGCGAGCTCGAACTCGCGCGCAACATCGACTTCTATGCGCCCGAGGCCAGGCCGATCGTGCGCGAGGCGGTGCAGGCGGCCATCGACCACGGCACCCCCTGGGACCTCGAGCTTCCGTTCGTGACGGCAAGGGGACGACGCCTGTGGGTACGCACGCAGGGCGAGGCCGTTCGACACGACGGCAAGACCGTCCGCCTGTTCGGAGCGTTTCAGGACATCACCGAGCGCAAGCGCGGCGAGCAGGCGCTCGTCGACAGCGAGAAGCGCCTGCGCATGATCGCCGACAACCTGCCGGCGCTCATCAGCTACATCGACCGTGACCATCGCTACCGCTTCGTCAACGCCCATGTCGGGCGCATCTTCGGCACCGCGCCCGACTCGATGCTGGGGCGGACCATGCGCGAAGTGCGCGGCGAGAAGCTTTACGCCGCGCTGGCGCCGCACTTCGCGGCGGCCCTGCGCGGCGAGGCGGTGAGCTTTCAGGACTCGGCCGAGGTTCGCGGCCAGACCTACCACTACCAGTCCGACTACATTCCCGACCGCGACGCGGCGGGCGAGGTCCAGGGCTTCTATGCGCTGACCTTCGACATCACCGGCCTGAAGGAGGCCGAACGCCGACTCGACAAGCTGGCCCGCGTCGATGCCCTGACGGGCCTGGCGAACCGGCGCCAGTTCGAGGAGGCCTTGAGCCAGGCCATGGGGCGAACCCGGCGCTCGAAGGTGCCGATGGCGCTCATGTTCCTGGATATCGACCACTTCAAGGCCATCAACGACCGGTTCGGGCACGCCGGCGGCGACGCCGTCCTGCGCGAGTTCGCCGAACGGTTGCATGCGAGCGTGCGCAGCACCGACCTGGTCGCTCGGCTGGCGGGCGACGAGTTCGTCATCCTCCTGGAGGGCGTCTCCGACGCCAGCCAGCTCGAGCAAGTCGCCGACAAGGTTCTGGCCGCGCTGCGCCCGGCCATTTCAGTGGAAGACTCGGCGCTGCAAGCGACCGCCAGCATCGGCCTGACGAGTTACGAGGGCGCTCCATCGACGCCCGAGGAGCTGCTGGCGCGCGCGGACACAGCGATGTACGCCTCGAAGCAGCATGGGCGAGACCGATTCTGCGTGGCCTGACACCCGCCCGGGCTAGCTGCCGTCCTTCCAGCCGCCGCCCAGCACCCGGTACAGCGCGACCGCGTTCTGCAGCTGCAGCGCCCGCGACTGGATCAGGGCCTGCTGCGAGATGAAGAGCTGGCGCTGTGCGTCGAGCGCATCGAGATAGCTCGACGCTCCCGCGCGGTAGCGCAGGTCGGCGAGCCGGTAGGTGATCGCCAGCGCGTTGGTCTGCGCCGCCAGCGCCCGCACCTGCTCGCCGAAGGTCGCCCGCCCGGCGAGCGCGTCGGCGACCTCGCGGAATGCCGTCTGGATCGCCTTCTCGTACTGCGCCACGGCAATGTCGCGGTTGAGCTGGGCCACCTGCAGGTTGGCGCGATTGCGCCCGGCGTCGAACAGCGGCTGGAGCAGCTGCGCGCTGGCGGTGAAGGCGTAGCTGCCGCTCTTGAACAGGCCGGAGAGCTCGGTGCTGGCGGTGCCGAAGTTGCCGGTGAGCGAAATCCGCGGAAAGAACGCCGCCCTGGCCGCGCCGATGTTGGCGTTGGCGGCGAGAAGCTGCTGCTCGGCGGCGCGGATGTCGGGCCGCCGGGCCAGCAGCTCGGAGGGCAGGCCGGCGGGCAGGTCGGTCGTGAGCTGGCGCTCGTCGAGCGGCAGCGGCACGGGCAGGTCGGCGGGCAAGGGCTGGCCCACGAGGAGCTGCAGCGCGTTCTCGTCGAGCGCCCGCTGCCGCAGCGCCTGCGCCAGCGCGCCGCGCGCGCCCTCCAGCAGCGACTCAGACTGCCGGTAGTCGAGCTCGGACGAGGCGCCGTTGTCGAAGCGCAACTTGGTCAGGCGGGTCGAGTCCTCGCGCGTCGCCAGCGTCTGGCGCGTCACCGCGAGCTGCTCCTCGTCGGCGAGCAGCGTCAGGTAGGTCGTCGCGACCGCGGCGATCAGGCTGATCTGCACCGCCTTTCTCGTCTCAGCCGTCGCCAGGTACTGGGCGAGCGCGGCTTCGCTCAGGGCGTGCACGCGGCCGAACAGGTCGAGCTCGTAGCCGGTCACCGCGAGGCCGACGGCGTAGACGGCGCCGACGCTGCCCTGTCTGGTGGCCGCGCGGGAAGCCGTGCCGCCGAGGCCGATAGCGGGCCACTGGTCGGCGCGGCGCACGTCGTAGGACGCGCGGGTCTGCTCGATGTTGAGGACCGCCACGCGCAGGTCGCGGTTGTTCGCGAGCGCCAGGCCGATCAGGCGGCGCAGTCGCTCGTCGGCGAAGAAGCGCTGCCATTCGATGTCGGCGGCCGGCTCGGTCGCCGAAGTCCTCGGCTCGAACGGGTAGGTCGCGGGTACCGGCGGCGGTGGTCGCTCCTGCGATGGGATCAGCGAAGTGCAGCCGGCGAGCCCGAGCGCCGCGGCGGCGGCAAGCCCGCCGAGGCGTCGGTCAGCCATGCCCGCCTTCCTCGGCCGGCCTGGCCACGGCGTCCGGCGTCGCACCCGGCTTCTGCTCCCGGCCGCGCACGCCCCCTCCCTTGAGGAGGCGACGCACGACGACGAAGAAGACGGGCACGAAGAACACCGCGAGCACGGTCGCCGTGATCATGCCGAACATCACGCCGGTGCCGATCGCTCGCTGGCTCGCCGATCCGGCGCCGCTCGAGACCACCAGTGGCAGCACGCCGAAGATGAATGCGATCGAGGTCATCAGGATCGGCCGGAATCGCAGGTGCACGGCCTTCAGCGTCGCCTCGACCAGGCCCATGCCCTCGGCATGCAGGTCCTTGGCGAACTCGATGATCAGGATCGCGTTCTTCGCCGACAGGCCGATCACGGTGATCAGCCCGACCTTGAAGAACACGTCGTTCGGAAGGTCGCGCATCCACGCGCCGAGCACCGCGCCGAGCACGCCGAGCGGCACTGCGAGCAGCACGGCGAGCGGAATCGACCAGCTCTCGTACAGCGCCGCCAGGCACAGGAACACCGCGAGCAGCGAGAACGCGATCAGGATCGCCGCGGTCGAGCCCGAGAGCCGTTCCTCGCGCGACTGGCCGGTCCATTCGAAGGCGAAACCTGGCGGCAGTCTGGCCGCGAGCAGCTCCATCTCGTTCATCGCGTCGCCGGTGCTGTAGCCCGGCTTCGAATCGCCGGCGATGCGCATCGTCGGATAGCCGTTGTAGCGGATCGTCTGCATCGGCCCGGTGATCCACTTCGTGGTCGCCATCGCCGACATCGGCACGAGCCGGCCCTGCCGGTTGGGCACGTTGAGCTCGAGCAGGTCGTCCGGCTGCATCCGGCTCGGCGCGTCGGCCTGCACGACCACACGCTGCAGCCGGCCCGCGTTCGGGAAGTCGTTGACGTAGGACGAGCCGAGCGACGTCGACAGCACCTGGTTGATCGCGTCGAAGCCGACGCCGAGCGCGTTGGCGCGATCGCGGTCGATCTCGATCTGCAGCTGCGGCGCGTCCTCGAGGCCGTCGGGGCGCACCCCGGCGAGGATCTTGTTGCTCGGCTCCTGGGCCGCCATTCCGAGCAGCTGGTTGCGCGCCGCGAGCAGCGCCGCGTGGCCGTTGCCGCCGCGGTCCTGCAGCCGGAACGTGAAACCGGTGGCGTTGCCGAGCTCGCGGATCGGCGGCGGGCTGAGGGCGAGGATGAACGCGTCGCGGATGCCGCTCAAGGCCGCGTTGGCGCGCGCGGCGATCGCGCTGGCCGAATGCTCGGCGCCCTTGCGCTCGTCCCACGGCTTGAACGTCACGAACGCGAGTGCCGCGTTCTGGCCGCTGCCGAAGAAGCTGAAGCCGAGCACGGTGACCATCTTGTCGACGTCGGGCTGCTTCAGCATGTAGCCCTCGACCTCCTGCATCACGGCGAGCGTGCGCTCGCGGGTGGCGCCGGGCGGCAGCTGGGCGTTGGCGATCAGGAAGCCCTGATCCTCGTTGGGCAGGAACGACGCCGGCAGCCGCATGAACATCACCGCCACCACCACCACGATGGCGGCGAAGACGAGCATGAAGCGCCAGGTGCGCGCCAGCATCTTCGCGACCCAGCCCTCGTAGCCCTGCGTGGTCGCCTTGAAGCCGCGGTTGAACCAGCCGAAAAAGCCTCGCTTCTCGTGCTTGTGACCAGCCTCGACCGGCTTCAGGAAGGTCGCGCAAAGGGCCGGCGTCAGCGAGTTGGCGAGGAAGAGCGAGAACAGCATCGAGCTCACCATCACCAGCGAGAACTGGCGGTAGATGTTGCCCACCGAGCCGGCGAAGAAGGCCATCGGCAGGAACACCGCCACCAGCGACACCGTGATGCCGACCAGCGCGGCGCTGATCTGGCCCATCGCCTTCTTGGTCGCGTCGCGCGGCGACAGGCCCTCTTCGCTCATGATCCGCTCGACGTTCTCGATCACGACGATCGCGTCGTCGACCAGGATGCCGACGGCAAGGACCATCGCGAACATGGTCAGCACGTTGATCGAGTAGCCGAACGCGAACATCACCGCGAATGCGCCGAACAGCGCCACCGGGACGACGATGGTCGGGATCAGCGTGTACCGGAAGCTCTGCAGGAACAGGTACATCACCAGGAAGACGAGGATCACGGCCTCGATCAGCGTCTCGGCCACCTGGCTGATCGAGATCTTGACGAAGCGCGAGCTGTCGTACGGGATGTCCCATTTCACGCCAGCCGGGAAGTAGCGCGCGAGCTCGGTCATGCGCGCGCGCACCAGGTCGGCGGTGGCGAGCGCGTTGCCGGTCGGCGAGAGCTGCACGCCGATGCCGGTCGAGGGCTTGCCGTTCAGGCGCGCCGCGGTCGCGTAGTTCTGCCCGCCGAGCTCGATCCGCGCGACGTCGCGCAGTCGAACCGTCGAGCCGTCGATGTTGGCGCGCAGCACGATGTCGCCGAACTGGGCGACCGAATCGAGCTGGCCCTCGACGACGACGGTGGCGCTGATCGCCTGGCCGGGCAGCGTCGGCAGGTCGCCGATCGTTCCGGAGGAAACCTGGGCGTTCTGCGCCCGGATCGCGTTGGTCGCGTCGGCCGGCGAGAGGTTGAAGCCGACCAGCTTGGCCGGGTCGATCCAGATCCGCATTGCCCGCTCGGTGCCGAACAGCTGCGCCTGTCCCACGCCGGCCAGGCGCTGGATCTCGGGGAGCACGTTGCGTGAGGCGTAGTCGCCGAGCGCGATCGGGTCCCACGCCGGATCGTCGCTCGACAGGATCGTGAACAGCAGGAAGTTCGAGCGCGCCTTGTCGACGCGCACGCCCTGCTGCGTCACCGCGGCGGGCAGGCGCGGCGCGGCGCGGGTCAGCCGGTTCTGCACGTCGATCTGCGCGATGTCGGCGTTGACGCCGGTCTCGAAGGTCAGCGTGATCTGGCCGACGCCGTTGGCCTGGCTGACCGACTCCATGTAGATGAGACCGGGCGAACCGTTCATCTCCTGCTCGACGACGCTGACGACGCTGTCTTCGAGAGTCTGCGCCGAGGCACCGGGATAGACTGCCGTGACGATGATCGATGGCGGGGCGACGGTGGGGAATTGGGCGACCGGCAGCTGCTTGATCGCCACCCCGCCGAAAACGAGGATGAACAGCGCGACGACCCAGGCGAAGATCGGCCGGTCGATGAAGAACTGGGCCATGTGCAGGACTGCTCTAGCGGGCCGGGGCCGACGCGGCGGGGCCGGACGCGAGCACCTGCCACGGCACCGCTTTCACCGGCACGCCGGGGCGCACCTTCTGGAAGCCGTCGACCATCACCTTCTCGCCCGCCTGCAGGCCCTCGAGGACGACCCACTGCCCTTCGACTGCGGTGCCGACCTTCACCGGCCGGGTCGCGACCTTGCCGTCGGCGCCGACGACCATCACGCTGTCGCCCGTCGAGCCGCGCTGAACCGCCTGCTGCGGCACGACGATGCCCGCTGGCGCCTCGGCCTGCTCGAGCCGCACCCGAACGTACATGCCGGGCAGCAGGAACCCGGAGGCGTTGGGCACCTCGGCGCGCAGCGTGATCTGGCCGGAGGTCGGGTCGACCGACAGGTCGGAGAAAAGCAGCCGGCCGGGCTGCGGATACCCGCTGCCGTCCTCGAGGACGATGCGCACGCTCGCCGCGTCGCTGCCGGCGCGCTTGAACTTGCCGCTGGCGACGGCGCGGCGCAGCTGCAGCACCTCGGTCGTCGACTGCGTGAAGTTCACGTACATCGGATTGATCTGCTGCACCAGGGCGAGCGGCGTCGCCTCGCCCTGGCCCACGAGCGCGCCTTCGGTGACGAGGGCGCGGCCGATCCGGCCCGAGATCGGCGCGGTGACCGAGGCGTAGCCGAGATTGATCTGGCCGCTCTGCACGTTCGCCTTGGCGAGCGCGACATCGGCCTCGGCCTGCTTCTGCGCCGCAACCGCGTTGACGTAGTCCTGCTTGCTGATCGCGTTGGCCTCGAGCAGCGGCTTGTAGCGCTCGGCCTGCGCGGTTGCCTGCGTCACGTTGGCCTGGGCCCGGGCCAGCGAGGCCTGCGCGCTCGCCACGGTCGCCTGGTTGGCGGCCGAGTCGATCTGGAACAGCGGCTGGCCGGCCTTGACGTCGCTGCCTTCGGTGAAGAGGCGCTTGAGGACGATGCCGGCGACCCGGGCGCGCACCTGCGCCACGCGCGAGGCCTCGAGCCGGCCCGGCAGCTCGGTGACGAGGCCGACCGGCCGCGGCGCGACGGTGACGACGCCGACCTCGGCCGGCGGCGGTCGGGCCGGCGCGGCCTTGCCGGCGTCGGCCTTGTCGCCGCAGGCCGAGAGCAGCGCCGCGAGCGCCAGGGCCGCCGCCGAAATCGCAGCGCAACGCCGCATCGCGCGAGCGTCGGCTCGCGCCGGAGGAGGACCCCGCATCTCAGCGCACCGTGTTGTAGGTCAGCGGCACGAACACGTAGCCCTTGCCCTCGGCGCGCAGGTGGCCGATGCCGGGGAACGGCAGGTGCGCGGCAGCGACCAGGTAGCGGCCCTTGGCGGCGTCGGCGTAGGCCTTGCGGCGCTGCACCGAGGCGGCGGGCGAATCGACGTCGAAGGCGATCGTCACCGCCGGCTTCGCAAACTGCACCGCGGCGACGTGCATCAGGTCGCCCCAGAGCACCAGCTTCTGCCCCTTCGATTCGATCGAATAGACGCTGTGCCCCGGCGTGTGGCCCGGCGTGGCGAGCGCCCGGATGCCGGGGAAGAGCTCGGTCGAGCCGTCGAAGGCCTTGAAGCGGCCGGCGGTGACGTAGGGCCCCATCGACGCCATCGCGCCCTGGAAGAACTCCTTCATCGCGTCGGGCGCCTTGTCGAGCTGCGCCTTCTCGAGCCAGAACGCCGCGTCGCGCTGGTCGGCGTGCACGGTCGCGTTCGGGAACGCGATCTTGCCGTCGGCGACGAGGCCGCCGACGTGGTCGGGATGCATGTGCGTGATCAGCACCGCGTCGACCTGCTCGGGCTTGTAGCCAGCGGCGGCGAGATTCGTCAGCAGGTTGCCGAGCGTCGGGCCGAACAGCTTGGCCGCGCCGGTGTCGATCAGCACCAGCTTGTCGCCGGTGTTGACGAGGTAGGCGTTGACCGAGGTCGGCACCGCGGTCGATTCGAACGAGCGCTGCAGGTAGCTCGTCACCTCGGCCGGCGTGGTGTTGGTCAGCAGCTCGCCGGGCTTCAGGTCGACCGTGCCGTCGCTCAGCGCGGTGATCTCGAAGTCGCCGAGCATCATCCGGTAGAAGCCCGGGGCCTGGGTCTTGACCTGGGGCGCGCCGGCGTGAGCCGTGGCGACGAGGAACAGCGCGCCGGCGAAGGCCGCGCAGGCGGCGCGAAACGCGCGGTGGAGTCTCATGGGTGGCCTCGCGAGCTGCAAAGCCTCGAAGAATAGCCGAGGCCCGCGCTGCGCGCTCCCGCCGGGACCGGGCGCCGTTCAGGCGCCCGTCACACGCCCGCCTTGGCGAAAACCACGACCGAGACGCCGCGCGCCGGCGCCAGCGGATCGGCGTTCTGGTACGAGTGCGGCAGGTTGCCGGGAAAGGCCAGCACGTCGCCGGCGGCGAGCGCATGGCGGTCGCCGGCGACCATGATGTTCACGCTGCCGTCGAGGCAGGTGAAGAACTCGCGCGTGCCCGGCAGGTGCGGCGTGCCGGCCATCACCGCGCCGGGCGCGAAGTCGAGCACCTCCATCATCTCGTCGGGCACCGGCTCGGGCACGAGGTCCCGGATCGTGACGCCACGGCCCTTGCTGCGCGAGGCGAGTTCGGCCGCCGGCCAGCGCCGCACCAGCGCGCGCGGCGAAGCGAGCAGCTCGTCGATCGGCACGCCGAGCGCCTGCGCCACCTTCACCAACACCACCAGCGAAGGATTGCCTGCCCCCGACTCGAGGTTGGCGACGGTCGAGCGCGGCACCTTGGCCGAACGGGCAAGCGCTTCCTGCGTCAGGGCGCGCGCATGGCGGAGGCTCGCGAGGTTGCGGGCGAGATGGCTGGCGGCATCGCTGCTCATTTCGACGCGATTGTGACCATGCGCCAATCCGCTGGACAAGGCGCTGGCGTGGCGGCGAGGCGAGGCCTACCTTTGCCTCACCCCTTCTCCAGGAACCTTCATGACTCCCCCTCTTGCACCACGCGCGCCGCTGCGCGTCGCCATCACCGGCGGAACCTCGGGCCTCGGCCTGGCCCTCGTCGAAGCCTTCGCCGCGCGCGGCGATGCGGTCGCCTTCGTTGCCCGCCATGCCGACGCGGTCGCCCGCGTCGCCCGCCGGGTCGAAGGCAGCCACGGCATCGTCGGCGACGTCGCGAAGAAGGACGACGCGCACGCGATCGCCCTGCAGGTCGGCACCGCGCTCGGCGGCCTCGACGTCCTGATCCACAACGCGTCGAGACTCGGCCCGGTGCCGCTCGCCCTGCTCGCCGACACCGAGTGCGAGGACTTCGAGGCGGCGCTCGCGACCAACCTCGTCGGCCCGTTCCGCCTGACCAGGGCGCTGCTCGGCCTGCTCGCCGCCGCGGCGCGCGAGGGCCGCGCCGCGGGAACGCGCTCGGTGGTCTTCAATGTCTCGAGCGACGCCGCGGTCACGCCCTATGCCGGCTGGGGCGCGTACGGCGCAAGCAAGGCGGCGCTGTCGCACCTGAGCCGCATCTGGCACGAGGAGCTGCGGCCGCACGGCGTCGCCGTGCTCGCCGCCGACCCGGGCGACATGGACACGCCGCTGCACGCGCTCGCCGTCCCCGACGCCGACCCGGCGACGCTGAAGCGGCCACGCGAGGCGGCGCGCGAGATCATCGCGCGGATCGATGTCGAACGCCTCTCGGCCACGACGGCCGTGGCGGCCGCGACGCAGAGGGCGGCCACTGCGGCCGCTGCCGGAAGCGCGTCGTGAAGGCCGCGACCCGCGCCGTGCAGCGCCCGCACGACGCCCGCCTGCTCGTCGTCGATGGCGAAGGCCGCCTGAGCGAGCACGCGCGCACGCGCCTGCCGGAGCTGCTCGACGCCGGCGACCTCGTCGTCGCCAACGACGCGGCGACGCTGCCGGCGAGCCTGGCCGGCATGCACCTCGCGAGCGGCGCGACGATCGAGCTGCGCCTCGCCGGTCGCGCCTCCCTCGCCCTGGAAGACGCGCCTGTGTTCCGCGCCGTGGCGTTCGGCAGCGGCGACTACCGCATCCGCACCGAGGACCGACCCCCGCCGCCCGCCTTCGCCCCCGGCGACCGGCTCGCGCTCGGCCCGCTGCGCGCCGAGGTGCTGCGCCTCGTCGGCCATCCGCGCCTGCTCGAGATCCGCTTCGAAGGCGACGCCGACGCGGTCCATGCCGGCATCGCCCGGCACGGCCGGCCGGTCCAGTACGCGCATCTCGCCGAGCCCCTGGCCCTGTGGGACGTGTGGACGCGGATCGCAGGCCCGCCGGTCGCGTTCGAGCCGCCCTCGGCCGGCTTCGTGCTCGACTGGCGGCTGCTCGACGCGCTGCGCGAGCGCGGCATCGGCTTCGCGACGCTCACCCATGCGGCCGGCCTGTCCTCTACCGGCGACGCGGCGCTCGACGCGCGCCTGCCGTTCGCGGAGCCCTATCGCCTGCCCGCGTCGACCGTCGCCGCCATCCGGGCGACGCACGAACTCGGAGGTCGCGTCGTAGCCCTTGGAACGACCGTCGCGCGTGCCCTCGAGCATGCCGCGGCGCGGCCCGGCGGCCTCGGCGCCGGCGAGGGCGTGGCGACGAACCGGCTGGGCGGCGCGAGCTGCCTGCGCGTCGTCGATGCGCTGCTCAGCGGCACGCACGAGCCGGGCACGAGCCACCACGAGCTGCTGCGCGCGTTCGTGGCCGCAGAAACGCTGGCGCGCGTCGACGCGGCGCTCGAGCGCGGCGCCTTCCGCACCCACGAGTTCGGCGACTCGGTGCTGCTCGAGCGGGCCGCGGCTCAGCCGCGCTGGAACTTGAACACGGCGACGCTGGCGAGCAAGTTCGGCCAGGTGCGCACCGCCCTGCCTGCCTGAATGCCGAACGAGTCGAGGATCGCCAGGCCGTCCTTCTTCGCCAGCACCTCGAAGTCGGCGTAGGTGGCGACGCGGATGTTCGGCGTGTCGTACCACTCGTAGGGCAGGACGCGCGTCACCGGCATGCGGCCGGCAGCGACGTGCAGGCGGTTCGGCCAGTGCGCGAAGTTCGGGAAGCTGACGATGCCGACCCGGCCGACGCGCGCCGTCTCGCGCAGCATCCGCTCGGTGTTCTTCAGGTGCTGCAGGGTGTCGAGCTGGAGCACGACATCGAAGCTCTGGTCCTCGAAGAGGGCCAGGCCGTCCTCGAGGTTGAGCTGGATGACGTTGACGCCGCGCTGGTGGCAGGCGAGCACGTTGGCGTCGTCGATCTCGATGCCGTAGCCGCTGCAGCCGCGCTCGCGCGAGAGCAGCGCCAGCAGCTCGCCGTCGCCGCAGCCGAGGTCGAGCACGCGCGAGCCTTGCGGCACCAGCTCCGCGATCAGCTCGATGTCCTTGCGATCGCTCATGCCAGCTCCTTCGCGAGGCGGTCGAAACACGCGCGCAACACGCTGTGGTACCTGGGGTCGTCGAGCAGGAAGGCGTCGTGGCCGTGCGGCGCGGCAATCTCGGCGTAGCTGACGTCGAGCCGGTTGTCGACCAGCGCCTTGACGATCTCGCGCGAGCGCGCCGGCGCGAACCGCCAGTCGGTGGTGAAGCTCACGAGCTGGAAGCGGCAGCGCGCCGGCGCGAAGGTCGCGGCGAGGTCGCCGCCGTGCGCCCGCGCCGGGTCGAAGTAGTCGAGCGCGCGCGTGATCAGGAGGTAGGTGTTGGCGTCGAAGTACTCGCTGAACTTGTCGGCCTGGTGTCGAAGGTAGCCTTCGATCTGGAACTCGATTTCCTGGGTCGAGTAGCCGAACGCGGCGTTCGCCAGGTCGCGCCCGAACTTGGCCTCCATCGCATCGTCGGAGAGATAGGTGATGTGGCCGATCATCCGCGCCACGCGCAGCCCGCGCCGCGGAATGACGCCGTGCTCGGCGTAGTGGCCGCCGTGGAACTCGGGATCGGTGACGATCGCCCGCCGCGCCACCTCGTTGAAGGCGATGTTCTGCGCCGAGAGGTTGGGCGCGGTGGCGACGGCGACGCACTGCGCGAGCCGACCCGGGTAGCGCAGCGACCAGTCGAGCGCCTGCATGCCGCCGAGGCTGCCGCCGATCACCGCCGCCAGCCGCTCGATGCCGAGCGCCGTGACCAGGCGCGCCTGCGCGTCGACCCAGTCCTCGACCGTGACCACCGGAAAGTCGCTGCCGTAGGGCCGGCCCTGGGCGGCCGGGTCGGGGTTCGCATGCGTCGGCCCGGTCGAGCCGAAGCACGAGCCCGGGTTGTTGACGCCGATGACGAAGAAGCGGTCGCTGTCGAGCGGCTTGCCGGGCCCGACCAGGTTGTCCCACCAGCCTTCGCTCCTTTCCTTGCCGGCATGGGTGCCGGCGACGTGGTGCGAGGCGTTGAGCGCGTGGCAGACGAGCACCGCGTTGCTGCGCGCCGCGTTCAGCGCGCCGTAGGTCTCGTAGGCGAGGGTGTAGTCGCGCAGCACCGCGCCGCTGGCCAGGCCGAGCGGCTCGGCGAAGTGCATCGATTGCGGCTGGACGTCGCCGAGGGAAGGCATGCGCAGTTAAACCGTGGACGTGAAAAAACCCGGCACCGCCAAAGCGGAGTTCCGGGTTTCGGATCCCAATCTTTAGCCGAATTTATAGAGCGCCCGCAAGCCGGAACAAATCGGCGCTTCGAGGGCGAGTATAGCGAGGCGCTCCTGGGCGAGCGCCCCGCTCCGGCGAGCCGGCGATCGGCCGGCGCAGTCAGGCCTGGCGGTCGGCGAGCGCGGCCGCGAACAGGTCCTTCGCGAACTCGGGCTGGGTCGCCTCGTAGCGTTGCGCGAGCGCGATCAGGGCCATGCGCTCGCCGGCTTCACGGCGCATGGCAACAGGTTCGACGTCTGCAGCGCGCCGGCTCCTGCTCGGCCCCGTCCCGGTCCGAGCCCGCACCTTCACCGGCGCCGGTGCACTGACCGGCCTGCCTCCGCCTCGCGGAAGCACGCGCGCCTGCGGCTAAGCTCGCCGCTTGCCCTCCACGCCCTCCGCGCCGCCGCCGCCGGCGGAAACGAACGACTTCCGCCGCGTCCTGGCGGGCGAAGGCATCTCCAACTTCGGCTCGATGCTGAGCCGGCTGGCGCTGCCCTGGCTGGCCACGCTCGCCCTCGCTGCGACGCCCCTGCAGATGGCGTTGCTGCTGGTCGCCGACGTCGCCGCCGGCGCGGCCGGCGCCCTCTTCCTCGGCACGCTCGTCGATCGCCTGGCCAAGCGCAGCGTCATGATCGGCACCGACATCGCTCGCGCCGGCGTGCTGGGCGGGCTGGCCTTGCTGGCCCTCACGCCGTGGCTCTCGATCTGGCTGCTGGCGGCCGCGGCGGCGCTGACCGGCGTGCTGAGCATGGCGTTCGAGCTGGCGCGCTCGGCCTGGGTCGCGCAGAGCGTCGCGGCGGCCCGCCTGCCGGCGCGCAACGCGCAGCTCTCGGCCATGGGCAGCGCCTCGGAGACGGTGGCCTTCGCGCTCGGCGGCTGGCTCTATCAGCTGCTGGGCGCGGTGCTCGCGCTCGCCGTCGACGCGCTCAGCTACCTGCTCTCGGCGGCGTGCCTGTGGCGCGTGCAAGGGGGCCGCGACCGAACGACGCCCGACCCGTCCGCCGCGACCGCACCGGCGCCGCGGCGCGGCTTCCTCGACGAGACGCTGGGCGGCATCGCCGTGATCCGCGCGACGCCGCAGCTGCGCACGCTGGCGACCCTCGAGATCCTGCTCGCCGTGGCCGCCAGCATCGCCGGCACGAGCTACATGATCTACGTCGCCCGCGACCTCGGCTTCGGCACCGGCACGCTCGGCATGATCTTCGCCAGCGGCGGCCTCGGCGCCCTCGCCGGCGCCGCCCTCGCGCCGCGCCTCGGCCGGCGCGTCGGCAGCGGCAACGCGATGACGATCGGCCTGGTCCTCGGCGCGATCGGCACGCTCTGCATTCCGCTCGCGCCGGGCGCCACGCTGGTCGGCGCGGCCCTGCTGGTCGCGCACCAGGTCGTCGGCGACGGCGGCATGACGATGTTCGACGTGCACGACCGGACGCTGCGCCAGACCGTGGTCGCTCCCGACATGCTGGCCCGGGTCGACGGCGGCCTGCGCAGCCTCGGCCGGCTGGCGACGCTCGTCGGCGCGCTCGGCGGCGGCGCGCTCGCCACCGCCTTCGGCGCGCGCCTGGCGATCGTCGTGATGGCCGTGCTGCTCGCCCTGGCCGCGGCGGTGGCGCATCATCGGCTGCGTCGGCAACGCTGAGACGGCAACCCGCCTCGCACCTTTCCATGGACTTCCAGTCGCTCCTCGAAGGCATCGACGCCGACCTGCGGCCCGAGCTCGGCCGCGAGGGCCAGGTCGCGAGCTACATCCCCGCGCTGGCACGGGTGCGGGTGGCGCAGTTCGGCATCGCCCTGCGCACCTGCGCCGGCGAGGAGGCCGCGGCCGGCGACAGCGCCGTGCCGTTCTCGATCCAGAGCGTCTCCAAGCTGTTCACGCTGACGCTGGCGATCCGCCTGCTCGGCGACGCGCTCTGGGAGCGGATCCACCGCGAGCCCTCGGGCAACCCGTTCAACTCGCTTCTGCAGCTCGAAAGCGAGCAGGGCGTGCCGCGCAACCCGTTCATCAATGCCGGCGCGATCGCCGTCGCCGACCGGCTGCTCAGCACGCTCGGCGCCAAGGCCAGGGACGGCCTGCTCGAGCTGCTTTCGGGCCTGGCGGGCGAGCCGATCGGCTTCGACGCCGAGGTCGCGGCATCGGAGGCGGCGACCGGGTACCGCAACATCGCCCTCGCCAATTTCATGAAGAGCTTCGGCAGGCTCGACAACGATGCCGCGGCCGTGCTCGACCTCTACTTCCACCAGTGCGCGCTGCGCATGAGCTGCCGGCAGCTCGCCCGCGCCGCGGGCTACCTGTGCCGCGACGGCGCGCATCCACAAGGCCAGGGCGAGCCGGTGTTGAGCGAACGGCAGACCCGCCGCGTCAACGCCCTGATGCTGACCTGCGGCACCTACGACGCGGCCGGCGAGTTCGCCTATCGGATCGGCCTGCCGTGCAAGAGCGGGGTGGGCGGCGGCATCGTCGCCGTCGTTCCCGACCGGCTGACCCTGTGCGTCTGGTCGCCGGCGGTCGACGCGAGCGGCAATTCGGTGCTCGGCACGCGCGCGCTCGAGCTGTTCGCGAGCCGCACGGGTTTGTCCATCTTCTGAGGAGCGCGCGATGGCCTGGTTCCAGGGATTCGAGGCCGGCCTGCACGCCGCCGGCGAGGCCGAGCTGTTCGCACGCACCGGCGGCGATCCGAAGAAGCCGCCGCTGCTGCTGCTGCACGGCTTTCCGCAGACGCACGTGATGTGGCATCGCGTCGCGCAGCGGCTCGCGCCCGACTTCTCGCTCGTCATCCCCGACCTGCGCGGCTACGGCGACTCGACCAAGCCCGGCCCGGCGGGCACGCCCGAGGCCGACCACGCGCTGCACAGCAAGCGGGCGATGGCAGGAGACATGGCGGCGCTGATGAGCGGCCTCGGCCACAAGCGCTTCTTCGTCGCCGGCCACGACCGCGGCGCCCGGGTCGCGCACCGGCTCGCGCTCGACCACGCCGATCGCATCGAGCGGCTGGCGCTGATCGACATCGTGCCCACGGTCGACATGTACGAGCACACCGACATGCGCGCCGCCACCGGCTACTACCACTGGTTCTTCCTGATCCAGCCGGCCCCGCTGCCCGAGCGGATGATCGGCGGCGACGCGGCGTTCTATCTGCGCTGGACGCTCGGCGGCTGGGGCTCGAACGGCCTCGGCCACATCGAGCCCGAGGCGCTCGCCGAGTACGAACGCTGCTTCTGCCGGGCCGACGCGATCCGCGCCGCCTGCGAGGACTACCGCGCCGCCGCGTCCATCGATCTCGAGCACGATCGCGCGTCGCGCGCCGCCGGCGAGAAGATCGCCTCGGACCTGCTCGTGCTCTGGGGCGCGCGCGGCCTCGTCGGCCGGCTGTTCGATCCGCTCGCGATCTGGCGCGCGCAGTGCGCGGGCACAGTGTCCGGCAGCGCCATGGAAGCGGGTCACTTCATTCCCGAAGAGCTGCCCGACGACACCGCCCGGCGGCTGCGCGAATTCTTCCTCGCCGCCTAGCGTTTCCTTCACGCTTTCCACGAGGGCCCGGTCGCGGGGCGAGGTCTACCATCGCGCCACGCCCGAGGGAGGAGCGCCCATGTTCGCGTGGCTCAGCAAGCTCGACCAGTACCTGCCGATCCGCTATGCCGTCTGGGCGATGTGCATCGTCGGCTTCGTCGCCAGCCTGTTCGCCTGGCTGCGGATGGGCATGGACCTCTGGCTGGCGGTCGCCTTCGGCGTTCTGGCGCTGACCGGGCTGCGCGACGTGATGCAGGCGCGGCACGCGATCCTGCGCAACTACCCGGTGATCGGCCACCTGCGCTTCCTGCTCGAGTTCATCCGGCCGGAGATGCGGCAGTACTTCATCGAGAGCGACCACGAGGCGTCGCCCTTCTCGCGCCAGCAGCGCTCGCTCGTCTACCAGCGCGCCAAGGGCGATTCCGACAAGCGTCCGTTCGGCACCCAGCTCGACGTCTCGGCAGTCGGCTACGAGTGGATCAACCACTCGCTGCAGCCCTCGGTGCTGAAGACGCACGACTTCCGCGTCCTGGTCGGCGCGGGCCGTGCCCAGCCCTACAACGCGAGCATCTTCAACATCTCGGCGATGAGCTTCGGCGCGCTTTCCGCGAACGCGATCCTCGCGCTCAACGCCGGCGCCAGGCGCGGCAACTTCGCGCACGACACCGGCGAGGGCTCGATCAGCCGGCACCACCGCGTGCACGGCGGCGACCTGATCTGGGAGATCGGCTCGGGCTACTTCGGCTGCTGCAAGGAGGACGGCTCGTTCTGCGAGGACCGCTTCGCCGCCAACGCCCGCGATCCGCAGGTGAAGATGATCGAGCTGAAGCTCTCGCAGGGCGCCAAACCCGGTCACGGCGGCGTGCTGCCCGGGCCGAAGGTGACGCTCGAGATCGCCGAGGCGCGCGGCGTGCAGCCCTGGGTCGACTGCGTCTCGCCGGCTTCGCACGGCGCATTCAAGACGCCGATCGAGATGATGCATTTCATCGAACGGCTGCGCGAGCTCTCGGGCGGCAAGCCCACCGGCTTCAAGCTCTGCATCGGCCACCCGTGGGAATGGTTCGGCATCGCCAAGGCGATGCAGGAAACCGGCATCACGCCCGACTTCATCGTCGTCGACGGCGCCGAAGGCGGCACCGGCGCGGCGCCGCTCGAGTTCACCGATCACGTCGGCACGCCGCTGCAGGAAGGGCTGCTGCTCGTGCACAACACGCTGGTCGGGCTCGACCTGCGCAAGAAGATCCGGCTCGGCTCGGCCGGCAAGGTGGTCAGCGCCTTCGACATCGCCCGCATGCTCGCGCTCGGCGCCGACTGGTGCAACGCGGCGCGCGGCTTCATGTTCGCGCTCGGCTGCATCCAGGCGCAGACCTGCCACACCGGCTCGTGCCCGACCGGCGTGACGACGCAGGACCCGCAGCGGCAGAAGGCGCTCGACGTGCCGACCAAGGCCGACCGGGTCTACCACTTCCACCAGAACACCCTGATGGCGCTCAAGGAGCTGGTGCAGGCGGCGGGGCTCGACGATCCGGCCGGCATCACCGCCGACCACATCGTGCGGCGCAACTCCGAGCACGGCGTCAAGCTGCTCGCCAACCTGCTGCCGTTCGTGAAGACCGGCGAGCTGCTCGACGGCGAATCGAACCTGCAGGTCTTTCGCACCTACTGGCCGATGGCCAACGCGCACAGCTTCAGCGCCAACCCGCCGGTCGCGGTGGCGGCGTGACCTAGGTCGGCGGGGCCGTGTCGATGAAGCTCTGGCGCGCGTTCATCTTGTCGGCGAGGCGGGCCAGGTTGGGCCGCTCGCGCCAGGCGATCTGCGGGAAGCGGAACGCCAGGTAGCCGAGCGCGCAGCCGACGGCGATGTCGGCGAGCGTCATGTGGATGCCGCTGCACCAGGGCTTTTCGGCCAGGCCGGTCGATATCGCCTCGAGCGAGGCGTCGATCTTCTTCATCTGCCGGTCGATCCAGGCCTGGCTGCGCTGCTCGGCGCTGCGGCCCGGCCAGTTGGCCTCGAGGCGGGCGAGGATCGCCGCGTCGATCATGCCGTCGGCCAGCGCTTCCCAGGTGCGCACCTCGGTGCGCTCGCGGTTCGGCTCGGGAATCAGGCGGGCGAGCGGCGAGCGGGCGTCGAGGTACTCGACGATCACGCGCGAATCGAACACCGCCTCGCCGCCCTCCATCACCAGGCAGGGCACCTTGCCGAGGGGATTCGAGGCGAGGATGGCGTCGCTGCCCCAGACGTCCTCGCTTTCGAACTGGTAGTCGAGCTTCTTCTCGGCCATGACGACGCGCACCTTGCGCACATACGGGCTCGCGAGGGAACCGATCAGTTTCATGGGATGACGCGCCGCTTTCCGGAGTTCGATTGGTGCCGCTTGCCTGATCTCGCGGTGTCGAAATGATTCTAGGGCCAGCCGATAATGGTCGGCCGCCTGACCCCCTTATCCGCCTGATGCCCGTCTCGCCGCTTCTCGCCCTGTCGCCGCTCGACGGCCGCTATGCCGCAAAGGTCGAGGCGCTGCGGCCGCTGCTCTCCGAATTCGGGCTCATCCGCTGCCGGGTGCGGGTCGAGGTCGAGTGGTTCATCGGCCTCTCCGAAGCCGGCTTCGCCGAGCTGAAGCCCTTCGGTCCCGAGGCCACCGCCTTCCTGCGCGAGATCGTCGAGGGCTTTTCCGAGGCTGACGCCGAGGCGATCAAGGCGATCGAGCGCACCACCAACCACGACGTCAAGGCGGTGGAGTACTGGCTGGCCGAACGGATCTCCGTCGATCCCGAGCTCGCCCCGGCGACCGGCTTCCTGCACTTCGCCTGCACGAGCGAGGACATCAACAACACCAGCCATGCGCTGATGCTGCAGGCGGCGCGCGCCGAGGTGCTGCTGCCGGCCCTCGACGGCCTGCTCGCCGCGCTGCGCGAGAAGGCCGGCGAGCACGCCGCGCAGCCGATGCTCTCGCGCACCCACGGCCAGACCGCGACGCCGACGACGCTCGGCAAGGAATTCGCCAACGTCGCCGCCCGGCTTGCGCAGGCGCGCGCGAAGATCGCTGCGGTGGCGCTGCCGGCGAAGATGAACGGCGCAGTCGGGAACTACAACGCGCATCTCGCCGCTTACCCCGGCTTCGACTGGGAGGCGTTCTCGCGCCGCATCGTCGAGCAGCGCCTCGGCCTGGTCTTCAACCCGCACACGACGCAGATCGAGCCGCACGACGGCATCGCCGAGCTGTTCGACGCGGTCAAGCGCTGCGACACGATCCTGATCGACTGGTGCCGCGATGCCTGGGGCTACATCAGCCTCGGCTACTTCACGCAGAAAACCCGCGCGGGCGAGATCGGCTCGAGCACGATGCCGCACAAGGTCAACCCGATCGACTTCGAGAACGCCGAAGGCAACTTCGGCATCGCCAACGCCCTGCTCGCGCACATGAGCGAGAAGCTGCCGGTCTCGCGCTTCCAGCGCGACCTGACCGACAGCACGGTGCTGCGCAACATGGGCGTCGCGATCGGCCACGCCGTGCTCGCGCTCGACTCGCTCGGCCGCGGCATGGCCAAGCTCGGCGTCGACCCTTCGCGCATCGAGGCCGACCTCGACGCCGCCTGGGAAGTGCTCGCCGAGCCGGTGCAGACCGTCATGCGCCGGCACGGCATCGCCAACCCGTACGAGCAGCTCAAGGAATTGACGCGCGGCAAGGCGATCACGAAGGAAGGGCTGCAAGCCTTCGTGCGCGGCCTGGCGATTCCGGCCGAAGAGCGCGAGCGGCTGCTGGCGATGACGCCGCGCAGCTATCTGGGCAAGGCCGCGGCGCTCGCACGACGCGAGGCCGAGGCCGGCGTCGCCGCAGCGGTTGCCGCCAAGCCCGACAAGCCATGATGACCTTCACCGACAAGCTGGCCGGCGCCGAGCGCGCCAACGACTCGATGCTCTGCGTCGGCCTCGACCCCGACCCGACGCGCTTTCCCGAGCCGATGCGCGGCGACCCGGCGCGGATCTTCGACTTCTGCTCGGCAATCGTCGACGCGACCCGCGACCTGGTGATCGCCTACAAGCCGCAGATCGCCTACTTCGCCGCCAACCGCGCCGAAGACCAGCTCGAGCGGCTGATCGCGCACATCCACCGCACCGCCCCCGCGGTGCCGGTGATCCTCGACGCCAAGCGCGGCGACATGGGCACGACCGCCGAGCAGTACGCGCGCGAGGTGTTCGATCGCTACGGCGCCGACGCCGTGACGCTGTCGCCGTTCCTCGGCTTCGATTCGGTCGAGCCCTACCTGCGCCATGCCGGCAAGGGCGTGATCCTGCTCTGCCGCACCTCCAACCCCGGGGGCGCCGACCTGCAGGAGCAGCGGCTCGAGTCCGGCGACCGGCTCTACGAACACATCGCCCGGCTGGCGGCGGGGCCGTGGAACACGACGGGCCAGGTCGGCCTGGTCGTCGGCGCCACCTTTCCGGCCGAGATCGCGCGCGTGCGCGAGCTCGCGCCGCGCCTGCCGCTGCTGATTCCCGGCATCGGCGCGCAGGGCGGCGATGCGGCGGCGACGGTGCGCGCCGGCTGGCGCGGCAGCGGCGGCGCGACCAGCGCGCCGATCATCGTCAGCTCGTCACGCGCGGTGCTCTACCCGGCTGACGCCCGCGGCGCCGACTTCGCGCTCGCCTCGCGGTGCGCCGCGGACGCGGCGCGCGCCGAGCTGGCGGCGGCGCGCAAGCCCAGCTACGCCTGATCGGAAGCAATGGCAGCGGCGCCGGAGCGGAAAGAGCCCGTCCCGCGCGCGCAGTTTCCGGCCCTCGTGGCGGTCGGCGTGGCGGCGGTGGTGCTCGCCGCGGCCGTGCTCGGCCTGCTGCTCGGCGTGGGCGGCGCCGCCGGCCAGGGCCTGGGCGCGATCGCGCTGGCTTCCGGGGCGGCGCTGGTCGCGAGCGCGCTGGCCGTGCGCGTACTCGGCCGGCGCCTGCGCGACGCCGAGCTGCTCGCCCGGCAATCGCGCGAGGCGCTCCGACTGGTGGCCGACTGGTACTGGGAGCAGGACCGCGAGTTCCGCTACACCTACCTCTCCGACTCGGGTACCCCGGTCGATCCGGCGGTGCTCGCGCAGCGACTAGGCCGCGCTCCCTGGGAGATTCCCGACATCGGCATGAGCGAGGCGCAGCTCGACCGGCATCGCGCCGACCTCGAGGCGCATCGGCCGTTCGCCGGCCTGATCGTGCGCATGCGCGACTCGCAGGGCCGGGTCCGCCTGCACAGCCTCAGCGGCGAACCGCGGCGCACGCCGGAGGGCGTATTCGACGGCTACCGCGGCGTCGCCCGCGACGTGACCGACGAGATCCGTGCCCAGCGCGCCTTCGCCGCCAGCGAGACGCGTTACCGCGAGCTGTTCGAAAGCTCGCCCTCACCGATCTTCCTGCACCGCCACGGCGTCGTCTTCGACGCCAACCCGTCGGCGGCGCGTCTGTTCGGCTTCGTCGATGCGGAGGCGATGAAAGGCATCCGCATGGCCGACCTGCATCCGCCGGGTGAATCGCGGCAGCGAGCGCTCGACCGGATCGCCCAGCTCGAGCTGATGCCGGTCGGCGAAGGCGTGCCGGTGCGCGACTTCCACGCCCGCACCGTCGACGGCCGGCCGATCAGCGTGCAGGCGACCGGCGTGCGGGTCGAAGCCGCCGGCGGACCGGCGACGCTCACCATCATGTTCGACATCACCGCGCGGCTCGCCGCCGAGGCGGCGCTGCGCCGCTCTGAAGCGATGCTGTCGCAGTTGTTCGCGACCAGCCCCGACTGCATCACGCTCTACGAGAGCGACTCCGGCCGGATGACGCTGGCCAATGCCGCATTCCTGCGCCTCACCGGCCATGCCGTCGAGGACGTGGTCGGCCACACCGCCGACGAGCTCGGCCTCTGGCACAACCCGAACGATCCCAGCCGGCTGCGCGCCGCGCTCGAGAGCGTTGGCCGCATCGAGGACATGCCGGCGCGCATCGCCACCCGCTCGGGCCGGATCGCCTCGGTGCTGATCTCGGCGGCGCGGTTCACCATGGACCAGCGCGACTACGCGGTCGTCAACGCGCGCGACGTCACCGCCGCGGAGCAGACCCGGCTCGAGCATTCGGCGATCTTCGAACGCGCGTCGATCGGCATCGCCCTGACCCGCGACCGCCGCTTCGTCCAGGCCAATCCGCGCTTCGAGGCGATCTTCGGCTGGCCGGCGGGCGAGCTGCGCGACCAGCCGGGCGCCGCGGTCTGGATCGACGATGCCGACTACGCCGCGGTCGGCAAGGTCGCCGGCCCGCTGCTCGCCGCCGGCGAAGCGTTCGAGACCGAGCGCGAGATGAAGAAGCAGGACGGCGGCCGCTTCTGGTGCCGCCTGCTCGGCCAGGCTGTAGACCCCGAGCGGCCGGGCGAAGGCGGCACGATCTGGATCGCCGAGGACGTGACCGAGCGGCGCCGACTCGACGCCGCCCTCGCCGCCGCGCGCGACGCCGCCGAGGCAGCGAGCCGGGCCAAGAGCGCCTTTCTCGCCAACACCAGCCACGAGATCCGCACGCCGCTCAACGGCCTGCTCGGCCTGGCGCGGCTCGCCCTGTCCGAGACGCTGGCGCCCGAGGCGCGCAAGCTCCATCTCGAGCAGATCCTAGCCTGCGCGCAGGGGCTCGAGGGCATCCTCTCCGACATCCTCGACTTCTCGAAGATCGAAGCCGGCAAGTTCACCCTCGAGGCGAGCGCCTTCGACCTGCGCGATCTGCTGACCGCGGTGCAGGCCTCGTACCGGCCGATCACCGACGCCCGGGGGCTGACGCTGGCCGTCGAGATCGACGCCGCGCTCGGCTCGATCGTCACCGGCGACCCGGTGCGGATCCGCCAGATCCTCGGCAACTTCATCACCAACGCGGTCAAGTTCACCGCCGAGGGCGGCATCCGCATCCTGGCGACGCCGGGGGCGCCGGGCGCCGTCCGGCTGGCCGTGGCCGACAGCGGCGGCGGCGTCGACGCGCAGCTGCTGCCGCTGCTGTTCCAGCCGTTCTCGCAAGGCGACTCTTCGACGACGCGCCGTGTCGGCGGCACCGGGCTGGGCCTGTCGATCTGCCGCCAGCTCGCGCGGCTGATGGGCGGCGAGGTCGGCGTCGAGACCCGCGCCGGCGCGGGCAGCACCTTCTGGGCCGAGCTGCCGCTGCCGCCCGCGGTGCTGCCCGGCGAATCGCTCGCCAGCGAGGCGAGCGAGAACGAGCGGCTGCGCCACGCGCACATCCTGCTGGTCGAGGACAACCCGGTGAACATGATGATCGCCGCGGCGACGTTGACGCAATGGGGCGTGAACGTCGCCGAGGCGCGCGACGGGCGGGCCGCGATCGAGGCGGTGCACGAGGCGGCGCGGCGCGGCCATCCGTTCGACCTCGTCCTCATGGACGTGCAGATGCCGGTGATGAGCGGCCACGAGGCGGCGATCGAGCTGCGCAAGGCCTGGGACCCGGGCACGCTGCCGATCATCGCCCTCACCGCCGCGGCGCTGGTCTCGGAGCGCGACCTCGCGCTCGCCGCCGGCATGAACGACTTCCTGACCAAGCCGATCGACGCGCCCAAGCTGCGCCGGACGCTGGCCCGGCACGTGCGCAAGGCGCCCGGGCCGGAGACGGTCGACTCGGCCTGAGCGCGGCCGCCGCGCGCCCTCAGGCGAGGACCAGCGGCAGCGCCCGCAGGCGCTTGCCGGTGAGCATGAAGAGGGCATTCGCCAGGGCCGGCGCCAGCGGCGGAGTGGCGACCTCGCCGACGCCGCCCGGCGGGCGCGTGCTGGCGACGAGGTGGGTCTCGATCCGCGGCGAATCGGCGAGGCGCACGACCGGGTAGCTCGGGAAATTGCTCTGCCTGACGACGCCGCCGGCGATGTCGATGCGGCCGTAGAGGGCGGCGCTCAGGCCGAAGATCACCGCGCTCTCGACCTGCTGCGCGACGATGCCCGGGTTGATCACGGTGCCGACATCGGCGGCGCAGACGACCCGGTGCACCCGCGGCACGCCGCCTTCGACCGACGCCTCCACGATCTCGGCGACGATGCTGCCGAAGCTTTCGTGCAGGGCGACGCCGCGCGCCCGACCCGGGGCGAGCGGCTGCGCCGCGCCATGCCCCGGCCAGCCGGCGCGCTGCGCCGCGAGCTCGAGCACCGCCCGGTGCCGCGGCGCGTCCTTCAGCAGGCTCAGGCGATAGGCGAGCGGGTCCTGCTTCGCCGCTGCGGCGAGCTCGTCGATGAAGCACTCGTAGAAGAAGGCGTTGTGCGAATGGCCGACCGAGCGCCAGTAGCCGACCGGCACGCCGCTCTGCGTCGCCACGTGGGCGATGCGCTGGTTGGCAATGCCGTAGGGCTGGTCGAACAGGCCTTCGCTCGCGGTCTTGTCGGGCAGGTCGATCGGCCCGGCCAAAAGCGGCAGGCAGCGCTCCATCGAGCGCGGCGTGATCGCGTCGCCGGCGCTCGTGATGCGCAGCGACACAGGCCGGCCTTCCGTGTCGAGCCCGGCGCGCAGCACCGCGGCGCCGGCCGGGCGGTAGAAGTCATGCGTCAGGTCTTCCTCGCGCGACCAGACGAGCTGCACCGGGCGACCGCCGCATTCGACGGCGATGCGCACCGCCTGGCCGATGAAGTCGACCTCGAGCCGCCGGCCGAAGCCGCCGCCGAGGTAGGTGACGTGGATCGTGACGTCGTCGACCGACACGCCCGCCGCCTCGGCGGCGACGATGGCCGCGAAGGTGGGCACCTGGGTCGGCGCCCAGACCTCGACCTTGCCGCCGACGACCCGGGCGGTGCAGTTGATCGGCTCCATCGCCGCATGCGCCAGGTAGGGCGCGCTGTAGGTCTGCTCGACCTGCCGCGCCGCCTGGCGCTCGGCGGCGTCGACGTCGCCCGCCGAATGGAAGACGAAGCCGCCGCCGCTCGCCGCGGCGTCGCTCGCGGTCTTCTGCAGCGCCTGGGCGATCGCCGCGCTGTCCAGGCCGCCGGCCGGACGCTGCTGCCACTCGACGGCGATCGCCGCGACGCCGCGCTGCGCATGCCATCCCGTCTTGCCGACGACGGCCAGCGCGGCGGTCGAGCCGGCGTACGGCCCGAGGCGGACGACGCGCTCGACGCCGGCGAGCTTCAGCGCCGGCGCGACGTCGACCGCGCCGGCGGCGCCGCCGAGCATCGGGCAGTGGCGGATCGCCGCATGCAGCAGGTCGGCCGGCCGCACGTCGGCGCCGAACACCGCCGAGCCGTTGCACTTGGCCGCGAGATCGATCCGCGGCGCCGCGCTGCCGATCAGCTTCCACTCCTCGGGGCGCTTCAGGCGCACCACGCCGCTCGGCGTGGACGCCGCCGCCAGCGCGAGCGTGCCGTAGTGGGCCGAAGGGCCGGTGGCGTGGCTGACCACGCCTTCCTTCACCACCAGCTCGCCGACCGGCTGCTTCCACGCCAGCGAGGCGGCGCCGAGCAGCCGGGCGCGCGCCGTCGCCGCCGCCAGGCGCAGCACCTCCCAGGCGTCGGCGACGCTCGACGAGCCGCCGGTGACGCTGATGCCGAGCTCGCGCGCGACCTTGGCGACCATCCACTGCGTCACCTCGGCCGCGCGCGATTCGTGGCCGGCCTCGGTGTCCGACGGATGGAACCAGGGCAGGCTGGCCACCAGCGCCGCGACGTTGCCATAGATCGCGTCGCCGGTCGGCTCGATCAGGCGCACCCGCGACAGGGGCACGTCGAGCTCTTCGGCGACGAGCATGGCGAGGGCGGTGTGCACGCCCTGCCCCATCTCGCTGCGATTCATCGCCAGCAGCACGGCGCCGTCGGCGGCGATCTTGATCCAGCCGTTCAGGCCGACCTCGCCGGCGATCAACGGCAGGCTGTCGACGCCGCCGAGCCGGCTGCGCGGCGGCAGCAGGCTCCAGCCGACCACCAGGGCACCCGCCGCGCCCAGGCCGCTGAGCAACAAGGCGCGGCGCTTCATTTGCCGGCCGGCGGGCGTTGCAGCTCGCTCGCCGCCGCGCGAATGGCGGCGCGAATGCGCGGGTAGGTGCCGCAGCGGCAGATGTTGGTGATCGCGGCGTCGATGTCGGCATCGCTGGGCGCGCGATTCGTCGCCAGCAGCGCGGCCGCGGCCATCAGCATGCCGCTCTGGCAGTAGCCGCATTGCGGTACCTGGTGCAGCAGCCAGGCGCGCTGCAGCGCATGCGGCCGCTCGGCGCTGCCGAGCGCCTCGATCGTGTCGACGCGCTTGCCGCGCACCGATTCGAGCGGCGTGACGCAGGAGCGAACCGCCTTGCCGTCGACGTGCACGGTGCAGGCGCCGCAGGCGGCGACGCCGCAGCCGAATTTGGTGCCGGTCAGGCCGAGCAGATCGCGCAGGGCCCAGAGCAAAGGCATCTGCGGTTCGGCCAATGCATCGGGAAGGGCGCGCGACGCGCCGTTGACAACGATCTCCACGCCTCTCCTCGTCCAGGGCGCCGATTGTGCCCGTGCGCCAGAATACGCCCCGTGCCGCGCTTCGCTCGGCTCGACACCCTCGATTGCCAGGCCGGAAAAAGATTCCCCGCATGCTCCGATCGTTCTTCGCGGCCGCACTGGCCGCCGCCGCGACCCTCTGCAGCCTCGACGCCCAGGCGCAGAACAACGTCCTCTACGGACTGCTCGACGCTTCGGGCAGCCACAGCCGCGCGCCGGGCGGCGACTACCGCTGGCAGCTCGACAGCGGCAACATGTCGCGCAGCTACTTCGGCTTTCGCGGCAGCGAGGACCTGGGCGGCGGCGTGCGCGCCGTGTTCCGGCTCGAGTCGTACTTCGGCGTCGACACCGGCGCGATCGGCAGCAGCAGCGGCGACGCGTTCTGGGGCCGCGACGCCAACGTCGGCCTGTCGGGCCAGTTCGGCACCACCGTGCTCGGACGCAACGTCTCGCCGCTCTACCTGACCACCATCACCTTCAATGCCTTCGGCGAGTCGCTCGGCTTCTCGCCGAGCACCCGGCAGTACTTCGGCGGCGCCGTGGTCGCCGACCGGAGCTGGAACAACTCGGTCGCCTACACCAACAACCCGCGCGATCCGCTGCGCGTGCACTTCGTCGCCAACGCCCGCGAGGTCAACGGCGGCGTGCTCGACAACGGCCACAACTTCGGCATGAGCATGTCCTACCTCTCCGGTCCGTTCGCGACGGCGCTGGTGTGGGAAAAGATCCAGAACAGCGCGCTGCCGGTGCCCGCGGGCTTCAACCAGCAGACGATCGTCCAGGCGAGCGTGACCTACGACTTCAAGGCGGTGCGGCTGTACGGCCAGCTCGGCCGGATCAAGACCGACGCGGCCGTCAACACCCACACCACGCTCTGGCAGATCGGCGCCGCGCTGCCGATCGGCCAGGGCCTGATCCTCGCGGCCTACGGCAACTCGGACGCGAAGCCCGACGGCTTGCCGAACGTCACCGACCGGACCTACTCGCTCGGCTACGACTACTTCCTCTCGAAGGGCACCGACATCTACGTCGCCGCGCTCTACGAGAAAGTGACTTCGCTGTCGTCGGGCAGCACCATCGCGGGCGGGGTGCGCTTCCGCTTCTAGTCGAGGATGACTTCGGCGCGCACGACGCCGGCCCGGTCGGCGCGGGCGCTGAGGGCGAGCCGGGTTCCTTGCGGCGCGCGCACCACCCACTCGCCGACGGCGCGGTCGGCGGTCGCCTCGCGGCTGGGCAGGAAGGCGTTGAGCGAGTTCTTCGGCGCGTGGCCCTCGAGCTGCGGCCCTTCCATGCGCGGCTTGCCGCTCACCAGCGCGACCGAGGGGTCGCCTTCGGGCAGGTGGATCTCGAACATCACGCCGCGCACCGTCTTTCTCTGCAGGGCGCGCCGGGTCACGTAGGCCGGCAGCCAGCCGCTGTTGGCCACCGCCAGGCGCACCCGCCAGGTGTCGGGCCCGAGCGCGCGCACCTCGGTGCGCAGCAGCTCGAGCCTGGGCAGCGAGAGCGCGATCCTCGTCATCCACTTCGGGAAGCGCGCCGCCTCGCGCTCGCGCAGATGCGGCGGCGGATTGCGCCAGTAGTTCATCTTGTCCCAGCCGCCGATCTCGACCTGGCCGAGCTGCGGATGCATGAACGGCTTCCAGTCGACGTGCGCCTGGCCGCCGCAGTGCTCGTCGCTCCACTTGATGAGCTTGAGGTCGTCCTCGACCGGGTGCTCGCGGTACCAGTCGACCCACTTGTACTCGGCGATGCCGGCTTCCTTGTTCGGCGCCCAGATCTCGACCACCCAGAACAGCGCGCCGAGGTGCTCGTAGACCCAGTCCTGGGTGCCGCTGATCACTTCCTTGGGGTGGTACTTGAAGTCGTGCCAGATGCTGATCGCCGGATAGCCGGATAGCCTGGCGCCGATCTCGCTGAAGCGCTTGATCGACCAGAGGTCCTCGGGAATCATGTCCTCGTCGCTCTGCGTGCCCATCGGCCTCAGGATCACGCCGCTATGCGTGTGGTAGCTGATCGCCGCGCCGATGTTCTTGTGCTTGACGATGAAGTCGACCATCGCCTTCACTTCCGGCTCGCTGGTCGGGTAGTCGCCGGCGCCGACCTGCTCGAACTCCTGGCGCCAGAACGACGGAAAGTTGCGGTTCAGGTCGAGGCCTTCGACGTCGGAGTTCACCTTCACCGTCAGGCCATCGTAGTTCTGCACGAAGCCTTCGGGCATGAGCCGGTAGTACTCGCCGCCGAACTCGCCGGGCTCGCGCGCGACCATCAGGCGCGGATCGTCGGCGCACTTCTTGTAGGCGCCGTGCGGATCGGCGATGCGCATGAAGAGCACGCGGCCGTCGCCGTCGATGTCTTCGGGCGTCAGGCCGTCGACCGGCGCCTCGTCGAACGGATACGGCCGGGTCGAGGAGCGGATGTGGCGCGGCCGGTCGGCCAGCGCCAGCTCGGCGCCGTCGGGATTCAGGCGCGGGCAGAGGTAGAGCGCGCGGCTGTCGAGCAGCTCGGTGATGTCGGCGTCGCCGCCGTACTTGGTGACCAGCTCGTGCAGGTAGTAGAGCACCGCGGTCGAGGCGGTGAGCTCGGCGGCGTGGATGTTGCCGTCGGTCCAGAACGCCGGCTTGTCGGCGGCGGCGCCGGTGGCGATGTTGGTGACGGTGGCGACCCAGATGTCGCGGCCCTCGTGGCTCTTGCCGATCGAGCGCACCGCCACCAGGGTCGGGTGCGCCTCGGCGTAGGCGAAAAGCAGCCGGGTCAGCTCGTCGTTGTTGTCGAAGGTGTCGAAGCGGGGAGTCGGCGAGGCAGGCTGGGTCATGAAGGGTCACTGGCCACGGAACAGGCTCTGGAAGTGTCGCGAGACGGGCAGTCGCTCGTCGCGATCGCGCAGCATGACGAGCATGCTGCCGTCGTCCTGCCTGACCGCGCTGGCAATGGCGCGCTGGTTGACGATGATAGAGCGGTGCACCTGCCAGAACCGCTCGGGCGCGAGCCGCACCAGCAATTCCTTGAGCGGCGTGCGGATGAGCGCCTCGCCGCCGCGATGGACGACGCGCGTGTAGCGCGTGTCGGACTCGAAGAACACGACCTCGTCGACCGGGATCAGCCGCACTTCCTTGCCGACCGAGGCCTGGATCACCTCGAGCGGCGGCTCGCCGCGCGGCGACGCCCCGAGCCGGCGCAGCAGGTCGGCGAGCATCGCCGGATCGGGCCCGGCCGGCGCCGATGCGGCGAGCCCGTTCTGCAGCTTCGCCACCGTTCGCGCCAGGCGCTCGGGCTCGACCGGTTTCATCAGGTAGTCGACCGCGCCGGCGTCGAACGCGGCCAGAGCGTGGTCGCCGTATGCGGTGACGAAGACGACGCGGGCGGCGCCGTCGATGCGTCGCGCCACCTCGATGCCGGTGAGCCCGGGCATGCGGACGTCGAGAAAGCAGAGCGCGGGCTCGTGCTCGAGGAACTGGTCCCAGGCGTCGATCCCGTTGCCGGCCTCGGCGACGATCTGCAGCCCCGGCCAGGCCGCGGCCAGCGCGGCACGCAGCTGCTGGCGCGGCGCTTCCTCGTCGTCGGCGATGAGAGCGGTCGGAGTCATGGTGCGTCCTCTATGCGAACCTGCGCTCGGGTTCCCGTCGCGCCCGGGCCGGGCAGGAGCTCGAGTGCCGCGCGGGCATCGTAACGGTGGCGCAACCGCTCCCGGCTGTTGACGAGGCCGACGCCGCGCGATTGCGCCTCGCCGGCAGCGGCGCCTTCGCCGAGCCCGGCGCCGTCGTCGTCGACGCGCAGGACGACGGCGCCGGCCTCACGCGTCACCGCGACCACGACGGTGCCGCCGGCCAGCATCGGCTCGATGCCGTGCTCGACCGCGTTCTCCACCAGGGTGAGCACCAGGCCGGCCGGCACCTCCACGGCGGCGCAGGACGGCTCGACGCCAACGCGATAGGCGAGCCGGCTGCCGAGCCGGGCCTGCATGACCGCCAGGTAGTGGCCTGCCGCCTCGCACTCGGCCCCGAGGCTGGCGCAGGGCGCGGTCATCGCCTCGGTGGAGCTTCGCAGCAGGCTGGTCAGCGAGCGCAGCAGCGGCCCGGCGCGGGCATCCCCGGTGTCGACCCAGTGTTGCAGCGACGCCAGGGTATTGAAGATGAAGTGCGGCCGGATCTGGCCCTGGAGCAGGCGCAGCCGGGCTTCGGCTGCCTGCCGCGCCGCGGCATCGCGCTCGATCACGAGCTGGGCGCGCTCGAGATCGGCGCGCAAGAGCCGGCGCCGCGCGAACGCCGCCAGCTCCAGCGTCGCGCCGAGCACGAGGGCGGCGAGGGCGAGATAGGGCGCCACGTCGCCGAGCGCACCGCGGACAGCCGGCCACAGGGTGGCCGTTTCGAGGCCGCCGTGCTTGACGATGCGGCCGATCAGGAAGCCGACCGCCGCGCCAGAAAAGGCCAGCGCCGCCGTGACGAGGGCCAGGCGGATGCCCTTTCGGCCGGCGAAGCGTTCCGGCTGCAGCCAGGCGCCCATCACTGCCGTCGGCAGCCCGCCCCAGACGACCATGCTGACTACCAGCGCGAGCAGCCACGGCATGCCCCAGGCGCTCAGGCCGAGGACGCTGGCGACGACCGCCGTGCCCAGGGTGAACCAGATACCGGCGGCCCGGCGGCTGTAGAGCCAGCGATCGATCCGCTCGACCTCGGCGCGCAGGTTCGGCGGCATGCGCCGGTAGTGCGTCTCGGCCCAGACGAAATAGCGGCGCTGGAACCAGTTGTCGTCGGCACGGAGGGTCATCGATCGATTCTCGATCGGCCACCAGGCCGCAGCGGCGGCGAAGCGGCGAACCGTCGGCTGCGCCGCACGAGCTGCGCTCAGCGGTGAATGAACGGCGCGCCCTCGACAAAGGTGCGGATCTCGCCCGGCGCGAACGCGCTCCAGGTCTCGTCCTTCGTCAGCGGCTCGGTCACGACGACGGCGACCCGGTCGCGCGGCGAGGTGTGCTGGGCGAAATCGATCGAGACCTCGTCGTCCTGCAGCGAGGCCTTGGCGAACGGATGCTGGCGCACGATGTGATGCAGCTGGGTGGAGCAGTGCGCCCAGAGCGCCTGGCCGTTGCTGAGCATCGCGTTGAATACGCCGAAGCGCGCCACCTGCGGCAGCAGCTCGGCCAGGGTGACGCTCATTTCGGCGACCCCCGGCACGCTGGCATGCGCCTTCGCCAGCTCCTGCATCAGCCAGCAGAAGGCGCGCTCGCTGTCGGTGCCGCCCACCGGGCGGAACGCGCCGTGCAGGCGTGGTGCGTAGCCCTTCAGGTCGCCGTTGTGCGCGAACACCCAGTAGCGGCCCCAGAGCTCGCGCACGAACGGATGGGTGTTCTCGAGCGCCACCCGGCCCTGCGTCGCCTTCCTGATGTGGGCGACGATGTTCTCGCTCTTGATCGG
>JANMCC010000261.1:0-23369 GCA_031360885.1 Burkholderiales bacterium | reverse complement strand
AGCCCGAGTTCATCTCGCCGCAGACCGAGCGGCAGTGCGCGCGGGCGATCCGGTCGGCCGGCAGCAGCCGGGCTTCGGGCCGCACCTCGTCCAGGTAGTGGGCGATCGCCAGCGTGTTCCAGACCTTGATGCCCTCGTGGGTGAGGCAGGGAACGCGGATCGAAGGCGCGAGCAGCAGGAGCTCCTTCCTGGCGTCGGCATCGTCGGGCGAGACCATCACCTCGTCGAACGCCAGCCCGGCGAAGCGGGTCAGCAGCCAGCCGCGCAGCGACCAGGAGGAGTAGTTCTTGCTGCTCAGGGTCAGCGAGGCGACGGCTGCCGCCGCCTTCTTCCGCGCCGCCGGCGCCTTGGCCGGCGAGGCTGCCTTGGCCGAGGGCTTCGCGGCCGGCATCTTTCGTGCGACTTTGGACCGGCTGGGCGCTGCGGCTTCACTCATGCACGCTGATGACGCAATCGCTGTGCCACGATCCAAGGCATCGTTTCAGCGCTGGCGCACAAGTTGCTCCCTCCAGCGCACAACCATAAGGCGCTCCACCCCATGATGTATCAGGCGTACCAGACCCACAACGACCTGATGTGGCCCGTACGCACCCTGTCCAGGCTGTCGCTCCCCTTCCTGGAAGCCGAGGGCGCTGCCGCGCCGCCGGCGCACCGGCAGGCCGCCGCCGCCTGCCGGGTCCTCGAGCTGGCCGAGGTGACGCACCGTCGGCCGGCCTGGCAGATCGAGAGCGTCGAGGTCGCCGGGGAGCGGGTTCCGGTGGTCGAGGAGGCGGTCCACGTCACGCCGTTCGCCACCCTGCTGCGCTTCCGCAAGGACGTCGCCGTCGCCCAGTCCAAGGTGCTGGTGGTCGCGCCGATGTCGGGCCACTTCGCCACTCTGCTGCGCGACACCGTGCGCACCCTGCTCATCGACCACGACGTGCACGTCACCGACTGGCACAACATCCGCGACGTGCCGATGGCCGACGGCCGCTTCGGCCTCGACGAGTACACCGAGCACATCGTCGACTTCCTGGCGGCGATGGGTCCGGGCGCGAGCCTCGTCGCCGTCTGCCAGCCCTGCGTTTCGGCGCTCGCCGCAGTGGCGTTGATGTCGGAAGACCAGCATCCGGCCACGCCGGTCAGCCTGACCCTCATGGCCGGGCCGATCGACTGCCGGATCAGCCCGACCGCGGTCAACGTGCTCGCGACCTCGAAACCGATCTCGTGGTTCGAGAAGCACCTGATCAGCACGGTGCCGTGGCGACACGGCGGCGCCGGGCGCCGGGTCTACCCCGGCTTCATGCAGCTTTCCGCCTTCATGAGCATGAACAAGGAGCGCCATGCCGACGCCTTCCGGGCCTACTACCAGAACCTCGTCGCCGACGAGCGCGAGAAAGCCGAAGTCACGCGGGCGTTCTACGCCGAGTACATGGCCGTCTCCGACCTCTCGGCCGACTTCTACCTCGAGACCGTCCGCCTGGTTTTCCAGGACTATGCCCTGCCGCTCGGCCAATGGAGCTACCGCGGCCGGCCGATCGACCTGAAGGCGATCCGCCGCACCGCCCTGCTGACGATCGAGGGCGAAAAGGACGACATCTGCGCCATCGGCCAGACCCTGGCGGCGCACGACCTGTGCAGCGGCCTTCGACCCTACCTGCGCACGCACTACGTGCAGGCGGGCGTCGGCCACTACGGCGTGTTCAGCGGCAGGCGCTGGCAGAACCAGATCTACCCGGTGGTCCGGGGCGTGATCCACACCTCGCAGTAAGGTCGCGGGCGCGTGGCCCGCGACCGGTCACTCCTTCGAGGCGGGCATGAAGGCGCCGGTGCCCCCGCTCGCCAGCGAGGTCGGCGCCGCCTCCGCCTTCGCCGGCACCGTCTTGCGGTCGCGCACCAGGTAGGAATAGAGCACCGGCACCACCACCAGCGTCAGCAGGGTCGAGGTGATCACGCCGCCGATGATGGCGCGGCCCATCGGCGCCTGGATCTCGCCGCCTTCGTTCAGCGCCAGCGCCAGCGGCAGCATGCCGAAGACCATGGCCGCGGTGGTCATGATGATCGGCCGCATCCGCACCAGCCCGGCCTGAAGCAGCGCCTCGGGCACCGACAGGCCGGCGCGCCGCCCGTGGTTGGCGAAGTCGACCAGCAGGATCGCGTTCTTGGTCACCAGGCCCATCAGCATCACCAGGCCGATCATCGAGAACAGGTTGATCGTCGAGCGGGTGGCGAGCAGCGCCAGCATCACGCCGATCAGCGCCAGCGGCAGCGAGGCCATGATCGCCAGCGGCTGCAGGAAGCTGCCGAACTGCGACGCGAGCACGATGTAGATGAAGATCACCGCGGCGCCGAGCGCCAGGACGACGCCCTGGAAGGCCTCGCCTTGCTCCTTGGTCTGGCCGCCGACGTCGAAGCGGTAGCCCGGCGGAAGCTGGGTCGCCTTGACGATCTTCTGCACGTCGGCGCCGACGTCGCCGCTCGGCCGGCCCTGGGTGCCGGCGTAGATCGCCTGGCGGCGCTGCAGGTCCTGGCGCTTGATCACGACCGGGTTGACCACCGGCACGATGTCGGCGATTCGCGCGAGCGTGATCGGCGTTCCGTCCTTGGCGTAGGCGACCGGCAGGCCGTCGAGCTGCGACACGTTCTCGCGCTCGCCCTGCGGCAGGCGCAGCTCGACGTCGACCTGCTCGCCGTCGGGCGAGGTCCACCAGGTGGCAACGTCGCCGTTGACGAAGCTGCGCAGGCTGGCGGCGAGCTGGGTGGTCGTGAGGCCGAGCTCGCGCACCGCGTCGGGCTTGAGCCGCACCGCGTACGCCGGGATGCCCGGCTTGACCGAGGTGGTCAGGTCGGCGATGCCCGGAATCTTGGCGACCTTGTCGCGCAGGCGCAGCACCTCGGTCTCGAGCACGTTGGGATCGGGGCCGAGCAGGGCGACGTAGATCGGCTGGTTGCCGAGGGTGACGTTGATGCCGGGAATCGGCTTCAGGGCGTCGCGCAGGGCGCCTTCGACCTTGCTCTGGCTGCGCTTCCTCTCGTGCGGCTTGGTCAGCTGGATGCTGAGCTGCGCCGAGTTGCGGCTGCCGTTGCCGGTGTCGCCGATGGTCGTCGAGACCATCCGGATCTCGGGGAAGGTGGCGACGATCTCCTCCACCTGGCGCAGCTTGTCGCTGCCGCGCTGCAGGCTCGTGCCCACCGGCAGCTCGACGTTCATCTGGATGTAGCTGTTGTCGCTTTCCGGAATGAACTCGGTGCCGACCAGCGGCGCCAGCATGATCGCGCCGACGAAGCTGCCGATGCCGGCGAGCAGCACCAGGGCGCGGGGCGTCACGGTGGCGAAGCGGAAGCGGCGCGGGGCGCTCGGGTCGCGCCGGCCGGTGGCATCGAACGGCCGGCCCCAGGCGGGAATCGGCGGCACCAGCACCCGATAGTGACGCCCGGAGAAGATCCAGTGGATCGCCCGCTCGTAGATGCGATGCAGCACGTCGAGGAAGCGGTCGGTGCCGCGCATCAGGTGGCCGAGCACCGGCACCTTGAGGAGGCGATTGGTGGGCGGGTCGCGCCAGATGCTCGAGAGCATCGGGTCGAGCGTGAAGCTGACGAAGAGCGACACCAGCACAGCCACCGCGACGGTGATGCCGAACGGGAAGAAGAACTTGCCGACGATGCCCTTCATGAAGGCCACCGGCACGAACACCGCGCAGATCGCGAACGTCGTCGCCATCACCGCCAGGCCGATCTCCTCGGTGCCGACCTGGGCCGCCTCGCGATGCCCCTTGCCCATATGAACATGGCGGACGATGTTCTCGCGCACCACGATCGCGTCGTCGATCAGGAGGCCGATGCAGAGCGACAGCGCCATCATCGTCATGAAGTTCAGCGTGAAGCCGAACAGGTAGACGGCGATGAACGACGAGATCACCGCGATCGGCAGGGTCAGGCCGGTGATCACCGTGCTGCGCCAGCTGTGCAGGAACAGGAAGACGATCGCGATCGTCAGCAGCGCGCCTTCGATCAGCGTGTGCTTCACGCCGTCGAGCGAGCGCGCCACCCAGTCGCTGTCGGCGTAGACCAGGCGCAGCTCGACGCCCGGCGGCATGCTCTTCCGCAGCTCCTCGGCCGCGTCCTTGATCGCCTGGCCGGTTTCGACGATGTTCGCGTCCTGCTGCTTGAAGACCTGGAACGAGATCGACGGCACGCCGTCGACGCGCGAGATCGAATCGGGCTCGCGCTCGCGCTCGACCAGGCTGCCGAGGTCGGCGATGCGGACCACCATGCCGTTGCGGCTGGCGACGACGACGTCGGCGAAGGCCTTGGCGTCCCTCACCTTGCCTTCGACGCGAATGGTGGCGTCTTCCTTGGTGCCGGTGAGCAGCCCGACCGGCATGTCCGAGTTGGCGCGCTGCAGCGCCAGCGACACCTCGCCGGGCGTGAGCTGGTAGGCACGCAGGCGCTGCGGGTCGAGGTCGATCCGCACCTGGCGCACGGTCAGGCCGCCGACGTCGACCCGGGCCACGCCGGTCGAGCGCTCGAGGCGCTTCCTCACGATCTGGTCGGCGAGCAGCGACAGCTCGCGCGCGCTCCGGTCGTGGCCGAGGAGCGAGAGGTACACCGTCGGCTGGGCGTTGTCGCCGTCGAAGCGCGAGACGTAGGGCTGCTTGGCGTCGCGCGGGAAGGTCGGCTGCACGCTCGCGACCTTGTCGCGCACGTCCTGCACCGCGCGGGTCATGTCGGCGGTGACCTGGAACTCGACCACCGTTTCGCTCCGCCCCTCGAGGCTGTTCGAGCGAATCATCTTTATGCCGGCGATGCCGTTCAGCGCCAGCTCGATCGGCCGGGTGAGCTCGCTTTCGGTGGCGTCGGGCGAAGCGCCCGGATAGGCGACGGCGACGAAGACGATCGGCGGCGTGATGTCCGGCAGCCGCTCGACGCGCAGCTGCATGTACGAGAACAGGCCGAGGACGCAGAGCGCCGCCATCGCCATCGTCGCGAAGACGGGGTTGTTGATCGAGACGCGGGTGAACCACATGGCGGCGCTCCCCTCCTCAGGACTGCGGGGTCGAGGACGCCGGCGCGCTCGCCCGCGTCGCCGCCGAGGCGCTGGCTGCGGCGCGCTGCGGCACGACCTTGGCTTGCGCCCCTTCCTTCAGGTTGTCGAAGCGGGCGGCGAGGATCTGGGTCTCCGGCGCCAGGCCCCTGCTCACCTCGATCCGCCCGCCCGCCGGGTCCTTGCGGCCGGTGATGACGATGCGGCGGACGAGCGCCCCGTTCTCGATCGCCCAGACGAAGTCCTGGCCCGACGCCTGGCCCACCGCCCCGGCGGGAATCGTCAACCGCGACGCGTCGTCGGCGAGCTCGACCCGCGCCTGCGCGTATTGGCCGGCGCGATAGCGCTCGCCCTTGTTGTCGAGCGACACCACGACGCCGATCGCCCGGGTGCCGGTCTCGGCGGCGGGCGAGATCCGGTCGATCCTGCCGGGCACCGACTCGCGCTGCCCCTCGACCCGGACCTGCACCTCCTGGCCGGCACGCAGCTGCGACACCTCGTGCGTGCCGACCGAGCCGGCGAGCTCGAGCGAGCCGAGATCGACGATGGTCACGACCTGCTGCTCGGCGCTCACCTTCTCGCCGGGAACGACGTGCCGCTTGCCGACGATGCCCGAGATCGGCGCCGCCAGGCTGGCTTCCTTGACACCGATGCGCGAGACCGACAGCTGTGCCTGCGCCGACTTGAGCTGGGCGCGGGCGGCGTCGAGCCGGGCCTGCGAGGTCTGCAGCGCGGTCGAGGAAATGAAGTTCTGGCTCGCCAGACCGACGTTGGCGGTGTGCTGGCGCTCGGCCTCGAGCAGCGAAGCCTGCGCCGATTCGACCATCGCCGAGCGCTCGCTGACTCGGGTCTGCAGGTCGGAGAGATCGATCTCGCCGATCGACTGCCCGGCCTTGACCCGGCTGCCCTCGGCGACCGCGAGCGACAGCAGGGTGCCCGAGGCCTTGGCGCGGACGACCGCGGTGCGCGGCGCCACCAGCGGGCCGGAGAACTCGATCACCACCGGCATCTTGGCCAGCACCGGACGGGCCACCTCGGCCGGCGTGAACTCGAGCGGCACGGCCGCCTTTTCCTTGTCTTTGCCCGCGCCGCCCTTCGGGGCCCAGCCGTTGCCCGAGCGCGGCACCAGGGCGAGTGCCAAGGCGATCACGACCAGCCCGAGCAAGGCCCCCCCGACCCAGATCCCCCGGCGCGTGTTCTTGGACGAAATTTTCATGGCCGCGAGTGTAGGACTGGAGGCCGTCCGCACTGTGTCGCGTGCGACCAACTGCGGATTCCCGGGGTCCGGCCGCAGGCATCGGTGACGAAGCGCTGTTCGCCCCCTGGGTTCGCCAGCGGGGCGCTCAGGGGCGAGCCCGGTCCAGCACCAGGGCGCGCCAGCAGCTCAGCACGGCGAGGAGCGACACCACGCTGGCCGCCCAGAACACGGCCGCGAAGCCGAAACGCTCGCTCAGCGCCCCGCCGGCCACCCCGCCGAGAACGCCCGACGCCCCGTACCCGAGCACGGTGTAGAGCGCCTGGCCGCGGCTGCGCAGCCGCCCGGGAAAGTGGCGCGAGATCACGGCGATGCACGACGAATGCTGGGCGGCGAAGGTCAGCGCGTGCAGCAGCTGGGCGACGATCAGCACCGCCACCAGGTCGGCGAAGGCGGCGATCGCGGCGAAGCGCAGCGCCGAGATGGCCGCCGCGAGGACCAGCCAGCCATGCACCGGCAGCCATTTCAGCCAGCGCCCCTGGAAGGCGAACCAGGCCACCTCGATCGTCACCCCGACCGACCAGAGCAGGCCGATCGCCCCCTTGCCGTAGCCGAGCGACGACAGGTAGAGGGAGTAGAAGGCGTAGAGGCTGGTGTGCGCCAGCACGGTAAGGAAGGTGCCGGTGAAGAACCAGGCGACGACCGGCTCGCGCAGCACGGCCAGCGCGCCGCTGACCGCCGGCCCGGCGTGCGCCTGATCGTGCGAAGGCGGCAGGCGGAAGGCGGCGAACAGCAGGATCGCGAGCACGCCGGTGCAGATCAGCGGAAAGCGCTCGACGCCGGCGGCCTCGAGAGCGAAGCCGGTCGCGGTGACGGCGGCGATGAAGCCGACCGAGCCCCAGAGCCGCACCCGCCCGTAGCGGGCGATGTCGACCTGGCCCTCGCTGCCGCTGACGTGGTGGGCGAGCACCGCCTCGCTGATCGGCACCACCCCGGCCGTGCACAGCGTGAGGGCGAGGCAGACGACGGCGATCCAGGCGTAGTCGCGAACGAAGAAGAAACCGAGCGAGGCGACCAGCGCGCCGCCGATCGCCAGGCGCAGCAGCGGTTCGCGCCGGCCGCTGTGGTCCGCCGACCAGCCCCAGGCATAGGGCGCGAAAAGGCGCGTCGCGCTCTGCATCGAGGTCAGCGCGCCGATGGCGAAGGTGCTGTAGCCGAGGCTCTGGTACCAGAGCGGGGCGTAGGTGCCGAACAGGCCGGCGAAGCCGAAGTAGCAGAGGGAGATCGCGGCGAAGGGCAGCACACCGGCACGCGGTGCGGCGCTCCGGACGTCGACGCTCAAGGCGCGCGTGCGGGAATCGGCGGGGTGGCGACGCGCACGTCGGCGCACTGCGCGCGGTGCTGAAGCACGTGGTCCATGACCACCAGCGCCTGCTGCGCCGCGGCGATCGGCGCCGCGCGGATGCCGACGCAGGGGTCGTGCCGGCCGTGCGTCTCGACCACCGTCGCCTCGCCGGCGAGGTCGATCGAGCGGCGCGGGCTGCGGATCGAGCTGGTCGGCTTGATGGCGATCGAGACGAGCAGGTCCTGCCCGGTCGAGATGCCGCCGAGCACCCCGCCGGCGTTGTTGCTCAGGAAGCCCTCGGGCGTGAGCTCGTCGCCGTGCGTCTTGCCGCGCTGCGCGACCGAGGCGAAGCCGGCGCCGATCTCCACGCCCTTGACCGCGTTCAGGCCCATCATGGCGAAGGCGATGTCGGCGTCGAGCTTGTCGTAGAGCGGGTCGCCCAGGCCGACCGGCACGCCGCGGGCGGCGACATCGACGCGGGCGCCGCAGCTGTCGCCGTCTTTCCTGAGCTGGTCGACGTAGGCCTCGATGCGGGCGATGTCGCTCGCATTGGCGGCGAAGAAGGGGTTGTCGCCGATGTGCTCCAGGCCCTCGAAGGGGACGACGATCTCGCCGATCTGCGTCAGGTGGCCGACGAAGCTCGTGCCGTGCGCGTGCTTCAGCCACTTCTTCGCGATCGCCGCAGCGGCGACCGTGGGCGCGGTCAGGCGCGCCGAGGCGCGGCCGCCGCCGCGCGGATCGCGCAGCCCGTACTTGTGCAGGTAGGTGTAGTCGGCGTGGCCGGGGCGGAAGGTGTCGAGCAGGTTCGCGTAGTCCTTGCTGCGCTGGTCGGTGTTGCGGATCAGCAGGCCGATCGGCGTGCCCGTGGTCAAGCCTTCGAACACGCCGGACAGGATCTCGACCTTGTCTTCTTCCTGGCGTTGCGTCACATGGCGCGAGGTGCCGGGACGGCGCCGGTCGAGGTCTGGCTGGATGTCGGCCGCCGAAAGCTCGAGGCCGGGCGGGCAGCCGTCGACGACGCAACCGATCGCCGGGCCGTGACTCTCGCCGAAATTCGTGACCCGGAACAGCGTGCCGAGGGTGCTACCCGCCATCAGTTCGGCTTCTGGGAAGACGGCAGCTCGTCGCGGCTCTCGACCGGCCAGTCGCGGATGTAAGCCTTGAGCATGCGGTTCTCGAAGTCCTGGCTGTCGACGACGGCGCGGGCAACGTCGTAGAACGAGATCACGCCCATCAGGGTGCGGTCGCTCACCACCGGCGTGTAGCGCGCGTGCCGGCCGAGCATGATCCGGCGCACCTCATCCAGATCGGTCTCCGGCGTACAGGTGAGCGGGTGGTCGTCCATGACGGCTTGCACCCGGGTGCTGCCGAGCGCTCCGCCGTTCTTCACGATCGCCTGGATCACCTCGCGGAAGGTGAGCATGCCGACGAGCTCGCCGTGGTCCATGACGACGAGCGAGCCGATGTCGTGCTGCGACATGACGTCGAGCGCCGCGCTCAGGGATTCGCCAGGCGAAACGGTGAAAAGCGTTCCGCCCTTGACGCGCAGGATGTCGCTGACCTTCATGGCACCTCTCCGGTCTGTTTGCGACTCAATATAGCCCACAATCGTCTGGAAAAGGATACCCATGCCCGGCTACGCGAACCCCGGTTTCGACACCCTCGCGCTGCATGCGGGCGCCGCGCCCGACCCGGCCACCGGCGCCCGCGCGGTGCCCATCCACCTCACCACCTCGTTCGTGTTCGAGTCGAGCGAGCACGCCGCCTCGCTCTTCAACATGGAGCGATCGGGCCACGTCTACAGCCGGATCTCGAATCCGACCAACGCGGTGCTCGAGGAACGCGTCGCCGCGCTCGAAGGCGGCTCCGGGTCGATCGCCACCGCCAGCGGCCAGGCCGCGCTGCACCTCGCCATCGCCACCATCGCCGGCGCCGGCTCGCACATCGTCGCCTCGAGCGCGCTGTACGGCGGCTCGCACAACCTGCTGTACTACACGCTGGCGCGCTTCGGCATCGCCACCAGCTTCGTCCGGCCCGGCGACTTCGACGCCTGGCGGGCCGCGATCCGCCCGGAAACGAAGCTGCTGTTCGGCGAGACCCTCGGCAATCCCGGCCTCGACGTGCTCGACATCCCGACCCTTTCCGCGATCGCTCACGAAAACGACCTGCCTCTGCTGGTCGACTCGACCTTCACCACGCCGTGGCTGATGAAGCCGTTCGAGCACGGCGCCGACCTGCTCTATCACTCGGCGACCAAGTTCCTCTCCGGCCATGGCACGGTCATCGGCGGCGTGCTGGTCGACAGCGGGCGCTTCGACTGGGACGCCGCCACCGAGAAGACCGGCCGCTTCACCGAGCTGACCCGCGCCTACGCCGGCTTTCACGACATGGTGTTCAGCGAGGAGAGCACGGTCGGCGCCTTCCTCCTGCGCGCGCGCCGCGAGGGGCTGCGCGACTTCGGCGCGAGCATGAGCCCGCACACCGCCTGGCTGATCCTGCAAGGGATCGAGACGCTGCCCCTGCGCATGGCCCGCCACGTAGAGAACACGCGCAAGGTGGTCGCCTTCCTGGCCGGCCACGAGGGCGTGGCGAGCGTCGGCTACCCGGAGCTCGAGAGCCATCCCGACCATGCGCTGGCCAAGCGCCTCCTGCCGCGCGGCTGCGGCTCGGTCTTCAGCTTCGACCTGCGCGGCAGCCGCGAGCAGGGCCGCGCCTTCATCGAGGCGCTGAAGCTCTTCTCGCACCTGGCCAACGTCGGCGACTGCCGCTCGCTCGTCATCCACCCGGCGTCGACCACCCACTTCCGCATGGACGACGCGGCGCTGGCGCGCGCCGGCATCGGCCCCGGCACCATCCGCCTCTCGATCGGCCTGGAAGACGCCGACGACCTGCTCGACGACCTCAAGCGGGCGCTCAAGGTCGCCGCCAAGGCATGAGGCTCCTCGTCGACGGGCCCGCCGGCCGCCGCGAGGCCTACGCCTATACCGGCGGCAAGCCGTTCGACGCCAGCCTGCCGGCCCTCGTGTTCGTGCACGGCGCGATGCACGACCACAGCGTCTGGACGCTGCTCGCCCGCTGGTTCGCGAACCACGGCCATGCGGTGCTCGCGCCCGACCTGCCGGGACACGGGCGCAGCGCAGGCGCGCCGCTGGCCAGCGTCGAGGCGATCGCCGACTGGCTGCTCGCCCTGCTCGACGCCGCCGGGGTCGACGAGGCGGCCTTCGCCGGCCACAGCATGGGTTCGCTGATCGCCCTCGAAGCTGCGGCGCGCGCGCCGGCCCGGGCAAGCCGGCTGGTGATGGTCGGCACCGCCTATCCGATGGCGGTTTCGCAGGCGCTGCTCGACGCGGGCGAGCAGGACCCCTACGCGGCCATCGACAGCGTCAACAGCCTCTCGCATTCCACCCTCGCCGGCAAGCCGGCCTACCCGGGCCCGGGTTCGTGGCTGCACGGCGGCAACCGCATGCTGATGCGGCGGCTGCAGGCGGCGCAAGGCGAGACCAACCTGTTCGTCAACGATTTCCGGGTCTGCGACCGCTACCGGGGCGGCCTCGAAGCCGCCGCGCGCATCACCTGCCCGACGACGCTGGTGCTCGGCACGCGCGACCAGATGACCGGGCCGAAGCAGACGGCAGCCATCGCCGCCGCCTTGCGCGCCTCGATTGTCAGCCTGCCTGCCGGACACGCCCTGATGACCGAGCAGCCCGAGGCGCTGCTCGCCGCGGTGCGCGGGGCGCTCACGGCCGGCCCCTAGCGCAAAGCGGCGGGAAGGCGCTCGAGCTCGGCGCCGAGGATCAGGGTCGCTTCGAGGGTGAAGGCGCCGGCGGCGAGGCGTTCGCGCAGCGCCGCTTCGCGCAGGCATTCGAAAGCGACCACCTCGCCATCGCGGTTCACCGGCTCCACGCCCGCCGGCAGCACGGCATGGAAGACGGCGATGCGCTCGTCCATGTAGCCCTCCGCGACCGGCCTGCGCACGATCACGTCGGCGGCGCGGTCCAGCCCGTGCAGCTCGTCCGCGACCAGCCCTGCCTCCTCCCAGGTCTCGCGGGCCAGCGTCGCCGCGATCGATTCGCCCGCCGCGCTCTGGCCGCCCATCAGCGTGTCCCACCGGCCCGGGTCGGTCGCCTTGTCGAAGGCGCGCTGCTGGACCCAGAAGCCGCCGTCGGCGCTGCGCCCCGCCAGGTGCACCGCGAAGGTCTTCAGGCCGAGCACGCGGACCACGCTGCGCTCCATCGCCGCGAGCGGGCGGTCCTCGGCGTCGACGACCGGCAGCAGCTCGTCGCGCCAGCGGGAGGCGACGCCTTCCTCGTGCAGCCAGCGCGCGATCGCGGCGAGCGCAGGGTCGCCCGGATTCGCCACCGCCCAGCCTTCGTCGCAGGGCTCGAACGGCAGGCCCGCGGCCCGGGCCCGCGCGGCAAGCGCCGGCTCGATGCTGCCGATCACCGGTCCGGCGGCGCCGTAGCGCAGCGCCACCCGACTCGCCGGCGGCGGCAGCGCCGCCGCGAGACGGGCGTGCAGCAGCCACGTGGGGACGACGCTTGCGGCCCCTTCGGCCGGCGTAATCTCGCTCCGGCTCAAAGCACGCCGGCGCTCTTCAGCTTGGCGACCATGTCCTTGCCCTTCTGCTTCGGGTCAAGGCCCTTGCCGATCTGCTCGAGGCCGGACTCGAAGCCGGAGGCCGGGCCGTTCAGCACCTTCTTCAGCCCGGCCTCGCCGGCCCGGTCGATCGACAAGGCCTTGGCGGCCATGGCGACATCGATCTCCTGGATCGAGAGCTCCTTAACCTCCTTGACGGCTCGGCCGAGCTGCTCTACGTAGACGTTGACGCCGGCCGCCTTGTTCTGGATGTCCTTGACCCCGTCCTTGAGCTTTTTCTTCAGGTCGTCGGAGTAGGCGGCGTTCGCCGCCGCCTTGTCGCCGAACTCCTTGACCCGCTTCACCAGGCCTTCGTGCAAGGTCAGCGCGATGTCGATGCCCAGCGCCGCATGCTCCTTCTGCGCCTTCTCCAGACCCTTCGCATCGCGCGTCTCGGCGGCCTTGGCGGCACGCGAGTAGATCGCGTCCTGCTTCTTGAACAGCGCCGACAGATCGTCCTTCGCGTCGTCCATCTCGCCGTCGAGCGCCGAGAGGTTGGTCATCGCCTGATTCGCACTGCCCTGGAATTTCGTGGAAGCGGCCTCGGCCTCGTTCTGCAGGGTCTTGCCCTCGTCGTACTCCTCGGTGAAGCCGTCGACCGCCTCGCTGACGGTCGTCACCGCCTTCTCGACCTCGCTCAGGTTCTCGGCGACGAAGTCCTCGTCGAACTCGATCTCGCGCAGGTTTCCGCGCGCCAGCGTCGCCGCGCGCAGGATCTTGTTGAGCTCCTTGAGCCGGCCCTCGAGCGCCACCAGGTAGAGGTCGATCTTGTCGTTCTGCTTGGCCTTGATCGCCGCCCGGAGCTTGGTGACGACGTCCTTCCACTTCGGATCGAAGGCGGCGCGGACCTTGCCGATCTGGACGGCGGTGACCTTCGCCTTGGCGAACTGGGCGGCGGTTTCGGGCTTGGCCATGGACGACGACTCCGGGGTGTGATGGCCGTGATTCTCCACGCCGGCCCGCCCCGAACCTACCGGGTCCTACCTCAGGCGGCGTCCAGCAAGGCGAGCAGTCCGGCCTCGTCGAGGATGGCGATGCCCAGCTCGGTCGCCTTGGCGAGCTTCGAGCCGGCCTCGGCCCCGGCCACGACCCAGTCGGTCTTCTTCGACACCGAGCCGGCGACCTTGCCGCCGAGCGACTCGATCATCTCCTTGGCGTCCTCGCGGGCGAGCGTGGGCAGCGTTCCGGTCAGGACAAAGGTCTTGCCCGTGAGCGGCAAGGGCGCCGCCGTCGCCTGGCCAACGCCTTCTTCCCAGGCGAGGCCGGCGCGGCGCAGGCCGGCGATCACCTCCCGGTTGTGCGGCTCCTGGAAGAAGGCGTGCACGCTCTCGGCGACGATCGGCCCGACGTCGGCGACCTCGAGCAGCTGCGCGACGCTCGCCGCCATCAGCCGGTCGAGGTTGCCGAAATGGCGCGCCAGGTCCTTCGCCGTCGATTCGCCGACGTGGCGCGCACCGAGACCGTAGAGGAAGCGGGCCAGCGTCGTCGCCTTGCTGGCGGCGATGCCGGCGACGAGCCTGGCGGCGCTCTTGTCGCCCATGCGCTCCAGGCCCTCGAGCTGCTCCTGCGTCAGTGCGTAGACGTCGGGCAGCGTCTCCACCAGGCCGCCATCGACGAGCTGGTCGACGATCTTGTCGCCCAGGCCTTCGATGTCGAGCGCGCGCCGCCCGGCGAAGTGCAGGATCGCGATCTTGCGTTGCGCCGCGCAGAAGAGACCGCCGCTGCAGCGGTGGTCGACGCCGCCCTTCTCCCGCACCACCCGGCTGGCGCAGACCGGGCACGCGCGCGGCATGCGGAAGTTGGGCACGTAGGCCTCGCGCTCCGCCGCGATCCGGCCCACCACCTCCGGGATCACGTCGCCGGCGCGGCGCACGATCACCGTGTCGCCGACGCGCACGCCCTTCCGGCGGATCTCGAACACGTTGTGCAGGGTCGCGTTCGACACGGTCGTGCCGCCGACGAACACCGGCTCGAGCTTGGCCACCGGCGTGAGCTTGCCGGTGCGGCCGACCTGGATGTCGATCGCGTTCAGCCGCGTCGTCTTCTCCTGCGCCGGGTACTTCTGCGCCACCGCCCAGCGCGGCTCGCGCGACTTGAAGCCGAGCTTTTCCTGCAGCGCGCGGTCGTCGACCTTGTAGACGACGCCGTCGATGTCGTAGGGCAGGCTGTCGCGCAGGGCGGCGACCCTGGCATGGAAGTCGATCAGCCCGGCCGCCCCTTGCACCCGCTGGTGCATCGGGCTCGCCGGCAGGCCGATCGCATCGAAGGCCTCGAGCAGGCCGGTCTGGGTCGGCGGCACGGTCCAGCCATCGACCTCGCCGAGGCTGTAGGCGAAGAAGCTGAGCGGCCGCTTGACGGCATTGCGGGCGTCGAGCTGCCGCACCACGCCGGCGGCGGCGTTGCGCGGATTGACGAAGGTCTTCTCGCCCTTGGCGCCGCCTTCGATCAGCTTCCTCTGCCGCTCGTTGAGGGCCTCGAAGTCGTCGCGCCGCATGAAGACCTCGCCGCGGATCTCGAGCACCCTCGCCTTCACGCCCTTCAGCCGCCGGGGCACCGCGGCGATCGTTCGCACCGTATGGGTCACGTCCTCGCCGGTCTCGCCGTCGCCGCGGGTCGCCGCCTGCACCAGGTCGCCGCCCTCGTAGCGCAGGTTGATCGCCAGGCCGTCGAACTTCAGCTCGGCCGCGTACTCGACCGGCGGATCCGCCACGGCCAGGCCGAGAGCCTTGCGCACGCGCGCATCGAACTTCTCGGCGCCGGCCGCGGTGGTGTCGGTCTCGGTGTCGATCGAGAGCATCGGCACGACGTGGCGCACCGGCTGCAGGCCCTCGAGCACCGCGCCGATGACGCGCTGGGTCGGCGAGTCGGGCGTGACCAGCTCGGGATGCGCGGCCTCGATCGCCTGCAGCTCCTGGTACAGGGCGTCGTACTCGGCGTCGGGAATCTCCGGCGCGTCGAGCACGTAGTAAGCCCTGGCATGGCGGCCCAGGACCTCGCGCAGCTCCCCGGCTCGGCGCTCGGCCTGACGCGCGTCTGCAGGTGCGCTCACTCGACGACCCTCCGTGCTTCGCACTCCGGGATGAGCGCTTGGGAGCGGCCCGGCGCGCTCATGCGCCCTTCAGCTGAACAGGCGCCGCGCCGCTGCCGAGCCGGCGGCGAGATCGCGTCCCTCGAGCATGGAGTACAGCTGGCCGAGCTCGTTGCCGATGGTGGCAAAACCCTCGCCGCTGAGCGGCCGCTGGTTGTCGTCGACGATCGCCGCGTCCATGCCGACGGCGAGCGCCTGCGCCGCCGCCTGCCAGGCCTTGAACGGCTCGACCGACGGGTCGGTCTGCGGCACGTCGAACGAGAGCGTCACGTCGCGCACCGCCGCGCGATCGGGCTCGTCGGCGAGCGCGGCCTGCGAATCGAAGGTCAGGGTCAGCACCGGGGGGGCGCCCTCCTCGGTCGAGGGGTACACCAGCCGGCCCGGCACGACGCCGGGCACGAAGCCGTGCCGGCGCGCATGCTGCTGGATGTAGCCCACGCTCCAGGCCGCGCCCTGCGCATGCAGGTGCACCGCGAGCTGCGCGTCGTGCTGGCTGGCGAAGGCGTCGAGCTCGCGCGCCCGCGCCATGACGTCGAGCATGTCGGGGAAATCGGCCGAGGCGCCGATCGCCTCGGCGATCGCCTGGATTCGCTGCACGAACTCGGAGTACTCGATCTCGTTGAGCGCGCCGGTGCGGCTGGCGAGCTGCACCCCGGCCTGCAGCTCGGTGTAGCGCTGGCCGGCGACCGGCGCCTCCCAGCGGCCGCTCTCGCCGTTCAAGCCTTCGACCAGGAACAGCTTGCTGCCGACGAAGCGCCGGGCGGCGAGATGCGGCGCGATCGCCTCGGCCGAGACCGGGCCGTCGAGCGTGAAGGTGGCGAAGGCGTCGATCAGCGCGTCGAGCTGCAGCGGCACCCGCTTCGAAAGGCGCCGCGGCGCTTCGGCCGCGGGATCGTCGGCCGGCGCCGCTTCGCCCTCGTCGAGGCCGGGGTCGCTGCGCCGGGCCGCGGCCGAGGCGCTCGGCTCCTCGCGCGGGTCGCTCGCCTGCTTCGGCCCGGCGCGGCGCGCCTGCCAGGCGCCGTGGGCGATGACGCCGGCGAGGACCACGCCGCCCAGCGATGCGAGGGCGACCGTCAGGGTGTCCATGCGGTCGTTCGCGCCGGGGTCAGGCCGCTTCGGCCAGCCGCATCGCGCCCGGCATGTCGACCGTGACGATGCGCGAGACGCCCTGTTCCTGCATCGTCACGCCGATCAGCTGCTCGGCCATTTCCATGGCGATGCGGTTGTGGCTGATGAACAGGAACTGGGTCACCTTCGACATCTCGGTCACCAGCCTGGCATAGCGCTCGGTGTTGGCGTCGTCGAGCGGCGCGTCGACCTCGTCGAGCAGGCAGAACGGCGCCGGATTGAGCTGGAAGATCGCGAACACGAGGGCGATCGCGGCCAGCGCCTTCTCGCCGCCCGAGAGCAGGTGGATCGAGCTGTTCTTCTTGCCCGGCGGCTGCGCCATCACCTGCACGCCGGCGTCGAGGATCTCGTCGCCGGTCATCACCAGGCGCGCGGTGCCGCCGCCGAAGAGCGTCGGGAACATGCGCCCGAAGTGCTCGTTGACCTGCTCGAAGGTGGTGGCGAGCAGGTCGCGCGTCTCGAGATCGATCTTGCGGATCGCGTCCTCGAGCGTCGTCATCGCCTCGGACAGGTCGGCGTTCTGCGCGTCGAGGAAGCCCTTCCTCTCGCGCGCCTGGCCGAGCTCCTCGAGCGCCGCCAGGTTGACCGCGCCGAGCGACTCGATCTCGCGGTTGAGCGCGTCGATCCTGCCCTGCAGCCCGGACAGCTTGACGTTGCCCTCCTCGACGCCGCGGCCGACCGCCTCGCGGTCGGCGCCCGCCGCCTCGAGCTGCTCCAGGTACTGGGCGCCGCCGAGCTGCGCCGCCTGCTCCTCGAGCTGGAGGGCGATGACCTTGTCGCGCAGCGGCTGCAGCGCGTGCTCGTGGCCGAGGCGGGCCTCGTCGGCGGCGCGCAGGCGCTGCGACAGGTCGTCGTAGAGGCTGCGCCGCTCGCCCAGCGCGGTCTCGCGCTCGAGCTTCTTCGCCAGCGCCGCCTGCAGCTCGCCCTCGGCCTCCGCATCGGTGAGGCGTTCGAGGTCGGCGGCGAGCGAGGCGTCGCTGCCGCGATTGGCCTCGAGCTGCTGCGCTGCCGTCTCGATCGAGCGGGCGAGCTCGGCGGCACGGGCGACGAGCGAGCGCTGCTCGAACTGCGCCTCCTGCCCATGCCGCTCGAGCGAGCGGCCTTCTTCCCGAACCGCGGCCAGCGCGCGCTCGGCGGCACGGGCAGCCTCGTCCAGCTCGGCATGGCGTTCCTGGGCGACGCCGAGCTCGGCGTCGAGCGCCTCGAAGCGGGTTTCGCCGGCGGCGCGGCGCGCGCCCAGCTCTTCGATCGCCCGGTCGAGGGCGGCGCGTTCGCCGCTCAGCTGCTCGCGCCGCTGGCTCGTCTGCTCCGCGAGCTGCGTCAGGCGCAACAGTTCGACCTGCTGCTGGTGCGCCGCCGACTGGGCCGCGGCGCTTTCCTTGCGGCTCGCCGCCAGGCGCTCGGCGGCGTCGCTGGCTTCGGCTTCGGCGCGGACCAGGCGGCTCTTCGCCTCGTCGAGCAGGATCGCCTGCGCCCGGGTCTGCTTCTCGAGGTTCTCGATCTCCCGGGCTCGGGCGAGCAGGCCGGCCTGCTGCGAGTCGGGCGCATAGAAGCTCACCGCGAACTGACTGACGGCATGACCTTCCCGGGTCATGATCACTTCGCCGTGCGTCAGGCTCGAACGCGCGGCGAGCGCGGCGTCGAGATCGGTCGCGGTGTAGACGCCTTCCAGCCAGTCGCCGAGCAGCGCGGTCAGGCCGGCGTCGCCCAGGTGCAGCAGCTCGGCCAGGCGCGGCAGGGTGCGGTGCGCGCTGGCGATCGGCGCCGGCGGCGTGGTGAAGAACGCCAGCCGCGCCGGCGGCGCATCGGCGGCGAAGGCGCGCACGGTGTCGAGTCGGCCGATCTCGAGCGAGCCGAGCCGCTCGCGCAGCGCCGCTTCGAGCGCCGGCTCCCAGCCCGGCTCGATGCGCACGCGCCGCCACAGGCCGGGCAGCGATTCGAGGCCGTGCCTGGCGAGCCAGGGCTGCAGCTTGTCCTCGATCTGGACTTTTTCCTGCAGCGCCTTCAACGCGCCGAGGCGCGCGGCGAGATCGGCATGGCGACGCGCTTCGTCGTTGGCCGCGGATTGCAGCGTACGGCGCGCTTCGTCGAGCGCAGGCACGCGCTCCTGCCATTCGCCGAGCCGGGCTTCGGCGGCGTGATGCGCAGCCTCGGCCTCGGCCGAGCGCTGGCGTGCGGCGTCGAGCCGCGCGGGGTCGATCGGCGCGAGGCCCTTCTCTTCCGCGACCAGACGATCGCGGCGGCCCTCGGCCTGGCCCGCCTGCTCGTCGACGCCGCGCATCTCGGCGGCGGCGACCTGGATCTGCTGCTGCACGCCGGCGACGATTTCGCGCTGGCCGTCGCTGCCCGCCTGCGCCTGGCGCAGCGCAGCGAGGGCGGCATCGACGGTGGCCGCGTGCTCGGCAATGCGTGCGGCGAAGCCGGCCGCCGCCTGCTCGGCGGCGACGATGCGCGCGCCGACCGTGTCGCGTTCGGTCCGCGCTTGCTTCTCGCGCTCGAGCCAGCCGGCGTGCTGGGTCTCGAGATCGGCGCGCTGGCGGACGATCCGCTCGCGGCCCTCGGCGACGTAGCGGATCCGTTCCTCGAGCCGGCTGACGTCGAGCGCGGCCTCGCCGAGCGCGCCTTGCGCGGCGTGCAGTGCGTCGTTGGCTTCGTAGTGCGACTGGCGGATCGCCTCGAGCTCGGCCTCGGCATGGCGCAGGTCGGCGGTGCGCGACTCGAGCGCGGCCGCCGCGGCCATCGCGGCGGCGCGCACCCGCTCCTGCTCGCGCGCGGCGTCGCGATGCTTGAGGAACCAGAGCTGGTGTTGCTTCAGCATGCTGTCCTGCTGCAGCGTGCGGTAACGGCCGGCGACCTCGGCCTGCGACTCGAGCTTCGTCAGGTTGAGGTTGAGCTCGCGCAGGATGTCCTCGACCCGCGTGAGGTTCTCGCGCGTGTCCTTGAGCCGGTTCTCGGTCTCGCGCCGGCGCTCCTTGTACTTCGAGACCCCGGCCGCTTCCTCGAGGAAGAAGCGCAACTCCTCGGGCTTGCTCTCGATGATCCGCGAGATCGTGCCCTGGCCGATGATCGCGTAGGCGCGCGGCCCGAGGCCGGTGCCGAGGAACACGTCCTGGACGTCGCGGCGGCGCACCGGCTGGTTGTTGATGTAGTAGCTGCTGGTGCCGTCGCGGGTGAGCACGCGCTTGACGGCGATCTCGGCGAAGCGGTTCCACGGCCCGCCGGCGCGGCCGGCGGTGTTGTCGAACACGAGCTCGACGCTGGCGCGGCCGGCGGGCTTGCGCAGGCCAGAGCCGTTGAAGATCACGTCCTGCATCGACTCGCCGCGCAACTCGCTCGCCTTGCTTTCGCCGAGCACCCAGCGCACCGCATCGATGATGTTCGACTTGCCGCAGCCGTTCGGGCCGACGACGCCGACGAGCTGGCCGGGGAGCTGGAACTGGGTCGGTTCGACGAACGACTTGAAGCCCGAGAGCTTGATCGAGTTGAGACGCATGGGCGGCGCCGGGCGGCGAGGCTAAGTTATTGATTTAATGGCAGAAAACGCCACCGAGAGTTCAAGCCAGAAGCGCGTCGATGATAGCATCGCCACCCCGCCCGGACCGGGCCTGTCCCCCGCCCCTCCCCATGGCCAAGACCGCCCGCCAGGCTCCTGCCGGATCGACCCGCAAAGCCCCCTCGAAAGCGCCGACGGCGCCGCAGAAGCATCTCGACGTCTTCGCCAACCCGGCGCCCGGGCGCGACTACGTGATCGAGTTCGTGATTCCGGAGTTCACCTGCAACTGCCCGTTGACCGGCCAGCCCGACTTCGCCCGGTTCACGATCGAGATGATCGCCGCCGACCTCTGCATCGAGCTGAAGAGCCTGAAGCTCTACATGTGGAGCTATCGCGAGGAGGGCGCGTTCCACGAGGCCGTGACCAACCGCATCCTCGACGACATCGTCGCCGCCGCCCGGCCGCGCTTCGCCCGCATCCACGCGCGCTGGAACGTGCGTGGCGGGATTTACACCAACGTGACGGCCGAGTACCGGGCCAAGGGCTGGAAGCCGGCCGCGCCTGTCGCGCTGCCCGCCAGCAAGGAAAACGGCGCGCCGGCCTGAGACCGGCGCGCCGTTCGACGAAGGGCGAGTCAGCCGAGGGCGGCTTCGATCGCCTTCAGGCTGGTCTTCATCGGCCCGACCACGGACATGTCCTGGAGGACCTCGTTCTTGTCGAGGTTCTTCATCAGGTCGTCGCTGTCGATGAAGTCCTGGAACGACTGAAGCGAATCCTTCACCCGGTCGACCAGGTCGGCCTGCTTTTCCGGATCCTTGGCCTTGATCGCCATGCTGAGCTCCCGCTCGAGGCCGGTCTGCAGCTTGATCTGGAGCTCGCCTAGCTTCTTGATCGCGTCGGTGACCGCCGACTTCTGACCCGCCTCGGCTGCGAACGCCGTGACGATCGCCTTCGACAGCCGGGTGATCTCCTTGATCGTCGTGTCGCGCGACTTGACGAAATTGGCGCGGGCCGTTTCCAGCTTGGCGACCGCCAGTGTCGACTTCGGCTTGGACGCGTTGGCCAGCAGCTGCTCGATCTTGGTGACGAACTTGCCGGCGTTCTCGACCGCCGCCTTGTCCGCCTTCTTCAGGAACTGCTCGGCGCCGTCCTTGTACTGCTTGATCTCCTTCGAGGCGGCATCCTTGAGCGCGATCGCCGCGTCGATCTTGCCGCGCAAGGCTTCGAACTTGGCCTTGAGTGCGGTCGCTGGATCGACGCCCTTCTCGCCGGGACCGGCGAGCGGGGTGTCCGACTCGAGGTCCTTGCCGTCGCTGTCGGCGACGTCGGCTTCCTGGAGCAGCGAGGCGAGCTCGTCGATGCCATCGGCGGCCGCGTCGAACTTGCCGGAACCGCCGGCCGAACGGATGCCGGCGACCAGCTTCTTGACCTGGTCGGCCTTCGGACCCTTGAGCGCGGCCTGGATCGCGGAATCGAGCTCCTTCAGGCCCGACTCCCATTCCTTGCCGCCGGCGACCATGGCCGCTTCGTCGGCCGGGCTCAGCGCGAGCTCGTCGTCGCTCACGTCCTTGGCATCGGCCTCGTCGACCTCGCCGCTGGATTTCTTGATGCGAACCTTGACCGTGACCTTGGTCTGCTGGCGGATGGAGAGCTGAATCTGCTTGGCGAGGCCGCCCTTCAGGATGTCGCTCATGAAGGTCAGCGCACCCTTGTCCCAGACCACCTTGCCCTTCGGATCCTTGACGCGGTTGACCTTGACGTCGGTCGCGAACTGGGTCTTCAGCTTGGCCAGGCCGCTCTCGGGCTTCGGGCCGAGATAGAGACGCAGGTCTTTCGGATTGGCCTTGTTGTACAGGACCATGAACTTCACCGGCAACGGCGGGCCCTTGGGCGTGCGCAGCAACGCGATCGACTTGCGCATCAGGGCGGCGAGGTTCTTGCCGTCCGCCAACGCCTTCGGGCTCTGCTTCACCGGGGCGGGGGCGGTCGTCTTGTCGCCGGCCTTGAGCTTGGCGGCCGCGGCCTCGAGCTCGGTGCGGGCGGCGGTCACGGCCGCTGCCAAGTCCTTCTGAATCTGCCCATAGGCCTTCGAGGCCGCGGCGGCAGCGCCCTTGGCGGCCACGACGACCTTCTGGCTGGGCGCCGGGAGGCTCTTCTCGATCTTCTGCGCGGCGGCGGCGAAGGTATCGGCAGCGGCCTCGGCCAGCTTGGCAGCGCCCTGCGCCGTCTTGGCGAGAGCTTCGACCTTGTCGAGCTTGGCAATCTCGGCCTGCACGGCGGATGCCGAGGAGGCGCTCTTGACGTCACCCACCGTGAAGTCGACCTTGCCGAGCGCCGTCTCGAGCGCCTTGATCGCCGCCTCGAATTTTCCCGCTTCGGTCGACAGCTTCGAGTTCGCCTCCTTGTCCTTGGCCAAGGCGGTCTTTTGGCTGTTCCAACCGGCTGCGGTCGCGGCGCTCGGAATGTCGACCTTGTTCATGCCCTCTGCCTCTCAAGTGGATGCCCGCACTGCGGGCGGCGGGCGAATGATGGTCAGGGGGATGGCGGTCGTCAAGGCCACCCTTTGGAGCGAAAATGCAAAAGGCGGCCGCAGCGATCAACCGGCGCCCGGCAGGACGCGATCCGGAGCGGTCGCAAATGTGGGCAAAAGTGCCGCGCGGCCCCGCTCGTGACATCCGTCGCGGACGGTCGCCCGTCGATGCCCTCCTTACAATGGCGCGAGGCTCCACCATCCCGGCACCGATGACCCAAGACCTGCAGCGCCTGATCGATCTGGCATGGGACAACCGCGCGTCGCTCGACCCGACGAACAGTCCCGAGATCCGTGCTGCCGTCGAGGAGGTGATCGCCGGCCTCGACGCCGGCACGATCCGCGTCGCCGAGCGCCGGGGCGTGGGCGAGTGGAGCGTCAACCAGTGGGTCAAGAAGGCCGTGCTGCTCAGCTTTCGCCTCACCGACAACCGCGCCATGCACGCCGGCGACCTGGCGTTCTACGACAAGGTGGCGACCAAGTTCTCCGGCCTCGACGAGGCGGCGATGCGCGCCAGCGGCGTGCGCGTCGTGCCGCCTGCGGTGGCGCGGCGCGGCTCGTACCTGGCGAAGAACGTGGTGCTGATGCCGAGCTACGTCAACATCGGCGCCTACGTCGACGAGGGCACGATGGTCGACACCTGGGTCACCGTCGGCTCGTGCGCGCAGATCGGCAAGAACGTGCACCTCTCGGGCGGCGTCGGCATCGGCGGCGTACTCGAGCCGATGCAGGCCAACCCGACCATCATCGAGGACAACTGCTTCATCGGCGCGCGCTCGGAAGTGGTCGAGGGCGTGATCGTCGAGGAGAACTCGGTCCTCTCGATGGGCGTCTACATCAGCCAGAGCACGAAGATCTACGATCGCGCCACAGGCACCGTCAGCTACGGGCGCGTTCCCGCCGGCTCGGTGGTCGTGAGCGGCAACCTGCCC
>JANMCC010000250.1:0-7426 GCA_031360885.1 Burkholderiales bacterium | reverse complement strand
GGATCGACCCACCACTCGCGCATCATGTCCGTGTCGACCAGCGCCTGCCACGCCTTCTGCGGCGTCGTCGCGATGTAGGTCACGTACACGTAGTCAGGCTTGTTCATCGTCGCCACCTTCCAGCTTCTTCTTCAGGTCGTGCAGCGCAGCCAGACGGCCGCGCTCGAATTTCTGTATCCAGCGCGCGTAGATCTCGTGCAGCGGCACGGGATTCAGGTAGTGGAGCTTCTCCCGGCCTTGCCAGACGACGGCGACGAGGTTGGCTTCCTCGAGCAGCTGCAGGTGCTGCGTCACCGCCTGGCGCGTCATGTCCATGTGCGCGCACAGGGCGGTGAGCGTCTGGCCGTTGTCCCGGTGCAGCTGGTCGAGCAGGCGCCTTCGCGTCGGGTCGGCCAGTGCCTTGAAGACCTTGTCGATGGCTTCTTTCAGTTGAAGTTGTCGATCTTCACGTCGTCGGGGCTCGGCGCGCCTTGCCCGGTCTCGACGAGCGCCTTCAGGCTCATCAGGAAGGTCGCCCACTTGGTGCTGCAGTGATGCATGAACTCCACCGGCTCCTTCCAGCCCTGGTGCTTGAAGAGAACCATGCAGTAGTCGTCCTCCTGCCTGAGCTGCCAGCTCACGCGCGTGCCGACCCACTCCTCGGGGCCGCCGACCACCTGCCACAGCACCTGCTTGTCGGCGGCGAGCTCGACGACCTTCATGTCGAAGTAGCCGAGCTCGACGCCCGCCGAGTTCTCGAAGCGGAAGGTGATCACGCCGCCGGCGCCGGTGTCGCCCTGGACGATGCGGGTCCACCAGCCGGCGAGGCCCTCGCGCGTGGTCAAGGCCTGGTAGACGGCGCTGGCGGACGACTTGATTCCGACTCTGTGCAGGATATCCACGATGACTGCGCCTTCGGTTGCTGTTGGGATGGGGTGGATAATATGCAAGCAAATGCCTGCATGTCAAGCGACACCGAATCGCTGCGCGAGGCCCGGGGTCTTCGTTCCGATTGACAAGCGCACGCCGCGTGAGACAGTGGGGCGCGGCTCTCTTTCGCAGCGACGCTGCCGTACGTCGAAGGAGCGGGTGCCATGGACAAACGCCAATTCCTGATCGCCGGAGCGCTGGGAGCCGCGTCGCCGTTGCAGGCCGCGCCGGCGCCCTCGCCTGTACGCACCGGCCCGGGCCTGCTGACCGTCACCGGCGCGATCGGCAAGAGCAATCGCGGACCGCTCGACCCGGCGCTCGACCAGTTGATGGTCAAGCACAAGGTCGCTTTCGACAAGGCCTGGGAGTTCGACGACGCGATGCTGGCCAGGCTGCCGACCGTGACGATTCAGCCCACGCTCGAGTACGACGCCAGGCCGCACAAGCTCGCCGGTCCATCGCTTGCCTCGGTGGTCGGCGCGGCCGGCGTCGCCCCCGGCGCGGCAGTGACGCTGGGCCTGCGCGCGATCGACGGCTACACCGTGGCGGTGTCGCTGGCCGACGCCAGCCGCTATCGCATGATCGTGGCGACCCACCTCGACGGCCTGCCGATGAGCATCGGCGGGCTCGGCCCGCTCTGGGCGGTATACGACGCCGACCGACTCCCCGACTTCAAGGACAAGCCGCTGAAGGAGCGCTTCGGCCTCTGCCCGTGGGCGCTGTACCTGATCGACGTGAAGGCGCCCTGAGGCCCGCCGTCTTCGCCCCTGACGCCGGTTCGCCTCAGCGCGGCGTGCGTTGTGTCGCCGCGTACAGCTCCGAGGCCGACACCACCCGGCCGTGCAGCGGCAGGATGCGCAGGACCGAGAGCTTGAGCCGTTCGATGTTGTCGACCAGGTTGACGTTGTTCGCGTTGGCCACGGCCGGCGGCGGGGTGTTCGGCGGCGGCGGCGTGAACGCATCGGCCTCGATCAGCAGCTTTTCCACCGGCAGGTAGACCATCAGGAAGCTGTCGCTGTGCGGGCCGCCGACGATGCGGTGCACCTCGACCGGACGGACCGCGTCGCCGATCTCGAGCTTGTTCGGCACGGCCAGGAAGCTGGGCCGGTTGCCGGCGCCCGCCATCGCATCGGGACGGATGCGGTTGGCCTGCGTGAAGACGCGCTCGAAGTACGGAATGTTGTCGGCCTGGGTGACGATGATCGCGCCTTCGGCGACCGCGGCGCGCACGCCGCCGGCATGGTCGAAGTGCTGGTGGGTGTTGACCACCATGCGGATCGGCTTGCCCGGCGCCAGGCCCTTGACGTGCTCGATCACCGCCAGCGTGCGCGCGTCGTTGAGGGGAGTCTCGACCAGGATCAGGCGATCCCGCAGCTCGATCGCCACGCTGTTGTGCGAGCCCCCGGCGACGAACCACACGCCCTCGGCCACCTTCTCCGAGGTCACGCGCTCGGCGACGTTGCGCGCCGCTTCGGGCACCGGCATCGCCAGCGCCGGATTGACCTGGACCTCCTTGACCGCGAGCTCGAGCACCGGGTAGCCGCCCATCGCCTGCTGGATGCGCATCGGGAACTGGATGCCGCCGCTCTCGCGGTAGTCGGCATAGGTCGTCACCACCGGCGTGTCGCCGAGCACCGGGTCGGCGAAGGTCGATTCCACGCGGCGGACCAGGCCGTCGGCGCCGATGAAGGCGGTGGCGGTGAAGCGGCCAGGCATGTCGAAGGAGACGGAGTCGCCGGTGCTCGCTCGCACCTTGCCTTGCATCGCCGCCTTGAGGGCCCCGTGCGGCGTGATCCAGAGCTGATGGATCCGGTCGGTGACGAAGCGCGGACCGGGCGTGGCCGTCGTGCCGGCCTGGTTCCAGGCGATCTCGCCGCTCACGAACTGTTCGTTGCGCTGCTGTCCGGAGAGCGGGTAGCCGCCGCCGCCGAGCGGCTCGGCGCGGCTCAGGACGATCTCGTCGCGCATCGTGCCGCTGCCGTAGTCGATGCTGCGCGTCATCGAGTGCAGGGTGATCTTCGGCCACGCGCCGCCGGCCTTGTAGGCCTGGCCGAAGGTGTAGCCGGTGCCTTCGGCGACGTAGCGCAGGGTGGTGACCTCGGAAGCGCCCATGGCCTGCGACGAGCGCGCCAGCAGGGCCGAGGCGTCGGGCGCGGGCGCGGCGCACGAGGCGAGCAACGCCACCGCGCCGGCGGCGAGGTTCGATCGGAGAAGATGCAGGGCGAGGGTGTTCATGAAGGGTCTCGGGTCTTGAAAGAGTGGGCTAATGGATCACCGCGGGCAGCGCCCCGGAATGGCGTTGGCCCCGAGAGGCCTGGGGGAAGGAGAGGGCTCGCGCGAGCGCACGGGTTGCGCCAAGTACTACCGGCTCGAGCGGTCGAGGGGCCGCTCCGGCCGGCCACGCGATGGCATCCTCGCCGCGATGGCGAACCCGCGCACCGAGCTGGCCGAGCCGCGCCTGCCGCTGCGCGAGCGCCTGCTCGAGGTGCCCTGGGACGTGCCGCGCTCCGCCTGGTACGGCCGCCTCGCGCTGTTCGCGCTGATGGCGCTCTGGGGCACGGGCGTGGTGCTGAGCCGGATGACGGATCCGCCGACGCTGCTGCACCTCACCGTGATCCTCTTCCACGAGGCCGGGCACGTGATCTTCTCGCCGCTGGGCGAGGCGCTGCGGGTGGCGGGCGGCACGCTCGGGCAACTGCTGATGCCGCTGATCTGCGCCGTTGCCCTGCACCGGCGCGGCGACAACTTCGGGGCCGCGATCGGCGCGGCATGGATGAGCCTCAGCCTGATCGATGCCTCGGTCTACGCCTGGGACGCCGCCGATCCGGTGCTGCCGCTGATCGGCGGCGGCACCGGCGCGGACAGCTTTCACGACTTCGTCTTCCTGTTCGACCGCTACGGTCAGCTCGGCCGTGCGCGCGGCTGGGCGCTGGCGATGAAGGCGCTCGGCGTGCTCGGCCTCTACGGCTCGCTCGCCTGGGCGGCCGCGTTGCTCTACCTGCAGAAGGAACACCTCGCCGATCGCTAGCGGACCGCGAGAGGTCGAGGGATGGCTCATTTCGAGACGGCGCAACGCTCACCCCGGCTTGAGCTGGCGGTAGACCTCTTCGGCCACCCGGGCGAGCTCGTCCTTGCCGGCTTCGGCCGAGAGCGCGTAGCCGAACTTGCCCTCTACCCAGTAGAAGACCTTGACCTTGCCCTGCTCGCCGAAGCGGAAGGCGACATCCTGCGACGGCGCTTCGGATGTGACGTAGAGGGTGAGGCGCGGCCGGTCCGGCGCGCCATACATGAACTGGGCGACCGGCCCGCTTTCGCCGGGCAGGAGGCGGCCGCCGATCAGCTCGTAGCCGAGCGGCCCGAGGGCCGGCGCTTTCACCGGCCTGCCGATCCGTCGGGTGAGCCAGGTGACCAGCGCCTGCTCCTGGTCGGCGCCGACCTCGACCGGGCGGCGGACCTCGGGGCTGTAGACGGCGTGGGCGATCGCCGCGCGGCGGGCGAAGCCGGCGAGCTCGCCGGCCGGCGCCGAAGGCGTCTTCGCAAGGGCCTCGCGCAACGCCTCGGCGTCGACTGCGCCGCGGGCGAACCAGGCGGCGCCGGCGCTGACGATGCACAGGGTCACGCCGGCGGCGAGGGCGCGCCAGCGCCAGGCGGCGGCCTCCGCCGTCAGCGGCAGGCGCAGGGGCAGCGGCTCGCTCAGCACCGGGTCGAGCAAGCCATGCAGGGCCTCGTTCTGCCTGCGCCAGTCGTCGACGCGCTTGCGCTCTTCCTCGTGTGCCGCCAGGTAGCGCTCGACGTCCTCGCGCCGCGCCGCGGCCAGCTGGCCGTCGGCATAGGCGTGCAGGTCCGCCTCGGTGATCGGCGGCGTGCTCGCCGTGCCGGCGTTCGAAGACGGGGGTCGGGTCTCGTCCATGTCACTTCACGCGCTGCAGCTTCGCGGCGCCGGCCGCTTCAGGACCCTGCAACTCGGCCCGCAGCCAGGCGCGCGCTCGCGAAAGGCGCGACATCACCGTGCCGAGCGGAATGGCGAGGGCGAGCGCCACCTCGCGGTAGCTGAGCTCTTCGACGGCCACCAGCAGCAGCACCTCGCGCTGCTCGGGCGCGAGGCGCCGCAGCAGGCGGTCGAGGTCGCGGATCTCGAGCCGGTCGGATTGCGTCGCCCGCTCCGCAGTCTCGGGCAGCTCGTCGCCGGCCGCGAGCTCGGGCCGGCTGCGCTGCGCGCGCAGGCGGTCGACGAACTGGTTGTGCATGATCCCGAACATCCAGGCGCGGACCTCGCCGCGCTGCTGCCACATCGAAAAGCGCCGCCAGACGCGCTCGAGCGTGTCCTGCACCAGGTCGTCGGCGCGATCGGCGTCCGCGGTCAGGCCGCGCGCGTAGCGGCGCAGGCTGGGGATGCAGGCGACGATCGCGGCCTCGTCCTGGGCGCGCATCGGCGATCAGCGCGGGTGCTCCGCCGCAGCGGGCCGGCTCACTTGATGACGTGCCAGACGTCCCGGAAGTTGTCGCCGGTCGCCTCGCCGGGCTTCTTGTCGGGCGTGTAGAGGTAGATGGGCTTGCCCTTGTAGGCCCACTGTTTTGCGCCGTCGTCGCGGGTGACGATCGTGAAGTCGCCTTCGGGCTTGGCGTCGGCCGCGGCCATCGCCGGCGGCCACAGGGTGGCGCATTGGCCGTTGCAGACGCTCTTGCCGCTGCCGGCGACGTCGCGGTCGAAGGTGTAGAGCGTCATGCCCGAGCTGTTGACGAGCATGCCGCCGGCCATCTTGGCCGGGGGCTCGGCGTGGGCGAGGGTGGCCGAGAGAGCGAGCAGGGCGGCGGACAGGAAGCGGGGGTTCATGGGGGGCCTTTCGGGCGTCGTTGCGACCTTGCATGGACGGTACACGGTGCCGCCTTATTCCGTCGCCGGACGAAAAAAAGGCCGGCTTGCGCCGGCCTTCCCGCAATGCCCCAGGAGACTCAGCTCGAGGCAGCGCTCGCGGCCGCAGCCGGGGTGGTGCTCGATGCCGCGGGCGCCGGGTCGCTCGCCGGGGCAGGCGTCGAGGCCACGGCCGAGGCCGACGACATCGCCGGCGGCGCGACGGCCGGCGTCACCGCCGGCGCGACGGCAGAGGCCGCCGGCATCGTGTGCGTCGTTGCCGGCATCGTCGATGCGGTGGACATCGGCAGGAGCGGGACGATCAGCAGGGCGACGATGTTGATGATCTTGATCAGCGGGTTGACGGCCGGGCCGGCGGTGTCCTTGTAGGGATCGCCGACGGTGTCGCCGGTGACGGCGGCCTTGTGCGCCTCGCTGCCCTTGCCGCCGTGGTGGCCGTCCTCGATGTACTTCTTGGCGTTGTCCCAGGCGCCGCCGCCGGTGCACATCGAGATCGCGACGAAGAGACCGGTGACGATGGTGCCCATCAGCAGGCCGCCGAGGGCCGCCGGCCCGAGCAGCAGGCCGACGATGACCGGCACGACCACCGGCAGCAGCGACGGGATCATCATTTCCTTGATCGCCGCCTTGGTCAGCATGTCGACCGCGACGCCGTATTCCGGCTTGGCGGTGCCTTCCATGATGCCCTTGATGTCGCGGAACTGGCGCCGCACCTCGACCACCACCGAGCCGGCGGCGCGGCCCACGGCCTCCATCGCCATCGCCCCGAAAAGGTAGGGGATCAGGCCGCCGATGAACAGGCCGACGATGACCCGCGGCTCGCTCAGGTCGAACGACACCGACATGCCGCGCGCCGTGAGCGAGTGGGTGTAGTCGGCGAAAAGCACCAGCGCGGCGAGGCCGGCCGAGCCGATCGCGTAGCCCTTGGTGACCGCCTTGGTCGTGTTGCCGACGGCGTCGAGCGGGTCGGTGACGTCGCGCACGCTGGCCGGCAGCTCTGCCATCTCCGCGATGCCGCCGGCGTTGTCGGTGATCGGGCCGTAGGCGTCGAGGGCGACGACGATGCCGGCCATGCTCAGCATGGCGGTCGCGGCGACGGCGATGCCGTAGAGCCCGGCGAGCCAGTAGGAGACCAGGATCGCGACGCAGACGCAGAGCACCGGCCAGGCGGTGGAGCGCATCGAGACGCCGAGGCCGGCGATGATGTTGGTGCCGTGGCCGGTGGTCGAGGCTTCGGCGATGTGCTGCACCGGCTTGTACTGGGTGCCGGTGTAGTACTCGGTGATCCAGACCAGGGCGGCGGTCAGCACCAGGCCGACCGCGCAGGCGCCGAACAGGGCCATCGCCGAGACGGTGCCGCCGGCGGCGAGCTCGAGCGCCTTCGGGAACATCGTCGTCGTGACGAAGTAGAAGGCGATCAGCGAGAGCACGCCGGCGACGGCCAGGCCCTTGTAGAGCGCGGGCATCACGTTCTTCATGCCGGGCGAGGCCTTGACGAAGAAGCAGCCGATGATCGAGGCGATGATCGAGACGCCGCCGAGCATCAGCGGGTAGACGACGGCGTTGATCGTCGCGCCCGTGACCATCAGGGCGCCGAGCGCCATGGTCGCGATCAGCGTGACGGCGTAGGTCTCGAACAGGTCG
>JANMCC010000216.1:0-2004 GCA_031360885.1 Burkholderiales bacterium | reverse complement strand
TTCGGCATGGGCATCGACAAGCCCGACGTGCGCTTCGTCGCCCACCTCGACCTGCCGAAGAACATCGAGGGCTACTACCAGGAGACCGGCCGCGCCGGCCGCGACGGCCTGCCCGCCGACGCCTGGATGGCCTACGGCCTGGCCGACGTCGTCAACCAGCGGCGCATGATCGACGAGAGCCCGGCAGGCGACGAGTTCAAGCGCAATCAGCGCGGCAAGCTCGCCGCCCTGCTCGCGCTCGCCGAGTCGCACGACTGCCGGCGCGTGCGCCTGCTCTCGTACTTCGGCGAGGCGAGCGTGCCCTGCGGGCCGCTGCAGAACGCCTGCGACAACTGCCGCCGCCCGCCCGCCACCTGGGACGCGACCGAGGCCTCGCGCATGGCCCTCTCCTGCGTCTACCGGATCGAGCAGCAGTCGGGCCATCACTTCGGCGCCGCGCACCTGATCGACGTGCTGCGCGGCAAGCCGACCGACAAGGTGGCGCAGCACGGCCATGCCCGGCTCAGCACCTTCGGCATCGGCGCGGCGACCTCCGAGGCGCAGTGGCGAACCGTGTTTCGCCAGCTCGTCGCGCTCGGCCATCTCGCGAGCGAGGGCGAATACGGCACGCTGCAGCTCACCGCGTCGTCGCGACTGGTGCTGCGCGGCGAGATCACCCTGCTGCTGCGCGAGGCGAGCGAGCCGACGCCGCGCTCGCGCAGCGCGCGCGGCAAGCGCGGCGCGGCGGCCGGAGGCGCGGGCGCGGGCAAGGCGCCGCCGCGGCCGCTCGACGCCGCCGGGCTCGAGCGCTTCGCGGCGCTGAAGGCATGGCGCGCCGGCGTCGCCAAGGCGCACAACCTGCCGGCCTACGTCGTCTTCCACGACGCCACGCTGGCCGAGATGGCCGAGGCCCGGCCCGGCTCGCTCGACGAGCTCGCCGGCATCGGCGGCGTCGGCGCGAAGAAGCTCGACGCCTACGGCGAGGACATCCTGCGGGTGCTCGCCGAAACCTGATCCCGCCCGGCGTTTCACCCCGCCCGCCGGCGCCGCACGTAGAACACCTCATGCGGCAGACTTGCAGCCTGCGATGGCACCCCCCGACGACACCCCCGACGACGCGTTGATGAGCGCCTACGCGCGCGGCGACGCGTCTGCCTTCGAGCAGCTCTACGCGCGGCACCAGGCGGGCCTGTACCGCTTCATCCGCCGCCTGCTCGGCACGGCGCTGGCGGCGCAGACCGACGAGGTGTTCCAGGACACCTGGCTGAAGGTGGTGCATCAGCGCGAGCGCTGGGCGCCGCAGGGCGCGAGCTTTCGCACCTGGCTCTTCACCCTCGCACATCACCGGGTGATCGACCTGCTGCGCAAGAGCGGCCGCGAGGTGTCGGTCGATGCCTTCGAGGACGAGGGCGGCGAGCCCTGGCAGCCCGAGGCCGAGGCCTGGCAGCACTGGCCCGCGCCCGCGGGCGCGGCACCGCAGGGCGAGGACCTCGCGTTCTGGCGGCGCGCGGGCGAGAAGCTGCTGTTCTGCCTCGATCAGCTGCCGCTGGCGCAGCGCAGCGCGTTCCTCCTGCATCACGACGACGGCCTCGCGCTCGACGAGGTCGCGCACGCGCTCGAGGTCGGCTTCGAGACCGCGAAGACGCGGCTGCGCTACGCGATGAGCAAGCTGAGAACCTGCATGGGCGCGTACCTCGAGCCGCTGCAGCCGGGAGGCGCGCGATGAGCGGCGACGGACCGCAGGAGCCGGGCATGCCTTCGCCAGGCCCCGAGCACGACGCCTGGCTGCGCGAGGCGCTGCGCCATGCGCCGGACGCGAGCGCGGCGCCGCCGCCGACGCTGCGCGATGCGATCCTGGCCGAGGCCCGCGCGGCCGCGCGCACTTCGGCCGCGCCGCGCGCCGCGGCGCAGCCGTCGCTCGTCGATCGCGTGCTCGGGTTCTGGTCGTGGCTCGCGCGCCCGCAGGTCGCTGCGGGCTTCGCCAGCGTGATGGCGGCGACGCTGGTCGGCATGCTGTGGTGGGAT
>JANMCC010000192.1:0-6705 GCA_031360885.1 Burkholderiales bacterium | reverse complement strand
CAGCTCGCGCAGGATGTCGTTGGGCAGGTGCTGCGAGGTGCGCGTCTCGCCGTAGAGATAGATCGGCACGTCGGCGTTCTTGAAGCGCACCTCGGTGATGAACTTGCGCAGGTTCAGCACCGCCGGATCGAGCTCGGGGCCGTCGGTGAACTCCTCGTCGTCGATCGAGAGGATGAAGGCGCTGGCCCGGCTCTGCTGCTGCGCGAACTGCGAGAGGTCGCCGTAGCTGGTCGTCCCCAGCACCTCCATGCCCTCCTTCTCGATCGCCTCCGCCAGGGCGCGGATGCCGAGGCCGGAAGCGTTCTCGGAGCGGTAGTCTTCGTCGATGATGACGATCGGGAACTGGAAGCGCAGCATCGGGCGGCTCTCGAAGGGGCGGGGCGGAAAGCGCGCAGTGTAGGGCGCGGGAGGCGCCGCCTACACTTGCGCCGTCGAACGGGTCAAGCGGAGGGCTCCCATGGACGTTTCTTCTGCAACGGGGTGGTGGGTAGCGGCCGGCATCGCGGTCGCCGCCGAGCTCGGCACCGGAACCTTCTACCTGCTGATGATCGCGCTGGGCCTGGCGGCGGGCGCGGTCGCCGCCCACCTGGGCCTGCCGCTGCCGGCGCAGATGATCACGGCCGCCTCCGTCGGCGCCGGCGCCACCGCGTTCTGGTACTGGCGCCGCCGGCAGGCCGGCACCGGCGACTACGCCGCGCACCAGAACCGCAACGTGAACCTCGACATCGGCGAGCGCGTCCACGTCGCCGCCTGGGCCGCCGACGGCACCGCCCAGGTCCGCTACCGCGGCTCGGGCTGGACCGCGCGGCTCGCGCCCGGCGCCTCGGCCTCTGCCGGCGAGCACGTCGTTTCCGCCGTCGAGGGCAACTGGCTCGTGCTGCTGCCCGCGTCGTCCGTCCACTCCTAGCCACCGGGGCAGTCCATGGAAGTCGCACTCGTCATCGTCGTCATCGCGGCGATATTCATCTTCCAGACCTTCAAGATCGTGCCGCAACAGCACGCCTGGGTGGTCGAGCGCCTGGGAAAGTACGACCGCACGCTCACGCCGGGCCTGAAGTTCGTGGTGCCTTTCGTCGAGCGGGTCGCCTACAAGCACTCGCTCAAGGAGGTGCCGCTCGACGTGCCGAGCCAGGTCTGCATCACCCGCGACAACACCCAGCTCCAGGTCGACGGCATCATCTATTTCCAGGTGACCGACCCGATGCGGGCGAGCTACGGCTCGAGCAACTACATCGCAGCGATCACGCAGCTCGCGCAGACGCTGCTGCGTTCGGTGATCGGCAAGATGGAGCTCGACCGCACCTTCGAGGAGCGCGACCACATCAATCTCTCGGTCGTTGCCGCGCTCGACGAGGCCGCCACCAACTGGGGCGTGAAGGTCCTGCGCTACGAGATCAAGGACCTCACGCCCCCGGCGGCGATCCTGCACTCGATGCAGGCGCAGATCACCGCCGAGCGCGAGAAGCGGGCGCTGATCGCCGCCTCCGAGGGCAGGAAGCAGGAGCAGATCAACATCGCCACCGGCGAGCGCGAGGCCTTCATCGCCCGCTCCGAGGGCCAGCGCCAGGCCGAGATCAACAAGGCCCAGGGCGAGGCCGCGGCGATTATCGCCGTCGCCGACGCCACCGCCCAGGCGATCAGGAAGATCGCCGAGGCGATCACCCAGCCCGGCGGCGAGCAGGCGGTGCAGCTCAAGGTGGCACAGCAGGCGGTCGAGGCCTTCAGCCAGCTCGCGCAGAAGAACAACACGATGATCGTGCCGAGCAACCTCGCCGAAGTCTCGGGAATCATCGGCACGGCGATGGCGCTGATGAAGTCGCCGGTGGCTCGCCCGGGCTGATCGCGTCATGCGGGTGCGCCGCGCTTCCCGATCGAGCCCCCTCGGCTAAGATTGCCGTCCTCCGGAGAGGTGGATGAGCGGTTTAAGTCGCACGCCTGGAAAGCGTGTGAGGGCTAAACACCCTCCGCGGGTTCGAATCCCGCCCTCTCCGCCAACCCCCTAGATTTGACACGGGTCGCAAAGCTCTGGACGGTCTACGTCCCACAAAAAGGCCCACAAAGGGCGGACGACAGCCCAAGGAGGCAAGCGATGGCGATAACCGGCAACTGGACCTGCTCCGTCTGTGGGCATCACGTGACCCTAGGAAAAGCGGACGTCAACGAGACCTCGTGGAAGCCGCGGCTGCCTGTTCGTCAATGCCGTCGCCGAACTCGCACCGGGCGACGCCGAGCTTCTGGCCTTTGCGCAATCGCACACCGAACGCGTCGGCACATTGATGACCTCGGCGCTGCGCCGAATGGGGTGCGCCGAGGGCGAGGCGTCGGAGCGTGCCTGCTGACGCTGGTCATGGGCGTCGCGACGCTGCGCAAGACGGGCGTGCCACCCTCGCAGCTCAGGGGGCTCGCTGACCCGGGCCGATCACTTGATTCCGAGCACATCCCGATCACCCACCACAAGGAAGCGCCGATGACCAAGGTTCTCTCCAGGGCGCAGGAAGGCGTCGCCTGCTAGCAGCAGCGCGCGCCGCCCGTGCCGTACTTCCGCTCGACTGCTTTCACAAAGAAGTCGCCCCGCGACAGCAACGGCGCGCCTGGATGGCGCTCCGCGGCGTGTGCGAGGTAGCGCTCGTAGTCCGGCATTCCGAAGACCTGGCGGCAGGCTGAGCAAAAGATGCGCGCGCGCGCGGCAAGTCCACCTGGCGCTGTCGCTTCTGCAGCGGAGCGGTTCATGTCGAGCTCGGCCGCCATCTCTCCCTTTCCAGGTGCAGATGTCATGCCGACGACCCTTGCAAGGCTCCTGGCGGGGGAATCTCGTGTGCGGTCGGATTCGCCTGCTTGAGCGCCTGCAGGCAGATCTTCAACGCGAAGATGCACATCGCGACCACCAACAGCACGAAGAAGCCGCAAACGACTGCGTCGAGGTAATTGTTGAACGCCACGCGCTGCATTTCCGCGATCGACTTGGCCGGGGCAAGCACGGTCCCTTGCGCGGCAGCGTCGCTGAACTTGTGCGCCAGCGCCAGGAAGCCGATTCTCGGGTCGCTGTGGAAGATCTTCTGCACGCCCGCGGTCAGCGTGGTGATCAGCAGCCACGCCGTGGGCACCAGCGTCACCCAGACGTAGCGCTGGCGCTTCATCTTCACGAGCACACTCGTGCACAGCAGTAGCGCGATGCCGGCCAGCATCTGGTTGCCGACGCCGAAGAGCTGCCATAGCGTGTTGATGCCGCCGAGGGGATCGACAACGCCCTGATAGAGAAAGTAACCCCACAGCCCCACGCACAGGCCGGTGGCAAGGACGTTGGCGGGAAGGTATTCCGTGTTGCCGAGCGGCTTGTATACGTGACCGAGCATGTCCTGGATCATGAAACGTCCCACCCTCGTGCCGGCGTCGACCGCCGTCAGGATGAACAGCGCTTCGAACAGGATGGCGAAGTGATACCAGAACGCCTCCATGGACTTTCCGCCCAACGCCTGGCCGAGGATCTGCGCCATTCCCACCGCCAGCGTCGGGGCACCACCGGCGCGCGAGAGGATGCTGGTTTCGCCGATATCCCGGGCGGTTTGGGTGATCATTTCGGGCGTGATCGTGAAGCCCCAGCCCGAGATGACCTGCGCTGCGCTCGCGGCTGTCGTGCCGATCACCGCGGCGGGTGCGTTCATCGCGAAATAGATGCCCGGGTCGAGCACGCACGCGGCGGTCAATGCCATCACCGCGACGAACGACTCGGCAAGCATGCCGCCGAAGCCGATGAAGCGCATATGGGACTCGTTCTCGACCATCTTCGGCGTCGTTCCCGAGGAGATCAGCGAATGGAAGCCGGAGACCGCCCCGCACGCGATGGTGATGAACAGGAACGGGAAGAGCTTGCCTGAGAAGACCGGACCGGTGCCGTCGATGAACCGCGTGGTGGCCGGCATGGCCAGCAGCGGGGCCACGTAGTAGATGCCGAGCGCCAGTGCAACGATCGTGCCGATCTTCAGGAAGGTGCTCAGGTAGTCGCGCGGCGCGAGCATCAGCCACACCGGCAAGCTCGCGGCGATGGCCCCGTAGAGGATCAAAGCCCACGCCAGCTGCGTGCCGCTGAGGGTAAACAGCGGCGCCCACGTCGGATCCTCGGCGACGACGCGTCCCAGGAAAATCGACACGAGCAGCAGCACCACACCGAAGGCCGACGCTTCGCCGACGCGTCCCGGCCGGATGAATCGCATGTAGCAACCCATCAGCAGTGCGATGGGAATGGTCGCGAAGATCGTGAACAGGCCCCAGGGACTTCCGGTCAGCGCCTTCACCACCACCAGCGCGAGCACGGCGAGGATGATGATCATGATCGCCAGCACGCCGACGAGGGCGAGCGTCCCGGGGATAGGCCCGAGCTCCATCTTGATCATCTCGCCCAGCGACTTGCCGTCGCGACGGACGGACACGAACAGGACGATGAAATCCTGCACGGCGCCGGCGGTCACGACGCCAACGAGGATCCACAGCGTGCCGGGAAGAAACCCCATCTGCGCGGCCAGGACCGGCCCCACCAGCGGGCCCGCTCCGGCGATTGCCGCGAAGTGGTGACCGTAGAGGACCCACTTGTTCGTCGGGACGTAGTCCAGCCCGTCGTTGTGCCGGACGGCTGGCGTGGGGCGCGAAGGGTCCAGCCGGAGCACCTTGTCAGCGATGAACTTGCTGTAGAAGCGGTAGGCAATCAGGTAGACGCTGAGAGCCGCCGTCACCAGCCATATGGAGCTGACGTTTTCACCGCGGCCGAGAGCGAGTGCGGCAAAGGCGAACGCCCCGATGATGGCGACGGCCGGCCAAAGGAGAAGAGACACGAGCTTGTTCATAAAGCCGCCCCTTGCAAAGAATCGATTGACCGTTGCACTCGCCGCGAGATGTCGTCGCCTTCATCATCTTCCACGGGCTCGTGCGCGTCAAGATCCTCAACAGCTCGGCGCCGGGGCGCATCTCCCGGTCGACCCGTCAGTGCTGCCCGCAGAATTCGAGCAAGCGTTCAGCGAGCAATGCAGGCTGCTCTTCGGGAATGAAATGCCCACAGTTTGGCAACACGCCTCCCCGGACGTCGGAGGCGATGGAACGCAAGGATTCGAGCGGCTCTTCTCCGCGTCCTCGCGCCTCGGTCCGGCCGCCGCCGAGCGCTTGAACAGGCATCGGCAGACCAAAGCCCGATTCGAGAAGCCTGGAATCGTCACATCGAGAATGGTGAGTGTTCGGACCGGAGCCGGAGCCGCGCACGCCAGCGCGAACGCGGTAGCCCGCCCCAATCGTGGCCGACGAGATGGAATCGGCTCAGCTCGAGGAGTTCACACATTTCGAGGAGGTCGAGCGCCAGTGTCTTCCTGTCGTAGCCACTCTTCGGCCTTCCGCTGTCACCCAGTCCAGGCAGGTCCGGCATCACGCTTCGATAGCGACCCGCAAGCAGAGGCGCAACCTCGCGCCATTCGTGCCAGGTTTGCGGCCAGCCGTGTAAGAGCGCACAACCGGGTCGCCCACTCCCACTGTCGCGACGTTAAGCGGAAGCCGCGACGAATCCTGTCCGCCCGCACGAGACCGCTTTCGAGAAGTCACTCTGAACGCTCGGATGACGGCTCGGGATCGACAGCGCCGGTGCGCCGCGCCAGGAAGCGGATGTTCGACGAACGTACAACGTCGGACGTCGGCTTCCGAAGTGGACCAGCCACTCGCAAAGGGAGCCGGCCAGCGTCGGATTTGAACATCAGCTGACGTTCGACGACGAGAGCTGACTGGCTGCACCTAGTCTGAAGCCGCCGAACGCCGCTGTGTGATCAGAGGCAGCTTCCTGGAGCCGCGTCGGCCCCACGCGCGCGGCCATCTGCAGCCGCCTGCGACTGGCGGCTCAACGGGACTGTCGTGATGCATCGTTTGGAGGTGAGGCATTCCTGGGCGTACATACATACACTTGCGAGGCCGTGGTGGAGCAGGCACGGCGCGCGGTGGCGAAGATCGTGAAGGCGCCGCAGAATGCGTTCCCGGGCGCAGACCACGGGACATTCCGCGACCCGACTGGTCCCGGTGGGAAGATGCGTGGAGTTCGCATCGGGACTCCAGTTTCTACAGGGCATCGAGATGCCCGACGGAAGGAAGTCATGCCCAGCGATTCCATGTATCACGACGGAATGCGGCAGCTGCAGGATGCACGCGAGACGCGGCCGATCGCAGAACGCCTCGGGAAGGTGACGGTGCGCAGCGCCTTTACCGGCGACGATCGGGCATTCATCGAGCGCGCGGCGATGTTCTTCATCGCCACCGCCGACGCCGAAGGGCAGCCGGACTGCTCGTACAAGGGCGGGCTGCCGGGGTTCGTGCGCGTGCTCGACGAGCGCACGCTCGCGATCCCCGACTACGACGGCAACGGCATGTACCGTACCTGGGGCAATGTGCTGGTCAACCCTCGGGTGGGCCTGCTGTTTCTGGATTTCGAGAACCCGAAACGCATCCGCGTCAACGGCACCGCCCAGGTGCGCGAGGACGATCCGCTGCGATCTGAGTTTCCTGGGGCTGTGTTCGTCGTGCGCGTTGCCGTCGAGCTGGTTTTCCCGAACTGTCCGCGCTACGTTCACAAGATGAAGCTGCTCGAGCACTCGGCATACGCGCCGCGGCCCGAATACACGCCGCCCGTTCCAGCCTGGAAGACGTTCGAACAATTCCGCGACGCGCTCCCGGCGCGCGACA
>JANMCC010000191.1:0-2098 GCA_031360885.1 Burkholderiales bacterium | reverse complement strand
CGGGCCGAACTCCTGCGCCAGGCGCAGCAGGCCGAAGTAGTTGATGTCCATCTCGGCCTTGGCGACGTCGGTGCCGCGGCGCGCGGCGATGCCGAAGGCGCGGTGCACCTCGGCGTTGTTGACGACGATGTCGACCTTGCCTCCGATCTCGCCGGCGAGCTCGGTCACCGAGCGGCCGTTGGTCAGGTCGAGCGGCACCAGCGTCACCTGCTTCAGGGCGGTGATGTCGTCGAGCCCGGGCAGCTTCTTCCACGGCTCGGCGTGGCCGACCCAGACGATCTCGGCGCCGGCCTTGACCAGCGCCTTGACGATCGCCTGGCCGACCTCGGTCTTGCCGTCGGTGACGAGGATCCTCCTGAACTTCGGGTCGCTGGTCATTTCGCGCAGCATCTTGTCGTCGGCCATGTTCGCTGTCTCCTGCGGCGGAAATCCGATCAGCACCGCGGCGCCGGCGCGGTCGAGGCGGGCGCCGACGCGCACGCGCACGGGCCCGGGACCCTGCGGCGGCGCCACGTCGCCGTGCAGGTGCACGATCACGCTGGGGCCGGCGTCGAGCCGCACCAGGCCCAGGCGCCACGGCAGCCGCTCGCGGTAGAACGGGTCGTTGCTGTGATGAAGCACGGTCTCGCTCAGCAGTGCGCCGGCGCCGGACTGCGCCGTCCATTTCAGCTCGGGCGAGAGGCAGCGGTGGCAGGCGTCGCGCGGCGGGTACTGCACCGCCTGGCAGCGCTTGCAGACCTGCAGTTCGAACCGGCCCTCGGCGGCGGCCGCGGTCAGGCCGAGGGCGGTGCGGCCGCGCGCCCACGGCGGCAGGTTCATCTGCCGGGTGCGCAGCACCGGGTTCTTGCGCCGCGGCTTCATCAGCGGCATGGTCATCGCAAACCCTCACCCCTGCCCTCTCCCGCAAGCGGGCGAGGGGGCAGGACGGACGTCTCCCTCTCCCGCTTGCGGGAGAGGGTCGGGGTGAGGGCAGCTCGAGTCATGACGACCTCCCCAGGATCACCGCGCCGGTGCACAGGCACCGGTCGTAGGTGACCATGCCGAAGCCCGAGACCAGGCCGATCTGCGCTTCGGGCACGGCGCGCTCGCCGGCCTCGCCGGTGAGCTGGCGGATCGCCTCGGTCAGGCCGAGAAAGCCGCCGGCGCAGCCGGCCTGGCCGGCCGAGAGCTGGCCGCCGCTGGTGTTGTTGGCGAAGTCGCCGTCGTGCGTGAGCGTGCGCGCGCGCACGAAGGCCGGGCCCTCGCCCTTCGCGCAGAAGCCCAGGTCCTCGAACTGCAGCATCACCACGACCGGATAGTCGTCGTAGGTCTGCACGAAGTCGATCGCCTCGGGGCCCGCGCTCGCCTGCGCGTAGAGCTCGTCGCGGTCGACGCGCCAGCCGCCGCGCAGCAGCACCGGGTCGTCGGCGTAGGCGTTGTGCCGCTCGATCGCGCCGCGCAGCAGCACGTGCGCCAGGCCGAGGTCTTTCGCGCGCGCCTCGCTCATCACCAGGAAGGCCTCGGCGCCGGCGCAGGGCATGACGCAGTCGAACAGGTGGATCGGGTCGGAGATCGGCCGCGCGTCCATGTACTGCGCCAGCGTCAGCGGCACCTTGAACACGGCGTTCGGATTCAGCAGCGCGTTGGCGCGTTGCGCCACGCAGATGCGGCCGAAGTCCTCGCGCGTCGCGCCGTGCGCGCGCATGTAGGCGGCGGTGATGAAGGCGAAGATCGAGTTCGGACCGCCCGAGCCGTAGGGGTAGCTCGCGTCGCGCGCGAAGTGCGAGAAACCGCCGAGCATCTGCCGGAACGACTCGACGTGGTTGGCGTCGGCGGCGACGCAGGCAACGACGTCGGCGTCGCCCGCCTGCACCGCGCGCGCGGCGCGGCGCAGCGCCATCCCGCCGGAGGCGCCGCCGGTCGGGATGTGGTCGAGCCAGCGCGGCGACAGGCCCAGGTGCTGGGTGACGCCGACCGCGGTGTCGGGCGAGAGCGAGAAGCTGCTGACGGTGAGGCCGTCGATCTTCTCCTTGGCGATGCCGGAGCGCGCGACCAGCGCCTCCAGCGCCTGGCCGATGAACCAGTGCGCGCCATGCGTCGAATAGCGCCGGTACGGCAC
>JANMCC010000174.1:0-11717 GCA_031360885.1 Burkholderiales bacterium | reverse complement strand
GTCAGCGTCTCGCCAACGCGACTCTGCGCTTCGACGTAGGGCTTCAGGTACTCCTTGCGCCCGGTCAGCAGGTAGCCGCGCTGGCCCGTTTCGGCGTCGGTCAGACTGCGCCAGAGCACCTGGATGTTGGTGCGCGCCTGGCCCTGCGTGCCGAGCGCGGCGAAGGTGGTCGTCGCCTGGTGGTACGAGCTCTCGCTGATCAGGAACATCGCCAGCGCCGCCAGCGCGGCGAGCGGGAAGGCGAAGGGGCTGCCACGCAGCAACGGAAGCAACTTCATTGGCGTCGGCATCGCAGCCCCCTTAAACTCCGTGAACTAGTCATAACCACGGACCACGAGCCACCATGATTCGAATCGCCATCATCGATGACCACGCGATCGTGCGGGCGGGATTGCGCCAGTTCTTCTCCGAGCAGGTCGACCTCACCGTCGTGGCCGAGGCCTCGAGCGGCAAGGATGCGATCGACATCGTGCGCAAGGGGCAGGTCGACGTCATCGTCATGGACCTGTCGATGCCCGACCAGAGCGGCGTCGACGCGCTCGCCGCGATCAAGGCCCGCGCCCCGGATCTGCCCGTGCTGATCCTGTCCGGCTTTCCGGAAGAGCACTACGCGACCACGCTGCTGCGCCAGGGCGCGAGCGGGTACCTGAACAAGGAATGCGACCCCGAGGAGATCGTCAAGGCGATCCGCACCGTCTACCGCGGCCGCAAGTACATCACCGCCGGCGTCGCCGAGCTGCTCGCCGACGGCCTGGGCGGAGGTGCCGGCGACAAGCCGGCGCACGAGCAGCTCTCGGAGCGCGAGTTCCAGGTGTTCCTGCGGCTTGCCAAGGGCGAGACGATCGGCCACATGGCCAACAGCATGTCGCTCAGCGTCAAGACCGTCAGCACCTATCGCACCCGGGTGATGGAGAAGATGAAGCTCGAATCCAACAGCGACCTGACCTACTACGCCCTGAAGAACGGGCTGATCCAGTAGCGGGCTGCTGTCAACGCCGGGGTGCATCGCCTCAGGCAAGCGCGTCGAGCTCACCGGAGCCCGTTCCGCCGTCGGCGAGGCGGCAACAGTAAAGGATCAAGGCATCGATCTCGTTGGACTTGTCGAACACCCGATCGGCGCCGAGCTCGAGGCATTTGCGGCGCATGTCGGGCGTGGCGTAGTTGCTCAGCACGACGAGCTTGGTCGGCATGGGCAGGGAGGAGGCGGCCTTGAGCACGCCCAGGCCCGAACCGCTCTTCAGGAAGATGTCGACCACGACCAGGTCGCAGCGGTTCTCGCTCCGGCTCAGCCAGTCGATCGCCGAGGATTCGTCCTCGGCGTTGCCGATGACGCGGATCGGCGCCATTTCCTCGAGCGCGGCGACGAGGTTCTCCCGGATGACCGGGCTGTCCTCGACGATGAAGGCCTTGAGTTGCGTCATGGGTAGCCGCTCTTCCGCCGCGCCTGACGCCGGCTGCGGGACAGCACGGGGCACTTGCGAAGGGGCGGCGAATGAAGGCAAGACAGGGGCACGCTCGGCGAAGGTGAACGACCGTGTCAGTTTCCGGCACCGCTCCGGTTCAGGCCAAGGGCGAAGCACCATTTCAGTTGTGGGAATCGTCCTACAGGGCCTGTTTCTCGGCCTCTTCCTCGCACTGCACGGTCCGACCGTTGCCGCGCCCGAGCCGCCCGCTCTCGTGGTCGGCTCGAAGCGCTTCACCGAGTCGTACGTCCTCGGCGAGATCGTCACCCAGACGCTGGTCGCGGCAGGGCGGCCGGCGCTGCACCGGCAGGGGCTGGGCAACACCGGCATCCTCGAGCAGGCGCTCGCCAGCGGCGCGGTCGACGTCTATCCCGAGTACACCGGCACGATCGTGCGCGAGCTGCTCAAGCGCGACGGCAACCCGTCGCTGGCCGAGCTCAACCGCTGGCTGGCGCCGCGCGGCCTGGTGGCCGCGGTGCCCTTCGGATTCAACAACACCTATGCGCTGGCGATGAGCGAGGCGCGGGCGAAGAGCCTGGGCATCGCCCGCATTTCCGACCTGGCCTCGGCTCAGGCGCGCGAGCTCAAGCTCGGCCTCTCGCACGAGTTCCTGCAGCGCGCCGACGGCTGGCCGGTGCTGCGCCAGGCTTACGCGCTGGCGGCGACGCCGGTGGGCCTCGACCACGGCCTCGCCTACGACGCCGTCGTCGCCGGCCGCGTCGACGTGATCGACGTCTACTCGACCGATGCCAAGCTCGGCCGCCTCGGACTGCGCGTGCTCGAGGACGATCGCGCCTTCTTTCCCAAGTACGACGCGGTGCTGCTGATGCGCGCCGGCGTCGACCCGCGGCCGTTGCAGCCTCTGGCCGGCGCGATCGACGCGGCGACGATGATCGCGCTGAACGGCGAGGTCGAGCTCGACGGCCGCGGCTTCGCCGAGACCGCGGCAAAGTTCCTCGCGGCCCGCGGCATCGCCGGCGCGGCCAGCGGCACCGTCGGCACGACGGGCAGCGCGCGCCCGGCGAGCGCCGACAGGCAGGGCCTGCTCGCCCGCCTTTTCGCGCCCGACCTCGGCCGGCTCGCGGCCGAGCACCTGCTGCTGGTGTTCGGCTCGCTCCTCGTCGCCGTCGTCGTCGGCCTTCCCGTCGGCATCGCGGCCTGGCGCTGGCCGAAGGCGGCGGGCCTGCTGCTCGGCGTGGTCGCCATCCTCCAGACCGTGCCTTCGCTCGCCCTCCTGGCCTTCCTGATCGCCCTGGTCGGCTCGATCGGCATCGTGCCGGCGCTGATCGCGCTCTTTCTCTACGCCTTGCTGCCGATCGTGCGCAACACCCACGCCGGATTGCACGGCGTATCGCGCGAAATGGCGCAGGCGGCGCTGTCGCTCGGCCTGACGCCGCCGCAGGCCTTGCGCCACGTGCAGCTGCCGCTGGCGGCGCCGACGATCCTCGCCGGCGTCAAGACCGCGGCGGTGATCAACGTCGGCACGGCGACGATGGCGGCTTTCATCGGCGCCGGCGGCTTCGGCGAGCGCATCGTCGCCGGGCTCGCCGTCAACGACAGCACCGTCATGCTCGCCGGCGCGCTGCCGGCAGCGGCGCTGGCGATCGTCGTCCAGGTCGGCTTCGATGCCGCCGAACGCTGGGCGACCGGCGGCCGCGACTCCAGCGGTGACTGAGGCGTAGCACAGCGGCTGGCGCCGGCCGCCCTCGCGCCGGCTGCGACAATCGGCGGATGTCTTTCGAATGGGTGACGCCGGGCCTGCTGGTGCTCGTGGCGGCCATCGTGCTGTGGATGGCGCTCCGGCCGCCGCCGCTGGACCCGGACGCCGAGCGCCACGCCCGCGAGCTGCGCGACGAGATCGCGCGCAGCGCCCAGGTCACGCGCCAGGAGATCGTCGCCACGCTGGGCGATTTCCAGCGCTCCTTGCTGGCCCAGCAGGGCGACGTGTCGCGCGTGCTGGGCCAGGCGACGCTGGCGCAGATCGAGCAGGCGCGGCTGGCGCGCGAGTCGCTCGACCAGACGCTCGAGACCCAGGGCGGCCGCCAGGCGGCTTCGCTCAAGGACCTGTCGGCGACGCTCTCGCTGCAGCTCGAGGCGCTGGTGCGCGCCAACGACCAGCGCATGGGCGAAGTGCGGCTGGCGGTCGAGAACCGGCTCGCCGCGATCCAGCAGGACAACGAGAAGAAGCTCGAGCAGATCCGCGCCACGGTCGACGAGAAGCTGCACGCGACCCTCGAGCAGCGCCTCGGCGAGAGCTTTCGCCAGGTGGCCGAGCGGCTGGAGCAGGTGCACCGCGGCATCGGCGAAATGCAGAAGCTCGCCAGCGACGTCGGCTCGCTCAGCCGGGTGCTGAACAACGTGAAGACGCGCGGCGTTCTTGGCGAGGTGCAGCTCGCGGGCCTGCTCGAGCAGGTGTTCACGATCGAGCAGTACGCCACCAACGTCGAGACCGTTCCGGGCACGGGCGCGCGGGTCGAGTTCGCCGTCAAGCTACCCGGCCGGCGCGACGACGGCAAGCCGATCTGGCTGCCGATCGACTGCAAGTTTCCGCGCGACGACTACGAGCGGCTGCTGCAGGCGCAGGAAGACGCCGACCGGGTCGGCATGGAAGCGGCGGGCAAGGCGATCGACAACCGGCTGCTGGCGGAGGCGCGCACCATCCGCGAGAAGTACGTGTCGCCGCCGCATACCACCGACTTCGGCATCATGTTCCTGCCGACCGAGGGCCTCTATGCCGAGGCGCTGCGCCGCCCCGGCCTGGTGGAGTAGCTGCAACGCGAGCACAAGGTCATGCTCACCGGGCCGACGACGCTGCTCGCGACCCTGACCAGCCTGCAGATGGGCTTTCGCACGCTCGCGCTCGAGAAGCGCTCGTCGGAAGTGTGGGAGACGCTCGGCCTGGTGAAGACCGAGTTCGGCAAGTTCGGCGCGGCCCTGGCCAACACGCGCAAGAAGCTGCAGGAAGCGAGCAAGACGATCGACGATGCCGAGGTGCGTTCGCGCGCCATGGAGCGGAGCCTGCGCAGCGTCGAGGCGCTGCCGGACCCGCGCGCCCAGGGCATGCTGCCCGGCCTGCTCGACGACGATCCACGCGCCGATGCCTGAGGGCGCGCCGCCTTCCGCGGCCGCGACCGCGGCGCCGGTCGAGTCCTACGGTCGGGCGCTGGTCGCGCTCATCGGCGGCCAGATCGCGTTGCACTCGTGCATGGCCGGCGTGCGCATGGCGGCGCCGCTCGCGGTGCTGCGCGAAGGCCATGCCGCTTGGGCGGTGGGCGTCCTGCTCGGCCTGTTCGCGGCCGCGCCCATCGTTCTCGCGCTGAGCGCCGGCCGGCTCGCCGACCGGCACGGCTACCACCTGCCGATCCGGCTCGCCGTCGGGCTCACGGTCGCCGGCGGATTGTGCGCGGTAGCGTCGACGTTCTTCCCCGCCGGCGGCTTCCTCATGCTCTGCCTCGCCGCCACGCTGTGTGGCGCCGGCGCGAACTTCGGCCTGATCGCGATCCAGCGATCCGCCGGCCGCATGGCCGGCGAGGCGACCGAGCTGAAGCGGATCTTCAGCTGGCTCGGGCTGGCTCCGGCGCTCTCGAACGTCGTCGGCCCGGTGCTCGCCGGCGTGCTGATCGACCTGAGCGGCTTCCGCCTCGCCTTCGCCGTGCTCGCGCTGCTGCCGCTGGCGAGCCTGGCCTGGGCGCGGCGCGTGCCGCGCGAGGTCCGCCCGCCCCGGGCGGCCCAGGCGCCGCGGCGCAATGCGTGGAACCTGCTGCAGGCGCCCGGCTTCACGCGGCTCCTGCTCGTCAACTGGCTGCTCTCGTCGAGCTGGGACGTGCACAGCTTCCTGGTGCCCATCCTCGGCCACGAGCGCGGCTTCTCGGCCTCGGCGATCGGCCTGGTGCTCGGCGTCTTCGCCACCGCGGTGGCCTTGGTGAGGCTGGTCATCCCGTTCATGGCGCACCGCCTGCGCGAGGGCACGGTGCTGGTGTCGGCGATGCTGACGGCGGCTCTGGTCTTCGCGGTCTATCCCTTCGCCCACGCGGCCTGGGTGATGGGCGTGTGCGCCGTCGTCCTCGGCCTGGCGCTCGGCGCGGTGCAGCCGATGATCATGACGACGCTGCACCAGATCACGCCGGCCGAGCGCCATGGCGAGGCGATCGCGCTGCGTTCGATGGTGATCAATCTTTCGAGCGCGGTCATGCCGCTGGCTTTCGGCCTCGCCGGCGCGACGCTCGGTGCCTCGGCGCTGTTCTGGGTCATGGGCACGGCGGTGGCGGCGGGCAGCGTGCCCGCGCGCCGGGTCGGATCGGGACCGGTGGCGGCCTGACGCGGATCGAGACAGGCCGCACGGATTGTCGCCCCGCCCGCCGTTTTCAGCCGCCGATTCCTTGTCGCCGCGCACCCTCGCGGCGAGAATCGTCCTTCCGAGAACCCGAGGAGATCGCATGGCTCACGCGGACAAGCGCCCTGGGATGCGTCAGGCAACGCTGGCGGCGATCGCGCTGCTGCTGGTCGTGCTCGGCGCCGGTTGCGGGAATATGAGGCCGATTCCGGAGTCCGAGCGCGCGGCGAACCTGGGCAAGACCATGGTGTGGGTCGATGCCGACGGCAAGCACGACGAGTCGCGCTACAAGGTCGCCTCCGATGCCTGCTACCAGGCGGTCTACGGGTACAAGGACGACAACCGGAGCTCCGACAAGGCCTACGAATTCAGGACCTGCATGCGCCTGAAAGGCTGGCACGAAATTCCGGCTGCCAAATAGCCGGTCCGGCGCGACGCGCCAGGGAACCTCCTAGAAGCGGATCCCGCCCGGCGCGACGGCCGGAGGCGCAACCGGTGCCGGCCTCGGCTCCGCGCGCTCGACCCGGTTGTTGGTCGCTTCACGGCGGTCGACCACCGGCGCAGCGGCCCGGTACTGGTAGGTCGCGGGCAGCTTCGAGTCGCGCGGGTAGCCGGCGGTATCGAGGTACCAGGCCCAGGACTCGGCGGCATAGCCGCGCAGGATCTGCGTGCCGATGCTGAGCGTCGGCGCCTCGCGCGCGCCGGAGAGGCGCTCGAGCGCCTCGCTGTCCTCGGCGCTGATGACCAGCCGCTCGTTGAACGGAATGCCGCGTGTCTTCAGCATCTGCCGGCCGGCGTTGCAGGGCTCGCAGGCGGTGGAAGTGACGTAGAGCGTGACCGGGTACTTGCTCGTCGCCTGGCGCAGCTCGAACGGCAGATCCGGCTCGGCAACGGCGGGCTGCACGACCGCGCGGTTGCCCAGGGGAACGACCTTGCCTTCGGCGGCGTTCGGCTCGCGGTCGGTGTAGGTGACCTTGCCGTCGGCGCCTATCACCTTGAACTGCGCCTGTCCGGGCAGGGCGACCAGCGCGAAGGCGAGCGCGAGGGCCGCGCGCGGCAGGGCGCCGGTCGGGCTGAAGCTGGCGCGCGAAATCATGCGGTCTCCGGGTAGCGAAAGCGAAGGGCGATTCTCGCCGACGACCCGCGTCGCTTCAAGCGACGTTCTCGCTCACAACTTCACACATCGCGGGCCACGGCGGCCGCCCGCTCGGCCGATTCGACCGTATTGGCGAGCAGCATGGCGATCGTCATCGGACCGACGCCGCCCGGCACCGGCGTCACCGCCGCCGCGACGTCGGCGACGCTCGCGAAGTCGACGTCGCCGCAGAGCTTGCCGGCGTCGTTGCGGTTCATGCCGACGTCGATGACCACCGCGCCCGGCTTGACCATGTCGCCGGTGAGCGTGTTGCGCCGGCCGACCGCGGCGACGATGACATCGGCGCTGCGTGTGTGCACGCCGAGATCGGGCGTGCGGCTGTGGCAGACGGTGACGGTGGCGTCGGCCTGCAGCAGCATCAGCGCCATCGGCTTGCCGACGGTGTTGCTGCGGCCGATGACCACCGCGTGCTTGCCGCGCAGGTCGATCCCGGTGCTCTCGATCAGCTTCATGCAGCCCCAGGGGGTGCAGGGCCTGAAGCCGGGCAGGCCGGCGACCAGGCGACCTGCGCTCTCGACCGAGTAGCCGTCGACGTCCTTCGCCGCGGAGATCGCCTCGATCACCTTGGCCGCGGCGATGTGCTTCGGCAAGGGCATCTGCACCAGGATGCCGTGCACCGCGGGGTCGGCGTTGAGGGCGGCGATGCGCGCCAGCAGCTCGCTTTCGGGCAGGTCGGCGGAGCAGGTCTCGAGCAGCGAGCGGATGCCCGCTTCCTCGCAGGCCTTGACCTTGTTGCGGACATAGACCGCGCTTGCCGGGTCGTCGCCGACGAGGATGACGGCGAGGCCGGGCCGGTGGCCGAGGGAGGCGAGGTGCGCCGCGCGGCCGGCGAGCTCGGCGCGCAGCTGCCGGGCGATGCCGGTGCCGTCGATGCGGCTGGCGGTCAAACCTTGGACGGCGCGCCGAGCGCGATCTTCAGCAGGTCGGCGACGGTGTTGGCGTTCAGCTTTTCCATGATGTTGGCGCGATGCGCTTCCACCGTCTTGATGCTGATGCCCAGGTCGTCGGCGATCTGCTTGTTGAGGCGGCCGGCGACGATGCGCTCGAGCACCTGCGCCTCGCGCGTGGTCAGGCGCGAGAGCAGGGCGTCGCGGCTCGCCGCTTCCTGGTGCTTGGAGAAATCGACCCGGGCACGCTCGAGCATCTTCTCGACCAGCGACACCAGCTCGTCTTCCTTGAACGGCTTCTCGATGAAATCTTCGGCGCCCTTCTTCATCGTCGTCACCGCCATCGGCACGTCGCCGTGGCCGGTGATGAAGGTCACGGGCAAGGGCGAGCGGCGCTCGAGCAGCCGGTCCTGCAGCTCGAGGCCGCTCATGCCGTCCATGCGGATGTCGGCGATCAGGCAGGCGACCTCGCGCGGATCGAAGCGCGAGAGGAAGGACTCGGCGGAGTCGAAGCACTTGACCCGGTAGTCCTTGCCCTCGAGCAGCCACTGCAGGGAATCGCGCACCGCCTCGTCGTCATCGACGACATAGACGGTGCCCTTCTTGGGAATCAGGCTCATGCAGTTATGGCCGCGGGGGCTTCGAGACGGTGGGGTTCGACCGGCAGCGTGAAGGTGAAGCGGCAGCCGATGGGAGTCTCGCCATTGTAGAGGTTGACCGCCTTGATCCTGCCCCGGTGGCTCTCGATGATCGAGCGGCACAGGCTCAGGCCGATGCCCAGGCCGTCGACCTTGGTCGAGAAGAAGGCCTCGTACATGCGGGCGATCACCTCGTCCTTCAGCCCCGGGCCCTTGTCGGTGACGGTGAACTCGATCACGTCGCCTTCGTCGGGCGTGTGCCGCGGCACGACGCGCAGCTCGATCCGCCGGCGCGCGCTCGGCATGCGCGCGTTGTCGATCGCCTCGGCCGCGTTCTTCAGCAGGTTGAGAACCACCTGCTCGATCAGGATCGGGTCGACCATCAGCGGCGGCAGGCGCTGCGCGACGTAGGTCTGGATCGCGACGTTGCGCCGGCGCAGCTCGATGCCGGCGAGGTCGACCGCGTCGTCGACGATGGTCTGCGCCGAGGCCTTCTGCCGCTGCGGCTCGCTGCGTTTCACGAAGGCGCGGATGCGGTGGATGATCTGTCCGGCCCGCTCGGCCTGGCGCGAGGTCTTCTTCAGCGCGGCGATCAGGTCGGGCTTGTCGATCGCGTTGTTCTCGACCCGGGTCACCATGCCGTTGCAGTAGTTGGTGATCGCGGTGAGCGGCTGGTTCAGCTCGTGCGCGACCGAGGACGCCATCTCGCCCATGGTCACCAGGCGGCTGGTCACCTGCGCCTTCTCGGCCTGGTGCTCGGCCACCGCCTCGGCGTTGCGCCGCTCCGAGATGTCGGTCGCGATCAGCATCTGCGCGAGGCGCCCGTCGGTCCATTGCAGGTAGCGGGCGCGGACCTCGAACCACTTGCCCGTGGCCTCGACGAAGATCTCGCGCGAATCGGAGCCGGCGGCGGTGAGCTCTTGCGTCGGCAGGCCGCCGAGCGCGTCGACCGCGTCGTCGCCATCGCCGTCGAGCGGCATCGGCAGCGACGACTCGCCGCCGGAAAGCTGGGCGTGGCCGCGCGCGTCGGCGCCGAACCAGAGGCGGTACGAGCGGTTGGCGAACAGCAGCTCGCCCTGCTGCACCGAGAGCACCGAGACGGCGGTGTCGAGGCCTTCGAGCACGGTGGTGAAGCGCTCGTGCGAGGCGGTGAGCTGGTCGCGGATGCGCTTGGCCTCGGTGATGTTGGTCATCGAGGTCATCCAGCCGGTCTGCTGGCCTTTGGGGTCGATCAGCGGCGAGACGTACATGCGCGCGTCGAACACCGAGCCGTCCTTCCTCATCACCTTCACCTCGATCCCGCCGGCCGGGCTCTGGCCGCGCAGCTCCTGCTCGAGCAGGCGCGCGTTCTCCTCGCGCCGGTCGTGCGGCCAGTAGGGGAAGGGCGGATGCTGGCCGATCAGGTCGGCCTCGGAGAAGCCGGTCATCGCGCAGAACGCCGGGTTGACGTAGCTGATCTGGCCTTCCATGTCCATGGCGCGCATGCCGGTCAGCATCGAGTTCTCCATGGCGCGCCGGAAGTTCGTCTCCGAAACGAGCGCGGCCTGCATCTGCAGGCGCCGGCGCATGTGCCGCCAGGTGCCGAGCAGCATCCAGACGGTGAGCACCGAAAGCGCCATCACCATCCAGAACAGCGTGTTGCTGATCAGGCCGACGGAGGTGCGATAGCCCTCGCCGCGCAGCACCAGGCCGTTATCGGCCGGAGCGACCGGAAGCTCGAAGACGATCGACGGGCGCTTCACGGTCGTGCCCGGCGCCGTCATCACCGTGCTCGCGAGCGACCGGTCCTGGTCGAGCAGCGAGATCGCGTGCCGGCGCGAGACCTCCGTCGGAACGTAGTAGCGCAGCAGCCGCTCGACGGAGTATTCGGCGATCAGCGCGCCGGTGAAGGCGCCGCGCTCGATGAGCGGGATCACCACCTGGAACACGGCGTTTCCGAAGCTGTCCTTGAACGGGCGCGAGTACGCGGTCTGCCGCGTCTCGCGCCCGCGCTGGAACGCCGCCTCGGGCGCGCTGCCCGAGTTCTCGATCGGCAGCGATGCCGGCGTCTCGATGCCGCTGATGCCGGTCTCCGGCGGAAAGCTCGTGCCCGAATACGCGGCGATTGCGTTTCGCTTCGGCCCGACCCAGATCAGGTTGGTGGTCTCGGGCCGCTCGCGCGTGAAGCTCGAGGCCTGTACGAGGAACGAGTTGCGGTCGAGCGAGCGGGTGGTTAGCTCGTGCGCGGTGCGCACGAGCTGCTCGTGGTTGTCGATCAGCTTGAGGCGAAGCTGCTGCTGCGCGACCTCGGTGTCGCGGCGCACCGCCTCCTGCTCGCGCTCGAGCTCTTCGTTGCGCAGGTACCAGAAGGCGGAAACGATCGCGGCCAGGAACAGCAGCACCGAGGCCAGCGGCCCCAGGGTGGCGTAGCGGTCCTGGCGCGCGGCCGACTGGCGCCGCCACCAGCGCCCGAACAGCCGCTCGGCCCAGGTGCGATCGGGCCGTGGAGGAGCTTTGGTCGTAGCCGTCACGGCACGCTGCATGCGGCAATTATCCGTTGCCCCTCGGAAGGACGGAGACTCGGTGCCCCTTCTTACCACGATATGAAACAAGAGATCGTAATGCGGAAGTGACCAATTATGTGCGACACTTGCGCGCAGAGAAAACAACGACTCCGGAGACGCCCATGTCCGCCCTTCCCGAGCTTCCCGTCGGCGCGGCCGCCAACGACGACAGCGATGCCGGCGAAACCCGCGAGTGGCTCGACGCCCTGTCGGCCGTCATTGCCTCCGAAGGCGGCGATCGAGCGCACTTCCTGCTCGAGCAACTCATCGATCACGCGCGCCAGGCCGGCATCGACGTGCCGTTCTCGGCCAACACCGCGTACGTCAACACGATCCCTACCGACCAGGAAGAGCGAACGCCCGGCAACATCGAGATCGAGGAGCGCCTGCGCGCCTACATGCGCTGGAACGCGATGGCGATGGTGGTCAAGGCGAACCGCCTGCACCCGGCCGATGGCGGCGACCTCGGCGGCCACATCTCCAGCTTCGCCTCGCTGGCGACGATGTTCGGCACCGGCTTCAACCACTTCTGGCATGCCGAGACGGCCGACCACGGCGGCGACCTGCTCTACATCCAGGGCCACTCCTCCCCCGGGGTCTACGCCCGCGCTTACATGGAAGGGCGCCTCAGCGAGGAGCAGCTTCTCAACTTCCGCCAGGAGGTCGACGGCAAGGGCATCTCGAGCTACCCGCATCC
>JANMCC010000105.1:0-22836 GCA_031360885.1 Burkholderiales bacterium | reverse complement strand
GTCGCGCCGATCGCGACCAGCCTCGAAGGTTTGCCGATCGGCGTGCAGATCATCGGCGCGTTCCTGCACGACCGCACGACCATTGCGCTTGCGCGGCAGATAGAGGTGCTGCGGCGCGGCTGAGCGAGCTCAGAGCTTCTCGGTCTCGCCGGTCTTCGGCTGCCACTTCATCAGCCGCGTTTCGACCCTGCCGACCGCGGCGTCGAGCAGCAGCGCGAACACCGTCAGCACCAGGATGCCGGCCATCACGGTGTTGATGTCGAACGAGCCCTCGGCCTGCAGGATCAGGTAGCCCACGCCCCGCGACGAGCCGAGGTATTCGCCCACCACGGCGCCGACGAACGCCAGGCCGACGCTGGTGTGCAGCGAGCTGAACACCCAGCTGGTCGCGCTCGGCAGGTAGACGTGGCGCAGCAGGTCGCGCCGCGAGGCGCCGAGCATGCGCGCGTTGGCGAGCACCACCGGGCTCACTTCCTTGACGCCCTGGTAGACGTTGAAGAAGACGATGAAGAAGACCAGGGTCACGCCGAGCGCGACCTTGCTCGCCACGCCGAGGCCGAACCAGACCGCGAAGATCGGCGCCAGGATCACGCGCGGCATGCTGTTGAGTGCCTTGATGTACGGGTCGGCGATCGCGCCGGCCAGGGGGCTGAGCGCGAGCCAGAGGCCGAACACGAGGCCGAGCACGGTGCCGATGGCGAAGGCGAGCACCGTCTCGAGCAGGGTGATCCCGAGGTGCCCGTAGATGTCGCGGTTCGTCACGAACCAGTGCCAGATTCGCTCCAGCACCTTGAGCGGCTCGCCGAAGAAGAACGCCGCCTGGCGGTCATTCTCGAACATGAACGGCGGAATCAGCCCCGGCGTGGTCAGCAGGTACCAGACCCCGAACACGGCGATCAGGAGCAGGGCCCGCCAGAGGCGCAAGTGCTTCATCGAGCCGACGATCGTAGGCGATGGCGACAATGGCGCCGACCCGGAGCTGCCCCACCATGACCCGACCCTTCGCGCCGCGCGGCGCCACCATCGCACCCTTCTACGCCGGCGAGATCGGCCTGCGAGCCATGGCGCGACTGCGCGCCGGCCTGCCGGTGATCCCGATGCACTTCGGCCAGCCCTCGGCGGGCATTCCGACCCACGCGCGCGCCGCCGCGCATGCCAGCCTCGACCGCGATTCGAGCGGCTACTGGCTCTCGGCCGCGCTGTGCGAGCGGATCGCCCGCCACTACGCCGAGGTGCACGGCGTCGATGTGCCGCCGGGCCGCGTGCTGCTCACCGCCGGCGCCAGCGCGGGGCTGACCGCGGTGTTCGCCGCCTTGTTCGCCGCGGGCGACCGGATCGGCCTGGCGCGACCGGGCTACCCTGCCTATCGCAACGCGCTGAAGGCGCTCGGCCGAACCGCGGTCGAGATCGATTGCGGCGCCGAAGTGGGCTTTCGCCTCCAGCCCGCGATGCTCGACACGCTCGAATCGCCGCTGCACGGGCTGATCGTCGCCAGGCCCGCCAACCCGACCGGCGCGATGCTCTCGCGCGACCAGCTCGGCGCGCTGGCGGTGCGCTGCCGCCAGGACGGCACGCGGCTGATCTCCGACGAGATCTATCACGGCGTCGCCTACGGTCGCAAGGCGACGACCGCGCTCGCGCTCGACCCCGACGCGATCGTCCTCAACAGCTTCTCGAAGCTGTTCCGCATGCCCGGCTGGCGCCTCGGCTGGATCGTCGCGCCGGCCGACTGCGTGCAGACCCTGAACGACTACCTGATCAACCTCTTCCTCGTGCCCTCGAGCCTCTCGCAGCACGCGGCGCTGGCCGCGTTCGACGACCTGCCGGAGCTGGAGGACACGGTGGCGCAATACGCGAAGAACCGCGACCGCCTGCTCGCCGCACTGCCGCAGATGGGCATCGCCGGCGTCGCCCCGCCCGACGGCGCGTTCTACCTGTACGCCGACGTCGGCCACCTGACGAACGACAGCCTGGCCTTCTGCCACCGGCTGGTCGACGAGACCGGCGTCGCGATCGCACCCGGAATCGACTTCGACCCCGTGCACGGTCATCGCCACGTCCGCTTCTCGTTCGCGATCAGCGACGGCGAGCTGGAGCAGGCGCTCGCGCTGCTCGGGCCGTGGCTGGCCAGGCAGCCGCGCATCGAGGCCCGCTGACGCATGCGCCCTCCCGGGCTCAGGCCGCGAGCTGCTGCCGGTAACCGGCGAGCACTTCCTCGCGCAGCACGTCCCAGATCGCCTTGTGCAGCTCGACGAAGCGCGCCGTCGCGCGCACCTCGGCGACGTCGCGCGGCCGCGGCAGGTCGATCGCGAACTCGCCGATCGGGTGCGAGCCGGGCCCGGCCGAGAGGCAGACCACGCGGTCGCTCATGGCGATCGCCTCGTCGAGGTCGTGGGTGATGAAGAGCACCGCCTTCTTCTTCTCGGCCCAGAGCGCGAGCACCTCGTTTTCCATCAGCTGGCGGGTCTGGATGTCGAGCGCGGAGAACGGCTCGTCCATCAGGATGATGTCCGGGTCGAGCACCAGCGTCTGCGCCAGGCCGACGCGCTTTCGCATGCCGCCCGAGAGCTGGTGCGGATAGCGGTCGCCGAAAGCCCCGAGGCCGACCCGCTTCAGCCACTCCAGCGCCTGCGCGTTCGCATCGGCAGTCGCGGCGCCGTGGAATTCCAGCCCGGCGGCGACATTGCCGAGCGCGGTGCGCCAGGGCATCAGGCTGTCCGACTGGAACATGTAGCCGGCGCGCCGGTTGATGCCGGCGAGCTTCTCGCCGAACACCTCGACCGAACCCGCGCTCGGCGCGAGCAGGCCGGCGGCGACGTTGAGCAACGTGCTCTTGCCGCAGCCGGTGGGGCCGACGACCGAGACGAACTCGCCGGCGCCGACGGCGAGGCTGACGTCGCGGACGGCGGTGTAGCGCTGGCCAGGATCGTCGCGCGACAGGAACGTGCAGGACACGTCGCGCAGGGCGAGCGCCGCCGCTGGGGCGTCCGACCGGCTGGGAGGCATGGGCATGTTTTCTGAATCGGCGCAAGCCGCGCGGCGGTCGAGTGTAGGTCCGGCGCGGCGCCGTCCCGGTCGGGCGTTTCCGGATCACAGCCAGGCGCCGATTCGTCGGCCGCGACCATCGGTTCGTCGGGTGGTGGGCCGATTCGTCGGTTCGCCTTCCGTCCGAGCGGCGCAAGGTGTAGCGTGCAGCGATGGCAACGCAGTCACCGGACGGAGAGCGACCGATCGGGACCAGCGAGCTGCCTTCCTGGGTCGCCGCCGCCGGCACCGTCGCACGCGCCAGCGACGCCCGGTTCGTCGTCGGCGTCGCCGCCGTGTTCGCCTTCTCCACGGGGGTGATCCACGTGACCGGTGCGGTTCGGCCCGACAGCGGCCTCGCCGTGCTCGCCCGATTCCCGTTCGGGGCGGCGGCCGCCTTCTGCGGTCTCGCCCCGGGCATCGCCCTGCTCCTCGCCCTCGAGCGCAGGCTCCCCGTCGCGCGCGCCGGTCGCTGGACGGCGCTGGCCGCGGGCGTGCTTCTGGCCGCAGCGCTCGCGTCGTCGCTGCAGGTAGGCGCTTCCATCGCCCTCCGCTATTTCGATTCGCTGCCGGGCGCGTGGGACTGGGCTTTCGTGTTCTCGAATCAGCTCAACTGGCTCGCCCTCGTCGCCGTCTGGCGCGAGTCGCTCTGGCAGCGCCGGGCGACGCTGGCGACGCTGCACGAGAGCGAGCGGCGCAGCGTCGCCCTTGCAGGCCACGTCGCCGAAGCCGAGCTCCAGCTGCTGCAGGCGCAGATCGAGCCGCACTTCCTCCTCAACTCGCTGGCCAACGTGCGCCGCCTCGCCCGCCTCGACGCCGCCGCAGGCAAGGCGATGCTCGCCGACCTGCTGCAGTACCTGCAACAGACGCTGCCCCAACTGCGCGCACCGGATTCGACGCTGGCGCGCGAGGCCGAAGTCGCCCGCGCCTATCTCGCCGTGCACAAGATCCGGATGGGCGAACGGCTCGATGTCGAGTTCGCGATTCCTGCGGAGCTCGGAGCAACGCCGGTGCCGCCGTTGATGTTGCTCACCCTGATAGAGAACGCGCTCAAGCACGGGCTGGCGCCGCTGCCGGAGGGGGGCCGCATCCGCGTCGCCGCCGAGCCGGTCGGAGGGGCGGTCAGTCTGAGCGTCGCGGACACCGGCCGCGGCATCGTGCCGGGCCGCGGCGCGGGCACGGGCCTGGCGAACATCCGCGCCCGACTGCGCACGTTGCACGGCCAGAACGCCTCCCTCGGCCTGCAGATGAACGAGCCGCGCGGCGTAGTGGCGAGCATCGTCCTGCCACGCGCATGAAGGCCACCTCCTTGTTCGCCGCATCGGCGCCGTCGACGGCGGACCGCCTCGGGCCGCTGCTGGAGGCCTTGCGCGGGCTCGGGCCACGCCATTTCGCCGCGGTGCTCGTCGTGACCCTGCTTTTCGGACTGGCGCGCGGCACGACCGTCGTCAACGTCTACCTGCAGTACCAATCCTGGCTTCCTTATCTCACGAGGGGGCCCGTTTACGCCGTGTGCCTCGTTCTCGGCGTCGTCATCGCCGACGCCTACGTGCGCCGCGGCGCTCCGCCGCTGAAGGCTTACGCCACAGCCGTCGTGGCCGGGGCCGTCGTGGCGGCGGTCGCCGTCGAGAGCCTGCAGGTGGTGCTGGCCAGCAACAGGTTAGGTCTCGAGGCTACGTTCGCCATGCGGTCGGCCTGGATTCTCTACAGCGTCCTTCTGCTGGTGGTACAGGGGGGCCTCGGCGTCGCGGTGTGGCACGAATGGCGCGCGCGCGAGGCGGCTTCACGGCGCCTGCGCGCGTTGGAGCTGCGGCGCGCCGAGGCCGAACGGCAGGTGCAGCAGAGTCGACTCCTCGCCCTGCAGGCGCGCGTCGAGCCCGAGCTCCTGTTCGCCGCGCTGCAACGCGTCGGCGAGCTTGCGGAGACCGCCAGGAACGAGGATGCCGATCGCCTGCTCGACGCGCTGATCACGTTCCTGCGCCTGCTGATGCCGGGAGACAGCCGTCCCGGCGACCCGGTCGCGACGAGCGTCGAGCGCGAGCTCGCGACCGCCGTCGCCTGCCTGCGCGTTCATGACGCGATGGCCGGCGCCCGCCGCGAGCTCGCGCTGTCGATCTCCGCCGATGCCGCGCCCCGGCCGATGCCGCCGATGCTCGTCTTGCCGATCGCCCGCGCGATCGCGCGGCGCGAAGCAACGGCGCGGCGGTCGCTTCGGATCCACGCCGAGAGCGTTGCCGACGGCCTCCGTCTCGTCTTCGCCGGCGACGAAGGCGCCCACGAGCCGCTTCTCGTCGCCGCCGACCTGGTCGAGCTGCGCCGGCGCCTCGACGAAGCCTTCGGCAGCGGTGCGGCGAGCGCCGTCGCGACCGAAGATCCAGCCACGCTTGTCCTTCATCTACCCTGGGTCCATGAGCCGGAACGGACCGACGGCACTGATCGCTGAGGACGAGCCGCTTCTTGCCGGCGAGCTCCGCGACGAGCTCGCGCGCGCCTGGCCCGAGCTCGAGGTCTGCGCCGTCGTCCACGACGGCCATGCCGCGCTTGCCGCGATCGAGCGGCTGCGGCCGCGGATCGTCTTTCTCGACATCCGGATGCCGGGGCTCACCGGCCTCGAAGTCGCGCGCCTGTGCGGCAGGAGCGCGCACGTCGTCTTCGTCACCGCGTTCGACCGCTACGCCGTGCAGGCGTTCGAGGACGGCGCCGTCGACTATCTCGTGAAGCCGCTCGAGCCGGCCCGTCTCGTCCGTTCGGTGCAGCGCCTCCAGGAGCGGCTCGATGCGGCGCCGGCCGACCTGCGGCATCTGCTCGACCGGCTCGCCCAGGCGCCGGCGCCGGCCGAACGGATGCGCTGGATCACCGTGCTGAGCGGGCGCGAGATCCGCCTCATCACGATCGAGGACGTGCTCTGCTTCGAAGCCGGCAGCAAGTACGTCGCCGTCGTCACCGCCGAGGGCGAGTCGCTGATCTCGACGCCGCTGAAGGACCTGTTGCCCGGGCTCGACCCGCAGGTGTTCTGGCAGATCCACCGCAGCGTCGTCGTCAACGTCAACGCCATCGAGGCGGTGCAGCGGCTGCCGAACGGAAAGCTCGAGGTCCGCCTGAGGGGCGTGCCGCGCCGCCTGCCGGTCAGCGACCGTTACGCCCACCTCTTCCACCAGATGTAGCGCCCGCGGGCCGCCGCGGCAGGGGGTGCCCCGGTCCGCTGCCGAACCCGTCGTTTCGTCGCCGCCAGGACTGCTTCGCCGGCTCGCGCGCGGGTTTCGTCGGAAACGACTCGCGCCCGGCCCGACGACTTTCTAAGGTACGCGCCATCCCCTGCCGGTACCGCATCTGCAACCGCAAGGGGACACACCCAAAGGAGTCGCCATGAATACCATCCTTCGCATCTCCCTGCTGTCAGTCGCCGCCTTCTGCGTCGTGCCCGGAAGCGCCCGGGCGCAGCCGGACGAGACGACCGTCGCCGCGCTCGCCGCACCGTCCGCGCCCTGCGACCGTCCCGAGGCCCTGAGCAACCTGCAGCGCAAGATCGTCGACAAGGCGTCGCAGGGCGCCATGCCGTTGATCCGCTTCATCCACCTCACGCGGATGAGCTACCAGCTCGACGTCTACGAGACCGTCGCCTGGCTCGACAAGCGCCGCGCCTCGCTGGCGAGCTGCGGCATCGCCGTGGCGGCGACGCCGGTCGTCGAGTAGCGATCCGTGCGCGAGGCATCGATCGGGGCGTCGCCTCGATCGGCCTCAGCCCTTCGGATACTTCGCGTTGGCGCGCTTGACGAAGTCGTTGGTGTAGATCGCCGCGAGGTCGACCTTCGCCGCGGCGATCTCCGGATCGATGCTCGCCAGCGCGCGGCGGGCCGTGTCCGGCCCGGCCTCGGGGAACCTGCCGTCGGGCGAGAGCGCGCCCCTGGCCGAGAGGAACGCGACGACGTAGCCCGCGCGGTCGCCGAGCAGGTAGTTCTCGGGCACCGCCTTGATGATGTCGCCGGCGCCCGCGCCCTGGATCCACTTGTCGGCGCGCACCAGCGCGTTGGCCAGGGCCTGCGCGGTCGCCGGGTACTTGTCGAGGAAGGTCTGCTGGGTGTAGAGGCAGCCGGCCGGCATCGGCCCGCCGAACACCTTGTCGGCCTCGGCGACGATGCGCGTGTCGGAGACTATTCGCAGGTCGCCGCTGCGCGTGAGCAGCGTGATCACCGGGTCGAGGTTCGAGATCGCGTCGATCTGCCCGGTGCGCATCGCCGCGACCGCGCCGCTGCCGGCGCCGACCCCGATGATCGCCACGTCGCCCGGCTTCAGGCCGACCTTGCCGAGCACGAAATTGGCGAGCACGTTGGTCGAGGAGCCCGGCGCGGTGACGCCGAGCTTCTTGCCCTTGAGCTCGACGACCGACTTGAAGTTCGGCATCGTCTTCGGGTTGATGCCGAGCACGATCTGCGGCGCCCGGCCCTGCAGCGCGAAGGCGCGCAGGCGCTGGCCCTTCACCTGCATGTTGATCGTGTGCTCGAACGCGCCGGAGACGATGTCGGCGCTGCCGCCCACCAGCGCCTGCAGCGCGCGCGAGCCGCCGGCGAAGTCGGCGATCGTGATGTCGAGGCCCTCGGCCTTGAAATAGCCCTGGCCTTCGGCGATCGTCAGCGGCAGGTAGTACAGCAGGTTCTTGCCGCCGACCGCGATCGTCAGCTTCGGCTTTTCCAGCGCCTGGCCGCGGGCGCCCGTCATGGGAAGCGCCAGCGCGGCGGCGCTGGCGGCGAGAAGGGTGCGGCGGCGCATCGGCTTGTCTCCGGTGATCTGGGCGCGACTGTAGCGAATGGCCGCCACGCCGCGTACCCCGATCTCCCCGGGGGAACGATGCCCCGCCGGGTGCAGATCAGCCCGCGCCGGCCGTCAGCTGCGGCAGCGGAATCGTGATCGTGCGGTCGATCGTGCCGTCCTTGCCGTGGTCGATGGTGATCGTTGCCATGGCGTTGGCGATCGTCACCGCGACGATGTTCTGCGGCAGGGTGATCGTCCACGCGCCGGCCGTCGGCCGACCGTCGGGGCCGTAGGTGGTCGCGCCACCGGTGGTCGCGACGGTGAAGCTGAAGGTCGCGTTCGGCAGCACGCCGGCCAGGGTGTGCGTGCCCATGATCGTGCTCGACTGCAGCACGCCGCCCACCAGCGTCGCCGTGCGCTGGATGTCGGTGGCGCTCAGCGTGAACAGGCTGGAGCGCGCGTTGTAGTTCGTCGCCAGGGTCACGCTCGGCGTCGTCACCAAGCGGCTGCCGAGGTGCACCGTGCCGTCGCTGTCGGTGGCGACGCTGTAGTCGCGCTGCGTGCTGCCGTTCAGGGTGGCGGTGCCACGCGGGGTGGTCAGCATCAGCCCGGTGGCGGTGGTCGAGAGCGAGAGCGCGCCGTTGGCGCTGTCGCCGCTGGCGCTGAGCACCGTCATCGCCAGCGTGCCGTCGAGCCGACCGAAGCCGGCGGCGCCGGTGCAGCCGGCGTAGCTCACCTGGTAGACCTCGCCGGTGTCGAACCTGCCGTTGGCCTCGCTCGCCGGCGTGCCGCCGGTGATGGAGACCGTGGCACTGCCGCCGCCCGGACACGGCTTCGTCGAGGTCCCGAGCGGCTGCGCGCCTGCCGCCTGCGCCGACATGCGGTCGTCGCTGGCCATCGCGCCGGCGCCGGCGGCGATCATCGCCTGGGCCGCCAGCACGCCGGCGTCGGCGACGCCGGCGGCATCGCTGCCGATCTGCGCGGCGTTGGCCGCGTACATCGTCGCCGTGGCGTCGTCGAGGCCGACGCTGCCGTCGGACCCGCCGCCGCCGCACCCCGCGAGCACGGCAGCGGCAAGCAGGGACAGCGCGAACGCGGGGGCGCGGCGGGAAGGGAATAGGGTTCGTAGCATGGTTTGTCCTCCAGACCTGAAGTGGGCGGCAAGCGACGTGCCGCGTGCGTTGTCCGGCACTGTCGAAGGGCGCTGTTTCCGCCTCGTGTGCCGAATCGGCCCAGCGATGAGCAGGCGTGTCAGCCGCCCCGGGGCTTGTCACCGTTTGTCATCGAAGAGCACGAGCCAGACGAAGGGCCTTGGCCCGGCGAGCGCCGCGGGTGCCCTCGTAGAATGCCCTTGGATGGGTTCTTGCCGATTCGTCCTCCTGCTGATCAGCGTGCTCGCCGGATCGGCAGTTGCGCCGGCCGGCGCAGCCCCGCCGCCAACACTCTCCACTCCCGCAGCAGGCAGCGCCCCCGCGGCCGACCCACCGCCCGGCGCGGCGCCGCAGCCCGCCCCCGCACCGGTCTCGCTCTCGGCGCGCAAGGTCTACGAGCAGGCGCGCTCGCAGCTCGTGCAGATCCGCACCGTGCTCAAGGGACAGGCCAGCCAGACCTCGGTCGGCTCGGGCTTCATCGTCACCAAGGACGGCCTGATCGTCACCAACTTCCACGTCGTCAGCGAAGCGGCGCTCAAGCCCGAGCGCCACGACCTGGTCTACGTCACCGCCGACGGCCGGGAAGCGCCGCTGCAGATCCTGCAGCTCGACGTGCTGCACGACCTGGCGCTGCTGCGCGCGGCCGACGGCCCGGGCAAGACCTTCGACGCCCTCGCCTTTCGCCCCGAGGCCGAGCCGCTGGCGCAGGGCGAGCGCATCTACTCGCTCGGCAACCCGCTCGACGTGGGCTTTGCGGTCGTGCAGGGCACGTACAACGGCCTGGTCAAGCGCAGCTTCTATCCGCAGATCTTCTTCGGCGGCGCGCTCTCCGGCGGCATGAGCGGCGGCCCGGCGCTCGACGAGGAGGGCCACGTCGTCGGCATCAACGTCGCCCGCCGCGTCGACGGCGAGCAGGTCAGCTTCCTCGTGCCGGCCAGCTTCGCCACCGCCCTCCTCGCGCGCGGCCGCGACGCGACGCCGATCACCGGCCCGGCCTACCCGATCGTCAACGAGCAGTTGCAGAAGCACCAGGCCCTGCTGACCGAGCGCTTCCTGCAGCAGGGCTGGAAGCCGGCGACGCACCCGCGCTACCTGGTGCCGGTGCCGCCCGACGTGTTCATGCGCTGCTGGGGCTCGAGCGAGCCCTCGCGCACCGGCGGCATGGACTTCGAGCGCTCCGACTGCGTGATGGACACGCGCATCTTCGTCGGCGACTACAACACCGGGACCATTTCCCTGCGGCACGAGAGCTACGACGGCTCGAAGCTCGGCACGCTGCGCTTCGCGGCGCGCTATTCGCAGAGCTTTCGCAACGAATCGTTCGCGCGCCTCTCGGGCCAGCACCAGACCAAGCCGCGCTGCAGCGAGGAGTACGTCGACCGCGACGGCCTGCCGCTGCGCGCCGTGGTCTGCATGCGCGCCTACAAGAAGCTGCCGCAGCTCTACGACGTGGCGGTGCTGGTGGCCACGCTCGACCAGCCGGAGTCGGGCGTGCAGGGCCGCTTCGACGCCCAGGGCGTGAGCTTCGGCAACGCGCAGAAGCTCGCCCGCCACTACCTCGACGCGTTCCGATGGGTCCGCTAGCCCTGCTCGAGGCGCTCGACCGCGACGGCACGGTGCGCCAGGCCTGGCGCATTGAGCGCTGGCCGGTGACGATCGGCCGCGCGCTCGACAACGACGCGGTGCTGACCGAGCCGCATGTCGCCGCACATCACGCGAGCATCGATTTCGTGCCCGCCGCCGACGGCGCGGCGGCGGCCTCGCTCGTGGTCACCGCCGGGGCGACGAACAATGGCCTCTGGATCGGCCGCGAGCGCATCGCCGGCGGCGCCGTGCACACGGTTGCCGACAGCGGCCGCGACCTCGACCTGCACGTCGGCCGCACCGCCCTGCGCCTGCGCCTGCCGGGGCATGCGCTGGCGCCCGAGCAGACGCTCGCGCCGGTGCTATCGCGCGAGATCGGCTGGCTGCCGACGGTCGGGCTGGCGCTCGCCTCGCTCGTCTTCGTGCTGTTCAACACCTACATCGACAACGACCCCGACGGCCTGGGCCGCGAGATCGGCAAGGCGGTGCTCGGGGCCCTGATGGTCGGCGCGCTCTGGTGCGGCTTCTGGGCCCTGCTCTCGAAGATCTTCGCCCGGCAGAGCAGCTTCGGCTGGCACGTGCGCGTGTTCGTCATCGCCAGCCTGGCGTTCGTCGTGCTCGGCGCCGTTCCGCCGCTGCTCGCCTTCGCCTTTTCCTGGCCCTGGGTCACCGATTTCAGCTTCGTCATCGTCTTCGCCGCGGTCGCGACCACGATCTACTTCCACCTGCTCGCGGTCGAGCCGGCGAGGGAGCGGCTGATGCGCGCCGTCGCCGTGACCGGCTTCGCGGTCGGGGTGGCGCTGCAGCTCTGGTTCAACGTGCAGCGCACCGGCCGTCCTGGCGAGGAGCTGTACATGAACCACCTGTTCGCGCCGCAGCTGCGTCTGGCCAGGCCGGTGCCGGTCGCCAGCTTCATCGACAGGCTCGCGCCGATGCAGGCGATCCTCGACAAGAAGGCCAAGGAGCAGACCGGCACCGACGAGGCGCGCGGAGGCGACGACGATGAAGAGTGAGGCGGCGACGCGGACCGTCCTGATCACCGGCGGCGGGCGCGGCATCGGCCGGGCGGCCAGCCTGCTCTGCGCGCAGCGCGGCTGGGCGGTGGCGGTGAACTACGCCCACGACGCGGCAGCGGCCGAGAGCGTCGTCGCCGCGATCGAGGCCGGCGGCGGGCGAGCGCTGGCGGTTCGCGCCGACGTCGCCCGGGACGCCGAGGTGAGCGCGATGTTCGCGGCGATCGACCGGTCGCTGCCGCCGCACGCCGGCCTGGTGAACAACGCCGGCGTCGTCGACCTCGGCTCGCGCGTCGACGCGATGACGCCGGCGCGCCTCGAGCGCATGTTCGCGATCAACGTCTACGGCAGCTTCTACTGCGCGCGCGAGGCGATCCGGCGGATGACGACGAAGCCGGCCGCCGCCGGCCGCGCCGGCGCGAACGCGGGCGGCGCGATCGTCAACGTGTCGTCGGCGGCGGCCAAGCTCGGCGCCCCCGGCCAGTACGTCGACTACGCCGCGGCCAAGGGCGCGATCGAGACCTTCACCCTCGGCCTGGCGAAGGAGCTCGCCGGCGAAGGCATCCGCGTCAACGCGGTCCGCCCGGGCATCATCGAGACCGAGATCCATGCCTCGGGCGGCACGCCCGACCGGGTGGCGCAAATGCTGCCGCTGCTGCCGATGCAGCGCGCCGGCAGCGCAGAAGAGGTGGCCGAGGCGATCGTCTTCCTGCTCTCCGAGGCCGCCAGCTACACCACCGGCTCGATCCTCGAGGTCACCGGCGGCCGCTGAGCGGGCGACGCGGCGGGGCTCAGCGCCGCTCGACGATCACCGGCACCAGCCCGAGCGCGTCGCGCACCCGGCCCGCCGCGCCCTGGGCGTCGTCGCGGCTCGGGTACGGCCCCGCCTGCACCCGGTACAGCGCGGCGTCGCCGAAGGTCGCGAGCAGCGGCGCGAGCCACTCGACCTCGGCGCCGACGCGGCGCTGGAAGCTTTCGGCGCCGGCCGGCTCGCGGAATGCGCCGAGCTGGACCCAGAAGCCCCGCGCCGCCAGCGGTGCGGCCGCGGGCGGCGCCGGCGCGATCGAGGCCACGGCCTGAGGCGCCGGATCGTCGGCGGCCTCGCCGGCAAGCGCAGCCACGGGAACGACGTCGGCCGCGGGGACAGGCACCGGCGCGCGTGGCGCGGCCGCTGTGTTCGCGGCGGGCGCCGCGGGTGCGCCGCGCGACGCCGCGCTCGCCAGCCGGGTCGCATCGCGCTCGCCGCGCCGCCAGTTGCCGGCGCGGATCTCGTCGAAGGTGAGCCGCTCGAGCTCGACCGGCGCCACGCCGCGCAGCAGGTCGAGCTTCTGCGCCGCGGCGTAGCTCAGGTCGACGATGCGGCCCGCATGGAACGGGCCGCGGTCGTTGATGCGGACGACGACCTCGCGCCCGTTCGCCGGATTGCGGATCCGCGCATAGCTCGGCAGCGGCAGGGTCGGATGGGCCGCGGTCATGGCGTACATGTCGTAGGTCTCGCCGTTGGCGGTGCGCCGGCCATGGAACTTCTTGCCGTACCACGAGGCCAGGCCGCGCTCGCTGAAGGCGCTGTCGCGGGTGATCGGCACGTAATCGCGGCCGAGCGCCGAGTACGGCTTGTTGGCGCCGCCGGGCCGGATCGGCTCGATCCGCGGCTCGGCGTCGGGCAGGCTGGCGAGGTCGGGCGGCGGGTTGGCGCCGGGACCGTCGCGGTCGGCCGAAGGCGCGGGCCGGGCGACCTGAGGCCGGTCGGTCGAAGGCTTGGGGGTCGAGGCGCAGCCGGCAAGCAGCAGGCCGAAGGCCAGCGCGGCGAGCACGCCGCGCGGCTCTGACAGGACGCCGAAGGCCCGCATGGCCGCACCTTACCCGATGCGCCGGCGCGCCGACAAGCCGGGCGCTACCAAACGTACGCCGCGCTAGCTGCAGTCGACGGTGCGGAACTCGACGCGCCGGTCGAGCGCGTCGCGCATGTCGTCGGTGCCGAGGCCGACGATGATCTCGGTCGCGCCGACGCCCTCGCTCGCGATCCGCGGGCCCAGGCTCTTGTTCTGCCGCTCCAGCGTCTGCTTGACGATCGACGCGCGCCGCTGCGAGAGGGCGACGTTGGCGGCAGCGTCGCCGGTGCGGCTGGTGTGGCCCACGACCTTGACGCAGCTCTCGCGCAGGCCCACCTGGATCGCGATCTCGCGCAGCCAGATCGCGTACTGCGCCTGCAGGTCGGCCGAGGCGATCAGCGTCGTCTGCCCGGGGTTGAAGAAGATCTTGATCGGCAGCGCGCGGGTGTCGAGGCCGACGCCGACGATCCGGCCGAAGATCTCGCCCGCTTCCTTCTTCTTGCCGGTGCGCCAGCTCGCGATGTAGAGGCCGTTGAGGATGCGCAGGTCGTCGGGGTCGGCGATCGGCTGCACTTCGCGCAGCAGGCGGTACGCCTCGGCCGGCTTGTTGTCGGCGAACGCGAGCTGGGCCTCGTTGATGATCGCCGCCGCGGGCAGGCGCAGCAGGTAGCCGGGATCGACGCTCTCGCCGGGCGCACTTCCCTGGCACGACTTCACGTACGCGAGCGCCGTCTGGTCGAGCGCCCAGGTCGGGCTGTCGCGGTAGAAGGCCGTCGGCTCGGAGGCGACCGTGGCGAGGGTGGCCCGCTCGACCCGCTTGGCCACCAGCTTGCCGGTGCGCAGGTCGACGAGCACCAGGCAGATGCGGAACGCGTCGGCGTTCTCGTCGCGCGCGTTCTTCGTGTTGATCGCGGTCAGGGTGCCGATCAGCAGCAGCGGCCGGTTCGACAGGCTGTTTCGCGTCAGCGGCCGCACGCTCCACTGCGGCAGCCGGGTCCTGATCAGCGCGCCGAGCTGCTGGCCCATCTGCACCGTGGCTGTCGTCTGCTGGCCGGTGCTGGCGTCGATCAGCGGATCGATGACGAGATCGCGCGGGCCGCCGCCGACGGCTGCCTGCGCCTCGCGCAGCAGCTGCTCGCCGGCGCGCGCCACGACCTCGGTGAAGGGTGCCGGCGCCGCCGCCGGCGCGGCGGACGCGGCGGCGGGCGAAACGCCCGAGGAGGCCGGCTGCGCCGCGCCGCCACCGCCTCCCGCCGGCGGGACGACGCACCCGGTCGCGAGCAGGAGCGCGAGGCCGAGCACCGGCAGAAGACGTGACGTCGAACGTGACCTCATGGCGTGCGCGCGAGAGGCGCAGGGAACGGTGAACGGGCGCACTGTAGACCGGTTCGATGCCCGCCACGCGCGGCCCGACGGCCGCCGGCGGCCGCGTCCGGAAGGACCGCACGAACGCTCCGGGATGGCGCGCGCACTATGCTCGGCGGCATGGACTGGCTCGATCTCCTCCAATGGCCGGCAATGGTCGTCACCGTGCTCGCCGCCTGGCTCGTCGCTTCGAGCCTGAAGCGTCGCCGCCTGGTCGGCTTCTGGATCTTCCTTCTCAGCAACGTGCTCTGGATCGCGTGGGGGCTGCACAGCCGCGCCTGGGCCCTGGTGTTCCTGCAGGTCTGCCTGGCGGCGATGAACATCCGCGGCGCGAGGAAGGCCGAACCGGCCTGAGCGCGCCGGGCCGCTCCCAAGCGCGAAACCCGGAGCACGCAGTGCGGAGAGTCCAATGAACGCAACAGTCGCGGCGCGGGCCGCGAAATAGTCACGCCTTCGGCCATGCCTATGCAGAGATGAGCCTTCGTCCGACACACAAGGCGCGGCGGATGTGCGTGAATCGGATACCGCCATGAACGCCGTGCTCCACGCCCCGCCCCCGGTCAGCCACGCGCTGAGCGGCGTGCTGCGCGCCAAGGGCTTCGAGGTCGCGGACTTCGAGCTCGAGGAAGACACGGCACCGGCCTGGTCGGACGATCTGTTCGGCGGCCTGTTGCGCGTGCGCTGCTGGTCCACCGGCGAGGAGCGTGTCTACCCGACCGGCTCCGGCTCGGCCTGGCTGGGTGCTTTCCTCATGGACCTCGGCAGCGGCCATTTCTCGCGGGCGGCCCGCGGCGAGAGAACAGCCCTCGGCTGAGCAAGGCGAAAAGTCCTACGCGCCGCGTTGCCGGCCGCCGACAGACCCCGGATTCCTTCCCTGTGACAGTGCAGACATCGGCTCAACGCCGACTTTCATTCACCGTCATACGAGAGGACTTTTCATGAACAAGGATCAGGTCAAGGGCCGCATCGAGGAAGCCAAGGGCGCCGTCAAGGAAACCACCGGCAAGGTCATCGGCAATCCGGATCTCAAAGCCGAAGGCAAGGTCGACAAGGCGGCCGGCAAGGTGCAGAAGAACTACGGCGACGCCAAGGAAAAGGTCAAGGACGCCATCGACAAGATCTGACGCCGGCGAACGGGTCGGGCCTGCTGTCGAAACGTCAGCGGCCCGTCAACAGCGGCAGTACCGGCAGGTCCGGTACTGCCGCTTTCTTTTGTCCGCGGCTCAGCGCCAGGCGGCGCGAACCCGCGCGCCGAGATCGACCAGGGCGAGCGCCGGGACGGCCGCCGCGGAGTCTGTCGCGGCCATGGCCGCCTCGGGCGATATCTGGACGAAGCGGTCGCGGATCGACTCCGGCAGGAAGCGGCTGATCGCCGCGTACACGTGCCGGTCGCCGTAGGCGGCCTGCTGCGTGACATAGAAGCGCTGCGGCACGAGCAGGTGCAGGTGATGGCGGGCGCGCGTCATCGCCACGTACAGCAGGCGCCGCTCTTCCTCGATCTCTTCCGCGTTGCCGGTCGCCATGTCCGAGGGGATGCAGCCGTCGACGACGTTGAGCACCGACACCGCGCTCCACTCCTGGCCCTTGGCCGAATGGATGGTCGAGAGGATCAGATAGTCCTCGTCGAGGCTGCCCGGCCCGGATTCGTCGCTGCTGGCCGCCGGCGGGTCGAGCGCGAGCTCGGTGAGGAAGCGCTCGCGAGACACGTACCCCGCCGCCAGGCGCACCAAGTGGGCGATGTCGGCGGCCCGCGGCGCGGCGTCGTCGTGCAGGCGCTCGAGCTGCGGCCGGTACCAGCGCTCGACCTCGGCGATCGCGTCCGGCCAGGCCGAGGCGGGTGAGCGCAGCGCCGCGAACAGGGCCCGGAACTCCGCCCAGGCCGGCGCCGCCGCGGCCGGCGGCGCGAAGCCGAGCAGGGCCGCTGCCGGGTCGGCGGCGGCAGCCATGGCCGCGACCACGCGGGTCGAGCTCGCCGCGCCGATGCCCGGCACAAGCTGCAGCGCCCGCCAGGCGGCGCGCTCGCCGCGCGGGTTGGCGGCGAAGCGCAGCACCGCGAGCACGTCCTTCACGTGCGCCGACTCGAGGAACCTGAGCCCGCCGTACTTGACGAACGGGATATTGCGCCGCGCCAGCTCGAGCTCGAGCGCGGCGCTGTGCTGCGAAGCGCGGAACAGCACCGCCTGGCTCTTCAGCGCGAGGCCGGTCTCGCGCAGGGCCAGGGTCCGGTCGGCGACCCACGCGGCCTGCTCGCTCTCGCCCGCGACCCAGACGATCGCCGGCGGCTCGACCGCGGCCGTGTCGCTCCACAGCTCCTTCGCATGCCGCTCGGCGGCGAGGGCGATGACCGCGTTCGAGGCGGCGAGCAGCGGCGCCGTCGAGCGGTAGTTGCGCTCGAGCGTGACCACTTCGGCCCGCGGCACGAACCCGCCGGCGAAGTCGAGGATGTTGCGCACCTCGGCGGCGCGGAACGAATAGATCGATTGCGCGTCGTCGCCCACCACCGTGAGGCCGCGGCCGTCGGGCTTGAGGCCGAGCAGGATCCCCGCCTGCAGCCGGTTGGTGTCCTGGTATTCGTCGACCAGCACATGGTCGAAGCGCGCCGCCATCGCCGCGCGGACCGCGGGCTCCTCCAGCGCCGCCGCCCACCAGACCAGCAGGTCGTCGAAGTCGAGCACGCGCTGCGCCTGCTTCTCGGCGGCGTAGGCGGCGAACAGGCGCTTCAGCTCGTCGTGGCCGTCGGCGCACCAGGGAAAGGCTGCGGCCAGCACGTCGGCCAGGCTCGCCTGCGAATTGACCACCCGCGAATAGATCGCCATGCAGGTGGCCTTCTGCGGAAAGCGGCGCCGCGATCCGGCCAGACCGAGCCGCTGGCGCAGGACATGGACCAGGTCCTCGGACTCGCCGCGGTCGTCGACCGTGAACGACGGTTCGAGGCCGAGCTCGGCAGCATGGGCGCGCAGCAGGCGGGCGCCGATCGCGTGAAAAGTGCCGCACCAGGCCAGGCGCGGCGCGCCGACAAGGGGCGGCAGGCCGAGCGCCTCGTGCAGGACGCGGGCGACCCGGCGCTCCATCTCGGCGGCGGCGCGGCGCGAGAAGGTGAGCATGAGGATGCGCGCCGGGTCGGCCCCGGCCAGCACCAGCCGGGCGACCCGCGCGGCCAGGGTCAGGGTCTTGCCCGAGCCGGCGCCGGCGATGACCAGCAGCGGGCCGGCCGGCGCGGCGCCGGGCTCTATGCCGTGCTCGACCGCGCGCCGCTGGGCCGCGTTCAGGCCGCGAAAGGTCGCGGCTTGCAGGCCTTTCGGTGCGGCGGGGGCGAGGGCGGACATGCGGCAGGGCGCGGACGGGGGGACACCGGGACTGTAATTCCATCCAGCCTCCCGCCGCGGGCGCTGCCACCGTGCGATCGGCCGCTCGCGGCCCGCTTCATTTCGCCGCGCCGCTGCCGAAGACGCAATCATGTCCCGCGTTTCGAGAACGGCGGTCGCGCCGTCGCCCGCGCCCCCGCCATGAGCACCGATTCGATCAGCGCGGCGCTCGAGCCGAGCGCCTTCGGCGACTCGCGGCTCGAAGCCGCCGAGGCGAGCGAAGCGCGTCCGCTCGCGGCGAAGCCGCCGACCCCGGTGTCGCACTTCGTGGTCGAGCGGATCGCCCTGGCGATCGCGCTCCTGATCGTCGGCGCGATCGTCGGCTACGCCCTGCTCAAGACGCATCGCGCCACCGAGACGACCGAGCGCGACCGGCTCCATGCCCAGGCGCGAGTGATCGACGAGAACGTCGGCCAGCAGCTCGACGGCATGAACCGGGCGCTGGCGAGCGTGCGCGACGACTACGTCGGCATGCCGCCGCACCAGACCTCGACCCTGCTCTCGGCGCGCCTCAAGGTGCTGAGCGACGCCATCCCCGGCGTGCGCTCGATGGTCGTGCTCGACGCCGAGGGCACCGTCGTCGCTTCGAGCGTCGACGCCCTGCTCGGCCGCGACTTCGCCGACCGCGACTACTTCCGCTCGCCCAAGGCGGAGCAGAGCCCGTCGGCGCTGCACGTCGCCACGCCGTACAAGACCCCGCTCGACAACTACACGATCGTCTTCGGGCGGGCGATCGTCGCGCCGAACGGAACCTTCCTCGGCGTCGCCGTCGCCGCCCTCGAGCCCGAGTACTTCGAGGTCCTGCTGCGCTCGGTGCTGTACGCGCCGGACATGTGGGTCTCGCTCGGGCACAGCAACGGCAAGGTGTTCGTCACCATGCCGCGCGACAAGACCCGGCTCGAGGCCGACTGGCAGCCGACCGCCGCATCCGTGCCCAGCGCCCAGCATCCCTCGCCCAGCGCGGGGGTGATCCGCGGCGCCGTGGGCGGCTCGCCCGAGGCGCGGGTCACCGTCCTGCGCAGCCTCTTCCCGCCCGAGCTGCACATGGACAAGCCGCTCATCGTCGCCGTGAGCCGCGCCGAGGCGGACATCTTCCGCGCCTGGTGGCAGCAGGCGGTGGAGTACTCGCTCTTCTTCGTCATCCTCTCCGCCGCCGCGGCGATCGGCCTGCTGCGCGGCCAGTACCGGCGGCAGGCCTTCGCCAGCCTCGAGGCGAGCGCCGCGCGCGAGCGCCGGCAGAGCGCCGAGCAGCTCGAGCTGGCGCTGCAGGGCGCCGACCTGGGCCTGTGGGACTGGGACCTGCGCGGCGACCGCTTCCTGCACAACGAGGTGACGCGCAAGAACCTCGGCTACGCGCCGGGCGAGATCGGCGCCTTCGGCGGCGAGTGGCACGGCATCATGCATCCGAGCGACCGGGCGCGCATGCTCGCCGCCGTCGAGGCGCACTTCCGCGGCGAAACCGCGGCCTACGAATGCGAGTTCCGGGTCCGGCACAAGAACGGCCACTGGGTCTGGCTGCTGAGCCGCGGCAAGGTGGTCGAGCGCGACGAGTTCGACATCGCCGTGCGCATGGCCGGCACGCACATGGACCTGACGCGCAGGAAGGCGACCGAGGCGCAGATGGAACGCTCGGCCGAGATGCTCAAGCGCACCGGCGAGCTGGCGCAGATCGGCGGCTGGGAGTTCGACATCGCGACCTCGCGCCTGGACTGGACCGAGCAGGTCTATCGCATTCACGAGCTCGAGCCGGGCTTGATGCCCAGCCTCGACAACGCCATCGACTTCTTCGCTCCGGAGGCGCAGCCCGAGATCCGCGCCGCGTTCCGGGCCGGCGCCCGCGACGCCAAGTCGTGGAACCTGGAGCTGCCCTTCGTCACCGCCAAGGGCAACCCGCGCTGGGTGCGCGTGCAGGGCATCGCCGCGGTCGAGGAGGGCAGGCCCGTGCGGCTGTTCGGCGCATTCCAGGACATCACCGAGAGGAAGACCACCCTGCTCGAGATGCACCGTCTCAACGAGCAGCTGACGCGCCTCTCGACCACCGACGCGCTGACCGAGGTCGGCAACCGGCGGATGTTCGACCAGACCCTGAAGACCGAATGGGCGCGCGCGGCGCGCCGCGGCGAGCCGGTGGGCCTGCTGATGATCGACATCGATCACTTCAAGGAATACAACGACCACTACGGGCATCCGGCCGGCGACGCCTGCCTGCGCCAGGTGGCGCGCATGGTCGGCCAGTCGATGCGTCGCGGCGGCGAGCTGGTGGCGCGCTACGGCGGCGAGGAGTTCGCCCTGCTGCTGCCCGGCGCCGACCTCGACGACACCCGCCGCGCCGCCGAGCGCTGCGCGCAGATCGTCGCCGACGCGAAGATCGAGCACCGCGCCTCGGCCACCTCGGCCTGGCTGACGATCTCGATCGGCGCGGCCAGCCAGGTCGCTTCGGCGGGAGCCGATTGCGCCGTGCTGGTCGAGATCGCCGATGCCGCGCTCTATCGCGCCAAGCGCTGCGGGCGCTCGCGGATCGAGTACTGAGCGGGCGCCGGCGGCCGCTTGGGGCCGAAGAGCTGCCCTGAAGCGGCGGCCCTAAGCCGAAGCGAACAGCAGCGCCAGCGCGATCGCCGCCGGCAGCGCCTGCACGAACAGGATCTTCTTGCCCACCGTCGCCGCGCCGTACGCGCCGGCGACGACGACGCAGAGGAGGAAGAACACCTTCACCTGGAAACCGGCGGCGCCGAGCGACAGGCCCCACAGCAGGCCGGCGGCGAGAAAGCCGTTGTAGAGCCCCTGGTTGGCGGCCAGCGTCTTGCTGATCGCCGCGTGCTCGGGCGTCTGTCGGAAGGTCTTCAGGCCGAGCGGCTTGTCCCAGAGGAACATCTCGAGGACGAGGAACCAGAGGTGCAGCAGTGCGACCAGGGCGACGAGGACATCGGCGACGAGCTTCATGGCGCTCGCGTTCAGCGCGCCGCGCTGCTGCGGGGCTTGCGCTTGGCCGCGGGCGCCGCTGTGGCCGCCGGGGGGGCGGCAGGAACGACCCGCAGCCGGGTCTTGCGCGGCACGGCGCGGGCACGCTTCCCCCGGGTCGCGCCTTCGGCCGGCGCGGCGACTGTCGCGACGGTGGCGGGCGCGGCGAGCGCGGCCGCGGTCAGGGCGCGAAGCTGGTTCATCGCCCGCTCCACCTGCTGGCCGAGCTCGTGCACGTCGGGCACGGCCCGGCGGCAGGCGATCAGGCCGAAGCAGATCTTGTCGACGTGGCTCTGCACGGTGATGTTGAGGGCGACGCCGTGGACGACGATCGACAGCGGGTAGTAGTCGGTCATCTTCGCCCCCACCAGGTACACCGGCACCTTCGAGCCGGGCACGTTGGAGATCGTCACGTTGGCCAGGCGCAGCCAGTCGGCGATGCGCGAGCGCCCGTAGAGCGAGGCCAGGCCGCTGATCAGCCAGGGCGAGCCGAGCGAGGGAAAGTCGGTCGGGATGACGCCGCGGAAGGTGCCCATCTGCTTCTTCATCGCCGCGGTGCCGCGCTTGATCGCCTTCAGCCGCTCGGCCGGATCGGCCTCGTTGGTGCCGAGGTCGATCAGCGTGCCGGCGACCTGGTTGTTCGAGGTCGTGTCGCCTTCCTGGCGCAGCGAGATCGGCACGCCCGCGACCAGCGAGGCCTCGGGCAGCTCGCGGCTGTCCTTCAGGTAGCCGCGCAGCGCGGTGCTGCACAGCCACAGCACCATGTCGTTGATCGAGGCGCCGAGGCCCTTGCCGATCGCCTTCACCTCGGGCAGCGGCAGGGACACGGCGGCGAAGGCGCGCTGGTTGGTGATCGAGTGGTTGAACGGGGTGGGCGGCGCGAACTTGAACGCGCTGGGCGCCTTCTCGGCCTTGCGCGTCGCGCGGTCCTCGGGGCTTTCCTCGCGCCGCTCGGCGATCGCCTTCTGCACCGCGCCGGCGACCGTCTTGGCCAGCGCCGGCACCAGCTTCAGGCCCTCGACGACCTGCCGCGCCTGGTTCTGCAGCGCCGCGGCGAGGAGCTCGGCGACGCCGAGCTGATAGGTGTTGGCGCGAACCTCGCGCGGCGGCCTGATGGTGCGCGGCTCGGGCGTGACGTCGAACAGGCTGGTCGCCATCGCCACCCCGGCCTGGCCGTCGACCGCGCTGTGGTGCACCTTGCCGTAGAAGCCGATCCGGCCGTCGGCCAGGCCCTCGATGATGTAGAACTCCCAGAGCGGGCGGCTGCGGTCGAGCAGCATCGAATGAAGCCGCGCGGCGAGCGCCTCGAGCTGCTCGAACGTGCCCGGCTTGGGCAGCACCATGTAGCGCACGTGGTAGTCGAGGTCGATGTCGTCGTCGTGGATCCAGACCGGGTTGGCCAGGTCGAACGGCATCAGCGCGAGCTTCCTCGTGAACACCGCCGCCATGTGCATGCGCCTGCCGACATGCGCCTTGACCGCCTCGTAGTAGCCCTCGCCGCTGTAGCCGGCGGGCGGCTCGAACAGGTTCAGGCTGCCGACGTGCATCGGCATCTCGGCGCTTTCCATGTGCAGGAAGGCACCGTCGACGATGCTCAGGTGTTTCATCTGGGTCATGGCTTCGGCTCCGGGAGGTTCCTGCCTTGTACCGCGACGGGCCGGCAGTGACCACCGGTTTCTCCCTCTCCCGCCGGGGAGAGGGCCGGGGTGAGGGGCGAGCGCCGCGACCCGCACCCCCACCCACACCCCCCAGCGGGGGGGGGGGGGAAAACGTTAGGGGATGGGGCGCCAACACC
>JANMCC010000086.1:0-8285 GCA_031360885.1 Burkholderiales bacterium | reverse complement strand
GCCGGGCAGCAGGATCGGGAACGACTTGTAGTTCGGCTTCCAGATGATCATGGCCAGCGTCTGCAGGAGCAGGCTCATGCCCATGGCGGTGATCAGCGGCGCCAGGCGCGGCGCGTTGCGCAGCGGCCGGTAGGCGATCTTCTCGATCGAGTAGTTGAGCGCGGAGCAGACGACCACCGCGGCGATCAGGCCGAGCAGGAGCAGCAGCCAGCCCGGCAGGCCGAGTCCGGCGAGCACCGTCACCACGGTCCAGCTCGTCAGGGCGCCCACCATCAGCACCTCGCCATGGGCGAAGTTGATGAGGTTGATGATGCCGTAGACCATCGTGTAGCCCAGCGCGACCAGCGCGTAGACGCTGCCGAGGACCAGGCCGTTGATGATCTGCTGGATGAAGGTGTCCATGGACGGCCGGTCAGGGCTCCCCGGTGAGGCTGCCCGACTCTAGTAGCAAAACCCCGGCCAGGGGCTTGGGGAATCAGCCTAGGGCGATTTGCCGACGACGGCGCTATGCCGGCGGCGGCGCGCCTCCGCCTACCCGGCCTTTGCGGCGGCGTCGTTGAGGGCGCGCAGCTCCGCCAGCCGCTCGCCGATGCGGATTTCGAGCCCGCGGGCGACCGGCTCGTAGAAGCGCGGCGGCTCGAGGTCGTCGGGCCAGTAGCGCTCGCCCGCGGCGAAGCCGCCGGCCTCGTCGTGGGCGTAGCGATAGCCCTTGCCGTACTCGAGCGACTTCATCAGCGAGGTCGGGGCGTTCCTCAGGCGCAGCGGCACCGGACGCGTGCGGTCGGCCTTGACGAAGGCGCGGGCCGCGTTCCAGGCCTGATAGACCGCATTGCTCTTCGGCGCCATGGCGAGATAGACCACGGCCTCGGCGAGCGCCAGCTCGCCCTCGGGCGAGCCGAGCCGCTCGTAGGTCTCGGCGGCGTCGAGGGCGAGGCGCAACGCCCGCGGGTCGGCCAGGCCGATGTCCTCGCTCGCCATCCGCACCAGGCGGCGCGCCGCGTAGCGCGGGTCGACGCCGCCGTCGATCATGCGCACGAACCAGTACAGCGAGGCGTCGGGGTCGCTGCCGCGCACTGCCTTGTGCAGCGCCGAGATCGTGTCGTAGAACTGCTCGCCGCCCTTGTCGTAGCGGCGCAGCTGCTCGCCGAGCGCCTGCTCGAGCAGGCGCTCGTCGATCTCGGCGGCGTCGCGCGCCGTGGCGACGAGGTTGTCGTAGGCATTGAGCAGGCGGCGGGCGTCGCCGTCGGCGTAGGCGATCAGGCGCGTCGTCGCGGCCTCGGTCATGGCCGGCGCGGCAAGCAAGGCGCGGGCACGCTCGAGCAGGACGGCGAGGTCGGCGTCGGTCAGGCTCTTCAGCACATGCACCGTGGCCCGCGACAGGAGCGCCGAGTTCACCTCGAACGACGGGTTCTCGGTGGTCGCGCCGATGAAGGTGAGCAGGCCCGATTCGACGTGCGGCAGGAACGCGTCCTGCTGGCTCTTGTTGAAGCGATGCACCTCGTCGACGAACACGACCGTGCGCCGCCCCTGCGCCTGCGCCGCCAGCGCCCGCTCGACCGCCTCGCGGATGTCCTTGACGCCGCCGAGCACCGCCGACATGGCGATGAACTGGGCGTCGAAGGAGTCGGCCATGAGGCGCGCCAGGGTCGTCTTGCCGGTGCCCGGCGGGCCCCAGAGGATCATCGAATGCAGCCGTCCCGATTCGAAGGCGACGCGCAGGGGCTTTCCGGGGCCGAGCAGGTGCTGCTGGCCGATCACCTCGGCCAGCGTCTTCGGCCGCAGCCGCTCGGCGAGCGGCGCGGCGCCGGAGGAATCGGCGAAGGGGAGTTCGAGGGAGGCGGGCGGCACGGGGAGGCGCCGCTGCATCAGGTAGGCGGCGGACGGACGGATTCTGCCCGCGCCGCCAGCGCCGCACCGGGCATGGGACATAAGATGCACGCTCGCCCACCTTGCCCCCCGGCCCGCTGCATGACCCGCCCGACCTTCGCTGCCATTTCGTCCGTGCTGGCGGACAAGTTCACGGTCGACGCCGACAAGGTCCGCCCCGAGTCCACGCTCGAGCAGCTCGGCCTCGATTCGCTCGCCCTGATGGAGTTCGTGTTCGCGGTCGAGGACCGGTTCGACGTGCGCATCCCCGAAGAACGCCTCGATCCGCGCCAGGCCGGCGTGACGCTCGATCACCTCGCCCAGCTGATCGACGAGGCGGTCGCGGCCAAGCCGGGGAGCGATGCCGCCGTCGCCTAGCGGCGGACGGAGCGCGCCGGTCGTGGTGACCGGCGCCGGGATCGTCAGCCCGATCGGCAACACCCTGGCCGACTTCGATGCGGCGCTCTTCGCCGGGCGCTCGGCGGTGCGCGCGCAAGCGCTCGATCTCCCTGGCATCGACCTGCCGCCGGTACCGGTGGCGAGCGCCGAGTTCGACGCCGCCGCCGTGGCGGCGCCTTCGCGCGTGCCGCTCGACCGGGCGACGGCGATGGCGCTGGCGGCGGCACGCGATGCCGCGCACGCCGCCGGTCTCGGCCCCGGAAGCTTCGAGCCCGAGCGACTCGGCATCTTCTGGGGCAGCGGCATGGCCGGCGCGGCGACCTTCGAGGCGACCTGCCGCACCGTCTTCGCCGACCGGCGGCGGATGCGGCCGACCAGCGTCGTGACGACGATGCCGAACGCGCCCGCAGCCGAGATCGCGCTGCTGTTCGGCGCCCGCGGCGCCGCGCTCGCCTACGCCTGTGCCTGCGCCTCGTCGGCGGTGGCGATCGGCGAGGCGATGCGGGCGATCCGCGCCGGCTGGATCGACGTCGCCATCGCCGGCGGCAGCGAAGCGATGCTGATGCCGGGGGTGCTCGCGAGCTGGCAGGCGATGCGCGTCCTCGTGCCGCTCGGTGCGGCGGCCGGCGACGCCGCAGCGGTAGCGGCATGCTGCCGGCCGTTCGCCGCCGAGCGCAACGGCTTCGCCCTCGGCGAGGCGGCGGCGGCGTTCGTGCTCGAGTCGGGCGCGCACGCGGCCGCGCGCGGTGCGTCTGCGCAGGCGCTGCTCGCCGGCTACGCGACCAATTGCGACGGCGTCCACCTCACCCAGCCCGACGCCGCTGGCCAGGCGCGGGCGATGACGGCGGCGCTCGCCGACGCCGGCCTGGCCGCCGGCGACATCGGCTACCTCAACGCGCACGGCACCGCGACGACCGCGGGCGACGCCGCCGAGGCAGAGTCGATCGCCCGCGTGTTCGGCGCCGGCGGCGTTCCGGTCAGCTCGAGCAAGGCGATCCACGGGCACCTGTTAGGCGCCGGCGGCGCGGTCGAGCTGCTGGCTGCGCTGCGCGCGCTGGCGGCCGGGCGGCTGCCGCCGACGGCGAACGTGGAAGCGGCCGACCCGACGTTCGCGATCGATCTCGTCACGGGCGGCAGCGCGCGGCAGGCCCCGATCGCCCACGCCATGTCGAACTCGTTCGCCTTCGGCGGCACCAACGCCGTGCTGATCGCGTCGCGAGGCGGCGCCCCCTGAGTCGAGTCCGCGGCGAGACGGCCTCGCCTACTTCTTGGCGTGCTCTAGCACGAACTCGACGAACATCTCCGAGAACTTGCCCTCGGCCGCCTTGGCCACGGTCTTCTTCATGAGCTCCTCGATGCTCATGTCGGGCTCCTCGGCCTTCTTGCCCTTGATCAGGTCGGCCACGGCATCGGTGATCAGGCCCTTGGCCTTGTCGAGCACGAAGTCCTTGACGTAGCGCTGCAGCTTCGTCATCAGGTAGTCGCGATTGATCGGCGGCGGAACGTTGGCGAGCTTGGCCATCGCCTCCAGATCCTGCTCGCTGAAGTTGGCCTTCGAGAGATAAGGACCGAACAGCTTCGAGAGCTTGTCGGCCATCGCGCCCTTGAGCATCACGCCGACCAGGTCGGAGGCGACGCTGGCGGCGCCCTCCTTGGCGACGGCCGTCCAGTCGAGCTCCTTCTGCGTGCCGGCGATGTACTTGCCGCTCAGCTGCTCGACCAGCTGGAAGACCGACTTGGCGCCGGCCTTGGCAGCGATGCCCGCCTTCTCGCCGCCGTACTTCTCGGCCCCCTTGGCGATCACCTCGGCCGCGACGTCCTCGGTCTTGCGCGCGATCTCCACCGCGGTCTCGGCCGACTCGATGCTGTCGGCGTTGTACTTCCTGATCTTCGCGGACCCGGCCCGGGTGGCGCTGACGATCTCCGGAATCAGGGGCACCACCCCGTCGACGTCCTGGCGCCTCAGGGCGGCGCGCGCATTCAGCAGCAGGTCGCGCGGCGCATCCCAGATGTTCAGGTCGTTGATGTCGACGGCCTGCTCGCGCTTCACCGCCGCCTTGATCGAGCTGATGCCGCTCGATACCCATGCCGCGAACGGCTCCTCCTGCTGGATCTTCAGTTCGTAGCAGTGCGCCTCGAAGGCGTTCTTCAGCTCCTGCTCGAGCTTGCCAACCACCTTGCCGAGCTCGACGCAGGCTTGCTCGCGAGTGGCGTTGGTGAGCTGCTTGCCGCCCACCTTCATCGTGAAGAGCGGCTCCTTCGGCGCTGCGGCCGCCTTCGCCGACCGGTCGCCTTCGCTCGCGAGCTGGGCGACCTTCCTGTCGATCTCCTCGAGCTGCGCGGTCGCGGCGGCGCGCGTCTTCGAGCTCTGGCCGAGCTTCGCGGCGGCGATCGCGGTCTTCTTCAGCTCGGGCGCCTCCGGCGACTTCTTCGCCTCGAGCGCGACGATCCTGGCGAGCGTTTCCTTGAAGTGCTTCGTGAACTTGATCGCCTCGGGAGAAGGCACGTACTTCTTCGGCGCCGCTGCGGCCTCGACCGCCATCTGCACCACGTCGATCGCTCGCTCGGCTTTCGCGACGGCGGCCGGATCGCCGCTCGCCGCGGCCGCCACCGCCGCGGTGGCCTCCTCGACCCGCTTCTTGATCTCGTCGGCCGTCTTGCCGGGGGCGGCCGGTGCGGCAGCGGCCTTGGCAGTCACGCTGCTCAGCCGTTTGCCGAGGTCGGCAGGCGGGGCCGGCGGCGCCTTGCCCGAGGCCTGCAGCCCGCCCGGCAACGGCAGGCCCAACTTCTCCAGCAAAGCTCCCATCATTGCTCCCGTCCGATCGTTTGTCACGATCTTATCGGCGCATGGCCAGAGCGCCTCCCCCGTCGGGAGAGGGACCGGAGCGGCGAAGCCTATTGCTCGATGACGTCGGCCCCGGCAGGCGGGGTGAAGCGGAACGTCTCCGGCGCGATCGTGGCGTTCGGCTGGAACGCCTCGAAGCGCAGCAACGACTTCTGGCCGAAGCTGTCGACGATCTCGAGCGCCGCCAGGTCCTTGCCCTTGAAGCCGACGCGCACCGACTGGAAGGCGCCGTCCTTGGCCTTGGGCTTCGCTTCGGCCCACTCGAGCCCGTCCCGGGCCGGCAGGTTGGCGAGGTCGAAGTCCTTGTCGAGCGAGCCGCCGGCAAGCAGCGCCGCCGGGGTGGCGCCGAGCGCCTGGCCGATGCGGCGCGAGCTCGCCTGGTTCAGGTCGCGGTCGTAGATCCAGACCTTCTCGCCGTCGGCGACGATGGTCTGCTCGAACGGCTTGGCGTAGGCGAAGCGGAAGCGGTTCGGGCGGGCGAAGTCGAAGCTGCCGCTCGAGGCCTTCTTCTTCGCGCCGTCGGGCGAGGTCACGGTCTGCGTGAACTGCGCGTGGCCGGTCTTCACGTCGCGAACGAACTCGCGCAGGGTGTCGACCGGCGCCGCCGCAGCGGCGAGCGAAAGGGCCAGGCCGAACGCGGCCACACCGCCGGCGAGCGCGCGCGGCAGCGTCATTCCGCCCGTGCGGGCACGAGCAGGTCCCGGTTGCCGTTGGTCGCCATGCTGGATACGAGGCCGGATTTCTCCATTTGTTCCAGCAATCGCGCGGCCCGGTTGTAGCCGATGCGCAGGTGCCGCTGCACCAGCGAGATCGAGGCGCGGCGATGCTGCAGGACGATGCCCACGGCCTGGTCGTACATCGGGTCGTTCTCGCCGCTCGCCGCGCCCCCTTCGCCGGCCGCTGCATCGCCGTCGCCGTCGAGCGTGCCGCCCTCGAGAATGCCCTCGACGTAGTTCGGCTCGCCCTGGGTCTTGAGGTAGGCGACGACGCGATGCACCTCCTCGTCGCTGACGAAGGCGCCGTGCACGCGGATCGGCATGCCGCTGCCCGAAGGCAGGTAGAGCATGTCGCCCATGCCGAGCAGCGCCTCGGCGCCCGACTGGTCGAGGATGGTCCGCGAGTCGATCTTGCTCGAGACCTGGAACGAGAGCCGGGTCGGGATGTTGGCCTTGATCAGCCCGGTGATGACGTCGACGCTCGGCCGCTGCGTCGCCAGGATCAGGTGCACGCCCGAGGCGCGCGCCTTCTGCGCCAGGCGGGCGATCAGCTCCTCGATCTTCTTGCCGACGACCATCATCAGGTCGGCGAGCTCGTCGATCACGACCACGATGTAGGGCAGCCGCTGCAGCGGCTCGGGCGACTCGGGCGTGAGGCTGAACGGGTTCGGCAGCGACTCGCCGCGCTCGGCCGCCTCGGCCAGCTTCTTGTTGTAGCCGGCGACGTTGCGCACGCCGAGCTTGCTCATCAGCTTGTAGCGCCGCTCCATCTCGCCCACGCCCCAGTTGAGCGCGTTGGCGGCCTGCTTCATGTCGGTGACCACCGGGCAGAGCAGGTGCGGAATGCCTTCGTAGACGCTCATCTCGAGCATCTTCGGATCGATCAGGATCAGGCGGACGTCGCGCGCCTCGGCCTTGTAGAGCAGGCTCAGGATCATCGCGTTGATGCCGACCGACTTGCCGGCACCGGTGGTGCCGGCGACCAGGCAGTGCGGCATCTTCACCAGGTCGGCGACGACCGGAATGCCGACGATGTCCTTGCCCAGGCCGATGGTGAGCTGCGAGCCGGAGTCGGCATACGCCTGCGAGCCGAGCACCTCGGAGAGGCGGATCGTCTGCCGCTTGGCGTTGGGCAGCTCGAGCGCCATCGTCGTCTTGCCGGGGATCGTCTCGACGACCCGGATCGAGACCAGGCTGAGGCTGCGCGCCAGGTCCTTGGCGAGGTTGACGACCTGCGCGCCCTTCACGCCCACCGCCGGCTCGATCTCGTAGCGCGTGATCACCGGCCCGGGCGAGGCGGCGACGACGCGGACCTCGACGCCGAAGTCCTTCAGCTTCTTCTCGATCAGGCGCGAGGTCATCTCGAGCGTCTCGGCGCTCACCGTTTCCTGGCGCTGCGGCGCCGAGTCGAGCAGGTCGACCTGCGGCAGCTTGGTGTCGACCAGCTCGCTGAAGAGCGGCTTCTGCCGTTCCTTGACGACGCGCGTGCTCTTCGGCACGTCGATCAGGGTCGGCTCGATGACGATCGGCAGGTGATGCTCCTGCAGCTCGTGCTCGACCTCGACGATCTCCTCGCGCTCGCGCATCGCCTCCTCGCCGAGGCGCGCGTCCTCCGCGCGCTCCAGGCGCGAGGCACGGCGCGAGCGCAGCGATTCGATCCCCCGGCCGATCGACTCGGCGGCGGCCAGCCAGGAGAAGCCGAGCCCGAGCGAGATGCCGGCGACCAGCACCGCGATCCAGAGCACGCCCGAGCCGGCGAAGCCGATCGCCGACTGGCTCAGCTTGCCGAGGCCGTAGCCGAGCACGCCGCCGGCGTTGCCGCCGGCCATCAGCGTTTCCCACTGGTAGAGCCGGGTCCACTCGAGGGCCGCGCTGGCCGCGAGCAGCAGGGCGAGGCCGAGCCAGAGATGCCAGGCCGGCACCTCGGTCGTCGCCGGCGCACCGGCGTTGGCGCGCAGCATCCGGGCCAGGCCGCCGAGCCAGGCGCGGGCGCCGACCAGCACCGCCCACCAGATCGAGTAGCCGACCAGGAAGAAGGCGACGTCCGAGAGCCAGGCGCCGGCGGCGCCGGCCTTGTTGTGGATCGGTCCGCCGCTGCCCGAGGTCGAAAAGCCCGGGTCGGCGGCACTGTGCGTCGCCAGCGCGATCACCACCAGGATCCAGGCCACCGCGCCGGCGAGGAGAGCGATCTGCGCCCGCCAGCTCGGCGGGGTGGCGGTGCGCGGCGGGGAGGCGTCGGAGCCGCCTTCGTAGCGGAGCGATCCGAGGGGGAAGGTCATCCGCGAATTGTGCCCGTCCCTACCGCTGGTCTCCGAACGGGGCCGGGCCCGCGCCGGGCCGCTCCCACGCGGGCCCGTAGCCCCCTCGGTGGGCTGCGCCGCGGCGCAGCCGCAAGCGCGGGGGCACCACTCGGGCCCGCGCCGGGCCGCGCCCAAGCGGGCCCGCGCCCCCTCGGGGGC
>JANMCC010000070.1:0-3042 GCA_031360885.1 Burkholderiales bacterium | reverse complement strand
GCGCGGGTGCGGTAGTTGCGCGCGAACCAGATCTTGTACATGCCGTTGTCGAGGGCGACGATGCCGTCGGCCGGCATCACCCGGCGCACGTCGTGGACGATGCGCTGCGGCGTCCAGCGCTCTTCGGTGGCGCGATCGGCGAGGTGGGCCAGGATCCCCTCGCGCAGCGGCAGCAGCGCGCCCGCGTTCGGCAGCTTGCCCACCAGCCGGTCGGCGAGCAGGTGGAGCGAGCGGCCCATGTCGCCCACCACCTCGGCCTGCGGAAAGTAGACCTGCTCCACCGTCGCCGGCTGGTAGCCGACGTGGATCACCAGCGGCCGGTCGTCGTCCATCAGGAAGGGCGGCTTCTCGCTCGTGTCGTGGCCGATGGTGACGATCAGGTCGGCCTGCTCGATCGCGTCGTGCACGTAGTCGCCCGACGAGAGCGCGGCGGTGCCCAGGTAGAGCTCGGTGCCGCCGGGCACCGTGCCCTTGCCCATCTGCGTGGTGAAGTAGGGAATGCGCGTGCGCAGGACGAACTGCGCCACGTCCTCGCTCGAGCGCGGCCGCGACGCCGCCGCGCCGAGCATCACCAGCGGCCGCTTCGCCGCGACGATCAGCGCCGCGGCGCGGTCGAGCATCTCGGCGCTGGCGATCGGCAGCTCGAGCGGATGCGGCGGCACCGGGCGGAGCGGCTCGCACTCCTCGCCGGCGATGTCTTCCGGCAGCTCGAGCAGCACCGGGCCCGGCCGCTCCTCGCGCGCCACCCGGAAGGCCTCGCGCACGAGCGTGGGGATCGTGCCGGTGGAGACGATCTGGTGCGCGAGCTTGGTCAGCGGCTTCATCGCCGCGACCATGTCGACGATCTGGAAGCGCGCCTGGCGCGAAGCGAGGATGCCCTTCTGCCCGGTGATCATCACCATCGGCATCGCGCGGAGATGCGGATAGGCCGCGGGGGTGGTGAGGTTGAGCGCGCGGGGGCCGAGCGTCGTGATGCAGTCCCCGGGCCTGCCGGTGAGGCGCCCGTAGGTCGCCGCCATGAAGCCGGCCGCCTGCTCGTGGCGCGTGAGCACGAGCTCGATGCTCGACTGGCGCAGCGACTCGACGACGTCGAGGTTCTCTTCGCCGGGAATGCCGAAGATGCGCTCCACGCCTTCGTTCTCGAGCGCGGCGACGAGGAGGTCGGAGCCTTTGGTCATGGGAGCCTGCTCGCTCGATGTCAAGGGACATCGATGATGCACCCGGGTTCCGGCCGGCCCACCCACGCGGGTATCCTCGCCCCCACCATGTACACCGCGTTCTTCGGCCTGCAGCAGGAACCGTTCTCGATCGCCCCCGATCCGCGCTTCCTGTACATGAGCGACAAGCACCGCGAGGCGCTGCAGCTGCTCGGCTACGGCCTCACGCGCGGCGCGAGCTTCGTGCTGCTCACCGGCGAGATCGGCGCGGGCAAGACCACCGTCTGGCGGCGCTTCCTCGATGAGCTGCCTTCGAACTACGACGTCGCCAGCGTCGTCAACCCGAAGCTCGACACCAATGCGCTGCTGGCGCGCGTGTTCGAGGACCTGAACGTCGACCTGCCTGCCGACGCCAAGTCGCTCGACCTGATCGACGCACTGCACGGCCACCTGCTGCTCGCCCATGCGCAGGGGCGGCGCACGCTGATCGTGATCGACGAGGCGCAGGCGCTCTCGAACGAGGTGCTCGAGCAGCTTCGCCTGCTCACCAACCTCGACTCGAGCGGCCGCAAGCTCCAGGTGATGCTGATCGGCCAGCCCGAGCTGCGGCAGATGCTGCAGCAGCCGCAGCTCGAGCCGCTGGCGCAGCGCGTCGTCGCCCGCTACCACCTGCCCGCCCTCAGCGAGAGCGAGACCGCGGGCTACATCGCGCACCGACTCGCGGTGGCGGGCCTGAAGGGGCCGATGCCGTTCGACGGCGAGTCGCTCGGCCTGATCCACCAGCTCTGCCGCGGCGTGCCGCGGCGGATCAACGTCATCTGCGACCGGGCGATGTCGAACGCGCAGGCCGCCGGCAGCCGGCGCGTCGACCGGCATGCGGTCGACCGCGCCGTGGAGCAGGTGTACGGCGCGAAGGCGAGCCCCGCGCTGCTGTCCTCGTCCGCTTCGGGCGGAATGGCGGGCGTCAATCCCTGGGCCGCGGCGCTCGTCGCCGCGGGCGCGCTCGCAGCGGGCGTGTGGCTGGCGCCGCGGCTCACGACGACGACGACCGCGACGGTCGCGGGGGCCGACGCGGCGCCGGCGGTGAACGGCGCATCGGCGGCCCGCCCGGCGCCGGCGATCGTCGCTGCCGCCGCGGTGCCCGGGCCGGCCGACACCAGCACCACCGCGACCGCCGCCATCGCAGCGCCGAGCACCGCGAAGACGGCGTCGGCCACGCCCGCGCCGGTCGCGGCGCCGGTCATCGCATCGCCTGCCCCCGCCACGGCGAAGACCGCGCTCGCCCCCGTCTCGCTCGACACCGTGTTCGCGACCACGGTCGCCGCCGACGAAGCCACCGCCTGGCGCGCCCTCGCCCAGCGGTGGGGCACCTCGCTCGGGCCGGGCGAGCCCTGCACCGCGGCGGCGGCGCAGTCGCTGCTCTGCTTCCGCAGCCGTGGCGGCCTGGCCGAGGTGCGACAGCTCGATCGGCCGGGCATCGTCCGCCTGGTCGACGCGCGCGGCCGCACCGCCCACGCCGTGCTCACCGCCTTCAACGGCGAGCAGGCGACGCTCGGCGTCGGCGACGTCGAGACCACGGTGCCGCTGGCCGAGCTGGCGCGCGTCTGGCGCGGCGAGTTCGCCACCTTCTGGCGCGCCCCGCCCGGCTACCGCGAGGGCGACATCACGAACACCGCCGCCGGCGGCGCCTGGCTGGCGCAACGCCTCTCGGCCGCCGACGGCCAGGTCGGCAGCGCCACCAACCGCGAGGCGTTGCGCTCGCGCGTGGCCACCTTCCAGCTCGCCAACGGCCTCACGCCCGACGGCGTGGCCGGCCCGCTGACCTTGATGCAGCTCGGCCGCGCCAGCGGCAGCGACGAGCCGCGACTGGCCCGGCGCTGAGCGG
>JANMCC010000057.1:0-24268 GCA_031360885.1 Burkholderiales bacterium | reverse complement strand
CTTGCACTTGCCGCAGCGCAGGCAGTCCTTGATCGAGTTGGCGATCTCGCCGATGTCGCTCTGCTGCATGATCAGCGACTCGTGGCCCATCAGGCCGAAGCTCGGCGTGTAGGCGTTGGTCAGGTCGGCATGGAGCGGGCCTTCGCCTTCGGCCGCCGCCGGCGCCCCGCCGCGAAGCAGCTTGCCCTTGTTTAAGCGGCCTTCGGGGTCGACCCGCTGCTTGTAGTCGGCGAAGGCCGCGAGCTCGTCGTCGGTCACGAACTCGAGCTTGGTGATGCCGATGCCGTGCTCGCCCGAGATCACGCCGTCGAGGTGGCGCGCCAGCCGCATGATCCGCGCCACCGCGGCGTGCGCGGTCTGCAGCATCTCGTAGTTGTCGCTGTTGACCGGGATGTTGGTGTGCACGTTGCCGTCGCCGGCGTGCATGTGCAGGGCGACCCAGACGCGGCCCTTCAGGACCTCGGCGTGGATGCGCTGGCACTCGTCGACGATCGGCTTCAGCGCCGCGCCGGCGAAGATCGATTGCAGCGGCGCGCGGATCTGCGCCTTCCACGAGGCGCGCAGGGTGTGGTCCTGGAGCAGGGAGAAGGTGGTGCGCGAAGGACCCTCACCCTGGCCCTCTCCCGCAAGCGGGAGAGGGGAACCGCCCGCTCCCTCTCCCGCTCGCGGGAGAGGGCTGGGGTGAGGGTGATCGAGGCCGGCCAGCCAGCCGCGCCAGAGGCCCCCCACCTCGCGCAGCAGCGCCTGCGCCTGCTGCACCCGGTCCTCGAGCAGCTCCGCGGAGGCGATCTCGCCGGCGTCGTCGCTCTTGCCGAGCGGCAGGTGGCCGGAGGCGAAGAACGCTTCGAGCCGCTCGACCAGCGCGACCTTGTTCGCCAGGCTGAGCTCGATGTTGATGCGCTCGATGCCTTCGGTGTACTCGCCCATCCGCGGCAGCGGGATGACGACGTCCTCGTTGATCTTGAAGGCGTTGGTGTGCTTGCTGATCGCCGCGGTGCGCTTGCGGTCGAGCCAGAATTTCTTGCGCGCCTCGGCGCTGACGGCGACGAAGCCCTCGCCGCCGCGCGCGTTGGCGATGCGCACCACCTCGCTCGTGGCCCGCGCCACCGCGTCGGCATCGTCGCCGACGATGTCGCCGAACAGCGCCATCTTGGGCAGCCCGCCGCGCTTGCTCTTGGTCGCGTAGCCCACCGCCTTGAGGTAGCGGTCGTCGAGGTGCTCGAGGCCGGCGAGCAGCACCCGCGATCCGGGCGCCGCCCCGGCCGCCAGGTCGAACAGGTAGTCGCGGATCTCGACGATCGACGGCACCGCGTCCTTGGCGTTGCCGAAGAACTCGAGGCAGACGGTGCGCACGTGGTCCGGCATGCGGTGGACGATCCAGCGCGCCGAGGTGATCAGGCCGTCGCAGCCTTCCTTCTGGATGCCGGGCAGGCCGGCGAGGAACTTGTCGGTGACGTCCTTGCCGAGGCCTTCCTTCCTGAACACCGCGCCGGGGATGTCGAGCCGCTCGGTGCGCTCGAGCTTCTTGCCGCCGGCGTCGAAATACTTGAGCTCGAAGCTCGCCATCGGCGCGTCGTGGATCTTGCCGAGGTTGTGGTCGAGGCGCGTGACCTCGAGCCATTTCGCCTCCGGCGTCACCATGCGCCACGACGCCAGGTTGTCGAGCGCTGTTCCCCAGAGCACGGCTTTCTTGCCGCCGGCGTTCATGGCGACGTTGCCGCCGATGCACGAGGCCTCGGCCGAAGTCGGGTCGACGGCGAAGACGAAGCCGCCGCGCTCGGCCGCATCCGCCACGCGCTGGGTGACGACGCCGGCTTCGCTCCAGATCGTCGCCACCGTGCCCTCGACGCCGGGCAGGGCGACCTGCTCGACCTCGGTCATCGCCTCGAGCTTCTCGGTGTTGATGACCGCGCTCGCCCAGGTGAGCGGGATCGCGCCGCCGGTATAGCCGGTGCCGCCGCCGCGCGGAATGATCGTCAGGCCGAGCTCGATGCAGCCGGCGACCAGCGCCGCCATCTCGGCCTCGGTGTCGGGCGTGAGGACGACGAAGGGGTATTCGACCCGCCAGTCGGTCGCGTCGGTGACGTGCGAGACGCGCGACAGGCCGTCGAACTTGATGTTGTCCCTGGCGGTCACGCGCGCGAGCCGGCGCACGGTGCGCTTGCGCAGGTCCCAGACCGCTCGGAACTGGGCCGCGAACGCGTCGACCGCGTCGCGCGAAAGCTGCAGCAGCTCGCCGACCACTGCGTCGCGCGCCGGGTCGCTTTCGGGCGTGCGGCGCTTTTCCACCTCGCCCAGGCGATGCTGCAGCGCCTCGATCAACTGCGCGCGCCGGCGCGGGTTGTCGAGCATGTCGTCCTGCAGGTAGGGGTTGCGCTGCACCACCCAGATGTCGCCCAGCACCTCGTACAGCATGCGCGCCGAGCGACCGGTGCGACGCTCGCTGCGCAGCAGGCCCAGCACCTCCCACGCGCGCGGCCCGAGCAGGCGGATGACGATCTCGCGGTCGGAAAACGAGGTGTAGTTGTAGGGAATCTCGCGCAGCCGAGGCACGGCCGCAGCGAGGCCGGATTCGTCGTCGGCGAGGCGGGTCAGCGGCAGCGGTGCATTCATGGCTCGGAGGTGCTGCCGGGGTGGGAAGGGCGCGAGTCATCGTACCGCAGTGCAGCAAAACGGGCGCCGGGACGCCCCGTTTCCTCTCCGCCGCGGCGGGTATTCCCGCTTGCCCCGCGGGGGTGCGGCGCGAGATAAACGCGGCTGTCATGTCGGGCCGTGACAATCGCGCCGCCCTTGCGCAGATAGCGCGCCCTCAATCACGGAGTTTTCAATGAAGTTGAAGTTTCTCGTCTCGTGCTCGTTCGCCACGCTGGTCGCCGTCTCGACCCCGGCGAGCGCGCAGGTGGAGATCCAGTGGTGGCACGCGATGGGCGGTGCGCTCGGCGAATGGGTCAACGACCTGGCCAAGGGCTTCAACGAGAGCCAGAAGGACTACAAGGTCGTCACGACCTTCAAGGGCAGCTACCCGGAAACGCTGACCGCCGGCATCGCCGCCTTCCGCGCCGGCAACCAGCCCGACATCCTGCAGGTGTTCGAGGTCGGCACCGCGACCATGATGGCGAGCAAGGGCGCGATCGTTCCGGTCGGCAAGGTGATGAAGGACTCGGGCCTGAAGTTCGACCCGGCCGGCTACGTGCCCGCGGTGGCCGGCTACTACACCGCGCCGAACGGCCAGATGCTGAGCATGCCGTTCAACAGCTCGACGACCATCTTCTACTACAACAAGGACGCGTTCAGGGCGGCCGGGCTCGACCCGAACAAGGCCCCGGTGACCTGGGCCGAGGTGGCGCTTGCCGCCGCCAAGCTGAAGGCGAGCGGCCACAAGTGCCCGTTCACGACGAGCTGGATCAGCTGGACGCAGCTCGAGAGCTTCTCGGCCTGGCACAACATCGAGTTCGCGACCAAGGGCAACGGGATGAACGGCAGCGACTCGCGCCTGGTCTTCAACGGGCCGCTGCACGTGCGCCACATCCAGGACCTGGAGAACATGGCTAAGCAGGGCCTGTTCATCTACAAGGGCCGCGACAACAAGGCCGACGTCACCTTCCCGTCGGGCGAGTGCGCCATGATCACGGCCTCCGCCGGCCTGTTGGGCGCGATCAAGAAGAACGCGAAGTTCGACTTCGGCGTCGCCCCCCTGCCCTACTACCAGGACGTCGCCGGCGCGCCGCAGAACACGGTGATCGGCGGCGCGAGCCTGTGGGTCATGTCGGGCAAGCCGGCTGATCACTACAAGGGTGTGGCGTCGTTCTTCAACTACCTCTCGAGCCCGGAAGTGCAGTCGGCGAGCCACAAGCGGACCGGCTACCTGCCGATCACCTCGGCGGCGTTCAAGCTCACCGAACAAAGCGGCTTCTACAAGGAGAACCCTGGCGCCGACGTCGCGGTGAACCAGATGATCCGGAAGACCACCGACAAGTCGCGCGGCATCCGCCTCGGCAACTTCCTGCAGATCCGCACCATCGTCGACGAAGAGCTCGAGCAGGTGTGGGCCGGCAAGAAGGGCTCCAAGGAAGCGCTCGACGAGGCGGTCAAGCGCGGTAACGAGCAGCTCGAGCGCTTCCAGGCCGCGAACAAGTCCTGACAACGGGCCTCGGTCGTGGCCGCTGAAAAGCGGGTCGTCTTCCGCTCCGCGTGGCTGCCCTGGGTCCTGATCGGGCCCCAGGCTGCGGTGATCCTCGTCTTCTTCTTCTGGCCGGCCGCGGAGACGGTGCTGCAGTCGCTGCAGCGCCAGGACGCGTTCGGCACCAGCACCGAGTGGGTCGGCTTCGCGAACTTCGCGCAGATCTTCACCGACCCGAGCTACCTGGCGTCGTTCCGCACGACCGCCGTGTTCTCGGTGCTCGTCGCCGCGATCGGCATCGTCTTCTCGCTCGTCCTGGCGATCTTCGCCGACCGGGTGATCCGCGCCGCCATCGTCTACAAGACGCTGCTGATCTGGCCGTACGCGGTCGCGCCCGCCGTCGCCGGCGTGCTCTGGCTGTTCATGTTCGCGCCGAGCGTGGGCGTCGTCTCCTACGCCCTGCGCACGGCCGGCATCGAATGGAACGCCCTGCTGAATTCCGGCCAGGCGATGGCGCTGATCGTCATGGCCGCGGTCTGGAACCAGATCTCGTACAACTTCCTCTTCTTCCTCGCCGGCCCGCAGGCGATCCCCAAGTCGCTGATCGAGGCGGCGGCGATCGACGGCGCCGGTCCGTGGCGGCGCTTCTGGACGATCGTCTTTCCGCTGCTCTCGCCCACCGGCTTCTTCCTGCTCGTGATCAACATCATCTACGCCTTTTTCGGCACCTTCGGCATCATCGACGCGGCGACCGAAGGCGGGCCCGGCAAGGAGACCGCGGTCCTCGTCTACAAGCTCTACTACGACGGCTTCAAGGCGCTCGACCTCGGCGGCTCGGCAGCGCAGTCGGTCGTGCTGATGGCGATCGTCATGACGCTCACCTTCATCCAGTTCCGCTTCATCGAGAACAAGGTCAACTACTGATGGTGCCCCCTCGCTCTCTCCGTTCGCTGCCCCCCGCGGGGGCGCAGCCCGCCTTGGGGCGGCCCGGCGGCCCGCTGTAATGGTCGAGCGCCGCCCCCTCCTCGACATCCTCTCGCACGGCGTGCTGCTCGTCGGCGTGCTGGTCGTCGCCTTCCCGGTCTACCTGACCTTCGTCGCCTCCACGCACACGGCACAGGAAATCATCCAGGCGCCGATGCCGCTGCTGCCAGGCGACCAGTTCCTGCACAACTACGCCGCCGCGCTTACCGGCAGCGAGCACGGGCCGGGCTCGGCCGCGCCCGTGGGCCGCATGATGTGGGTGAGCCTGGTCTCGGCGCTGGTCATCGCCATCGGCAAGATCGCGATCTCGCTGCTGTCGGCGTTCGCGATCGTCTACTTCCGCTTCCCGTTCAAGCAGCTCGTCTTCTGGATGATCTTCATGACGCTGATGATGCCGGTGGAGGTGCGGATCTTTCCAACCTACCAGGTCATCTCGGACCTGGGCATGCTCAACAGCTACGCCGGCCTGACGATCCCGCTGATCGCCTCGGCCACCGCGACCTTCCTGTTCCGCCAGTTCTTCATGACCGTGCCCGACGAGCTGGTCGAGGCGGCGCGCGTCGACGGCGCCGGGCCGATGCGCTTCTTCAAGGACGTGCTGGTGCCGCTCTCGGCCACCTCGATCGCCGCGCTGTTCGTGATCCAGTTCATCTACGGCTGGAACCAGTACCTCTGGCCGCTGCTGGTGACGACCAACGAGGACATGTACCCGGTGGTGATCGGCATCAAGCGGATGATCAGCGGCGGCGAGGCGGCGCAGCAGTGGAACCTGGTCATGGCGACGGCGATCCTGGCGATGCTGCCGCCGGCGCTGATCGTCGTGCTGATGCAGAAGTGGTTCATCAAGGGCCTGGTCGATACCGAGAAGTAAGGGCGAAGCGCGAACATGGGTGCGATCTCGATCAGGAACGTCGTCAAGCGCTACGGCGTCGGCGCGAAGGCGCTGCAGGTGATCCACGGCGTGAACGCCGAGGTCGCCGACGGCGAGTTCGTCGTCATCGTCGGGCCCTCGGGCTGCGGCAAGTCGACGCTGCTGCGCATGGTGGCCGGACTCGAAGAGATCACCGGCGGCGAAATCTGGATCGCCGGCCGCAAGGTCAACGACCTCGAGCCCTCCGAGCGCGACATCGCGATGGTGTTCCAGAACTACGCGCTCTATCCGCACATGACGGTGTTCGCCAACATGGCCTACGGCCTGAAGATCGCCAAGGTGCCGGAGGCCGAGATCCGCACCCGGGTCGACAAGGCGGCGAAAATCCTCGAGCTCGCGCCCTTCCTGCTGCGAAAGCCGCGCGAACTGTCCGGCGGGCAACGGCAGCGCGTCGCCATGGGCCGGGCGATCGTTCGCCAGCCGGCGGTGTTCCTGTTCGACGAACCGCTCTCCAATCTCGACGCCAAGCTGCGCGCGCAGACCCGGCTCGAGATCCAGAAGCTGCACGGCGAGCTGCGCACGACCTCGCTGTTCGTCACCCACGACCAGGTCGAGGCGATGACGCTGGCCGAACGCATGATCGTCATGAACGCCGGCCGCATGGAGCAGATCGGCACGCCCGAGGAGGTCTATCACCGCCCGGCCACGACTTTCGTGGCGAGCTTCATCGGCTCGCCGCCGATGAACCTGGTGCGCGGCCTGTCCGAAGGCGCCGGCTTCAAGGCCGGCGGCCAGCTCCTGCCCCTGCCGCGGCCGGCGCCGCGCGCCGGCGAGCTGGTGCTCGGTGTGCGCCCGGAGCATGTCGAGCTGGGCTTCGACCTGACTGCGGCGGGCTGGCCGCTGCGCGTGCAGGCGCTCGAGATGCTGGGCGCCGAGCGGCTGGTCTACGGCACGCTCGGCGACACGCTGTTCACCGCGCGCATCGACGCCACCGCGCGCCATCCGAAGGTGGGCGACATCGTCAACATCGCCGTCGCGCCGGAGCAGATGCACTGGTTCGACGCGGCGACGACCGCGCGCGTCGGCGCCTGAGCCGGGCTCGCTCGCAACGATGGCCCCCTGGCCCTACCCGCGCTGGGTGGCGCACCGCGGCGCCGGCAAGCTGGCGCCGGAGAACACGCTCGCCGCCTTTCGCGTCGGCGCGAGCCACGGCTACCGGGCGTTCGAATGCGACGTCAAACTGTCGGCCGACGGCGTGCCCTTTCTCCTCCACGACGCGACCCTGCAGCGCACGACCAGCGGCCACGGCCGCGCCGCCGACCTGCGCTGGAGCGAGCTCTCGCGGCTCGACGCCGGCGCCTGGCACAGCCGGGCGTTCGCGGGCGAGCCGCCGGCCTCGCTCGAAGGCATCGCGGCCTTCTGCCTGACGAACGGCCACGCGCTCAACATCGAGATCAAGCCGACGCCGGGCAGCGAAGCCGAGACCGGCCGCGTCGTCGCCGAAGAGGCGAAGCGGCTCTGGCGCGACGCCGCGCTGCCGCCGCTCTTCAGCTCGTTCCAGCCCGAGGCGCTTTCTGCCGCCCAAGCGGCCGCGCCCGACATCCCGCGCGCCCTCTTGCTCGACAGCCTGCGCACCGGCTGGCTCGACGAAGCGAAGGCGCTGGGCTGCGTCGCCGTCGTCACCGGCTACCCGGTGATGGACGCCGGCGTGCGCGCGCAACTGCATGCCGCCGGCCTGCGCGCCCTCGTCTACACGGTGAACGATCCGGCCGAAGCGCAGCGCCTCGCCGCGATCGGCATCGACGCGATCATCACCGACGCGGTCGACCGCTTCTCGCCCTGAGGCCGGGTTCCGCGGTACACCCTGGGAGCCGCGGGCGGCGCCGCCGCTACGCCGCCTCGGCGCCGAACGGCTCTTCCGCTCCCCGCACCCGGGCATAGACGCGCGTGCTTCGCGGCTCGCCGCGCGGGTTGACGGCGTCGAAGCGGAGCAGCGCCTCGAGCGTGAAACCGGCCCGCTCTGCGACCTTCCAGCTTCGCTCGTTGTTGTCGTCCATGCGCAGCTCGACCCGGCGGGCGCCGAGCGAGTCGAAGGCCATTCGCGCCATCGCCCGGGCCGCCTCGGTGACGATGCCGCGGCCCTCGCAGCCGGTCTTGCGCCAGTAGCCGATCTCGAACCGGCGCAGGCCCCAATCGATGCGGTGCAGGCCGGTTCCGCCGAGCAGCTCGCCCTCCTGTCCTTCGGCCTCGCGGGCGAAGATCAGGAACACGAAGTCCTCGCGCAGCAGGAACCTGGCCTGCTGGCGCCGGCAGTTGGCCTCCGACTCGTCGACGCTCAGGCCCGAGCCGGCCCACGGCAGCCACGGGCCGAGCTCCTCGAGCGAGGCGTGGACCGCGGCGTTGACGACCGCCCCGTCGCCGCGCCGCGGACAGCGCAGGACGAGGTTCTCGGTCTCGATCCGCTCGGGAACCTCCAGCAGCAAGGGATCCATGCCCATCTCCTCCTGCGTGCACTCTACTCAGGTCGCTGCCGGCTGCGGCCGCACGTCGGCTTCCGCGCCCAGCCACTCGGACTCGCGCTCGGGTTCGGGCAGGCTCTTCAGGTTGCGGATCACCTCGAGCCGCAGCGCCGCCACGGCGAGCAGCAGCGCGCCGCAGCCGGCCACCGCCAGCGAGCTGCGCAGACCCCAGTGCTCGCCGAGCCAGCCGCCGAGCAAGGCGCCCGGCCCGGCGGGGATCAGGATCAGCCAGCGCATGGTGCTCGTCATCCGGCCGAGCAGCGGCGCCGGCGTCACCGACTGGCGCAGCGCCAGGAAGTTGATGAAGATCAGCACCGCGCCGGTGGAGAACATCATCAGCGTGCCGGTGAACGCGGCGACGCCCCAGGCGTTGGCCGGCGCGAGCGAGAGCAGCAGCCAGCCGGCGCCGCAGATCGCGATGCCGAGCACGAGGCTGGGCCCCGGACCGAGACGCCGGCTGATGCGGTTGCCGAAGACGCTGGCCAGGATCGTGCCGACGCCCATCGCCGTGTAGCTGAGGCCGATCGCCTGCTCCGAGAGGCCGAGGGTGCGGGTCGCGAACAGGATCTGCACCACCAGCGCGGCATGGTGGCAGGCCTGCCAGCCGCCCACCACCAGCGCCAGGGCGATCAGCAGCCGATGACGCGCGACGAAGCGAACGCCTGCCTTGAGGTCGGCCCAGAACAAGGCCATGGCCGAGCCTTCGCCGCCCGGCCGAGCGGGCTGTTCGTGGATCGCGACGCCGCGCAGGATCGCGGCCGAGATCGAGACCAGCACCGCGTCGACGAGCAGCGCGAGCGGCGCACCGACGACCTTGATCAGCGCCCCGGCGAGCCCGGGCCCCGCGACCTCGGCGCCCGAGCTGGCGAGCGCGTTCTTGGCGTGCGCCTCGACCAGCCGCTCGCGCGGAACGACCTGGGTCAGAACGATCTGCGCCGCGCTGCCGGCCACCGTGTAGACGGTGCCGATCACCAGGCCCACGACGTACAGCCAGCCGATCGTCAGCCAGCCGGCCCACCAGGCCAGCGGCACGCTGGCGACCGAGAGGCCGATCATGATTTCGCCGACGATGTAGACAGGCAGCTTGCGAACGCGGTCGAGCCAGACGCCCGCCGGCAGCGAGAACAGCACGAACGGCACGATCTCCATCGCGGTGAGCAGGCCCATCTGCGTCGGCGTCGCCTGCAGCAGCACCGCCGCCGTGAGCGGCAAGGCGAGCATCGTCACCTGCCCGCCGAACGAGCTGATGAGGATCGAGGTCCACAGCCGCCGGTAGGCGAGGTCGCGCAGCAGGTCGTCGGCGGGTAGCCAGCGCCGCTGCGGCAGGATCCTTCTTGTCGTTTTCGAAAGCCAGCTCATGGCTTCACCTTCTTCTTTCCAACCGCCGCCACGGGAGGCGGCTTCGCGGGCCGGGGTACGGCCCAGGCAGCGGAAAAGCGAGGGGTTGATCGACTCTTCCGCTGATCTCTCAGCGGAACTTCGATACGAAGGGAGCCGAGAGGACTAGATCGGGGCGCGGAGCGCGCCGCCGGAACGCGGGGCCATGCCATTGCGCACGGCCCACGACCCGACAACGCCGAAGGCGCCGTGGATACTGGGTTTGCGTGGCTGGGTCATGGGGTGTGCGTCCAGAGGAGAGGCATCCATCGTAGCAGCGGCCCCGGGGCCAGGCAACGCCTGCGTCGCCCCGCGTTGCGCGGCGTCCACGACGGTGGCGCGGCGAATTCACGTTTCCCCGAAGCCGCGCATGCGAGCTGCCGGAAGCACGCCGCGCTACCACCGGTCGCGGCTCGGGAAACACACCCGACCGCGCTTGCCCGGGCGGCGGCCGGACGCGCAGGATGCGCCGCTCGCACCGGCTCCTCCCTCACACTCCAGCGCAAGGACTCCTCGACATGCCTGCCTTCCCTTCCCCGTCGGCCTGGCCGCGCAGATGGCCCCGCACCGCCTGGCTCGCGCTGGCAGCATTCGCGCTCGCCGTGCTGCTCCTGGTCCACGGCCCGATCGCGCAATGGGCCGACTACCACGCGTTCGCCGACGACCGTGCCTGGGCCGGCCTGCCGAATGCGGCCAACGTGCTGAGCAACCTGCCCTTTCTCCTGGTCGGCGCCTGGGCGCTCTGGCGCCTGCGCCGCGCACCCGCGGCGAGCCCTTCGGTCGCCGCCTGGCGCGTGTTCGCCTCGGCGCTGGTGCTCACCGCGGTCGGCTCCTCGGTCTATCACTGGGCGCCTTCGAACGCCGGCCTGGTCGGCGACCGCCTGCCGATCGCCTGGGCCTGTGCCGCCCTGCTCTCGGCCTTTCTCGGCGAGCGCGTCGCCACCCACTGGAGCCGCCTGCACACTCTCGTGCCGGCGCTCGCGATCGCGACGCTCGCGGTCGCGTTCTGGTGGCTGACCGAGCGGGCCGGCGTCGGCGACCTGCGCCTCTACCTGTTCGTGCAGTTCCTGCCGATGCTGCTGGTGCCTCTCGGCCTCGCGCTGCGCCTGCCGGCGACGACGCCGGCCGCCACGCCGGCCGCGGCCTGGTGGGCGGTGCTCGCCTGCTACGCCGCGGCCAAGCTCCTCGAGCTGGCCGACCAGGGCATCTATGCGGCGCTCGGCGGCCTGAGCGGCCACAGCCTGAAGCACTTCGCCGCGGCGGCCGGGGCGGCCTGGCTGCTGCGCGCCGTGGTGCGCGCGCAGGCACCGGTGCTCAGCTCCGGTAGTCGGCGTTGATCTTCACGTAGTCGTAGCTCAGGTCGCAGGTCCAGATCGTGGCCTCGTGCGGGCCGCGGTGCAGGCCGACGCGGACCGTGATCTCGCTCTGCTTCATGACGCGCTGGCCGTCCTCTTCGCGATAGGACGGCCGGCGGCCGCCGCCCTCGACGACGTGGACGTCGTCGAGGAACAGGTCGATCCGCGTCTGGTCGAGGTCGTCTATGCCGGCATAGCCGACCGCGGCAAGGATCCGGCCGAGGTTCGGGTCGCTGGCGAAGAACGCGGTCTTGACCAGCGGCGAGTGGCCGATCGCGTAGCCGACCTTGCGGCATTCCTCGACGCTGGCGCCGCCCTCGACGCGAATGGTGATGAACTTGGTGGCGCCTTCGCCGTCGCGCACGATCGCCTGGGCGAGGCGCCGGGAGACGTCGTACACCGCTTCGCGCAGGGCGCGGCCGTCGGCGCTGTCCAGGCTTTCGATCGTCGGGTTGCCGGCGCGCTGGGTCGCGATCAGCACGAACGAATCGTTGGTCGAGGTGTCGCCGTCGATCGTGATCCGGTTGAACGACTCGTCGGCGGCCTCGCGCACGAGTTGCTGCACGAGCGCCGGGGCGATTGCTGCGTCGGTCGCGACGAAGCCGAGCATGGTCGCCATGTTCGGCCGGATCATGCCCGCGCCCTTGCTGATGCCGGTGACGGCCACCTTCTTGCCGCCGAGCTGCAGCGTGGCCGAGGCCGCCTTCGGCACCGTGTCGGTGGTCATGATCGCCTCGGCGGCGATGCTCCAGGCGTCGGCTCGCGCGGCCGCGATCGCGGCCGGCAGGCCGGCCTCGATGCGTTCGTTCGGCAGCGTCTCCATGATCACGCCGGTGGAGAACGGCAGCACCTGCTGCGGCGAACAGCCGAGCAGCGCGGCCAGCGCGGCGCAGGTCGAGCGTGCGCGCGCCAGGCCGTCTTCGCCGGTGCCGGCGTTGGCGTTGCCGGTGTTGACGAGGATCGCGCGCACCGCCGAGCCGGCGGCGAGGTGCTCGCGGCAGAGCTGCACCGGGGCGGCGCAGAATCGGTTGGCGGTGAACACGCCGGCGACCGCCGCGCCCGGCTCGAGCAGCACCACGGTGAGATCGCGCCGGTTGGCCTTGCGCACGCCGGCCATGGCGGTGCCGATGGTGACACCGGCAACGGCGAAAATGTCTTTCGCATCAGGTGCTTTGAGATTGACGGGCATGGATGTTGTGCGCCTCGTTGGTTGAGCGCATTCTAAGAACCTCGACCCTGGAGCCCGCTGCGACCGCATGTCCCCCTTCTTCATCGATCTTGTCAGCGAAACCGACGAAGCCCGCCGCGCATTCGAGTCGCATCCCGTCATCCTCGACGCCGTCGCGAACGGAATGTCGCTCGATCGATACAGAGTGCTTCTCTCGGAGCTCTACAGTTTGGTCTGGCACTTCAACCCCACCTGCGCGGCGGCAGCAAGCCGGGTGCCGGACGAGCATGCGCAGGTGCGCTCATTCCTCTACGAGCACATGCACGAGGAGGCGGGACACGAGCAATGGGTCCTGAACGATCTCGAGGCCGTGGGAGTGGCTCGCGAAGCGACCCTTCGTTACTCTCCCTCGCCGCATGTGCTGGCGCTCAACGGGTACAACTACTGGGCGGCGGACCGCAAGCATCCATGCTCGATTCTGGGCATGATGTACGTTCTCGAAGTCATCGCGTCCGTCTACGGAGGACCGTTTTCCGTGGCGATGAAAGAGGCGTTGTTGCTGCAAGGGGAGCGGGGGGTTTCATTCATCAACTCACACGCCTTGCTCGATGCGCAGCACATGGCGCAGCTTCGAGCGATTCTCAACACGCTGGAAAGCGAGCAATCGCGACTAGCCGTCGTCGAATCGACCCTGGTTAACTTTCATCACGTGACGCACGTCTTCGGCTCCGTATGAACTCCCCCGAGATGGCAGGTGTAGCGGGCCTGATGTCGCGCCCGTACAAGTACATCCGACTGGAGTGGAGTTCCGAACTGTCGGCGCTGCGAGTACGCACTCGGGTGACGCCGATCCAGTGCTACAGCCTGGGGGCGATGGGCGAGTTGCAGCGCGTACTGCTTGACATCGCCGAAAACCCGGGCGTCGTGAAGCACTTCGTGATGACCTCCGACGTGCCCGGTGTCTTCAACTTCGGAGGCGACCTGTCGCTGTTCGTGCTTCTGATCCGGGCACGCGACCATGAGTCGCTTCGCCTCTACGGAAGGCGCTGCGTCGACCTGTTGTGGTGGATGGAGACTGCGCCACAGCTCGGAGTGCACACAACCGTGCTGGTTCAAGGTGATACCTTGGGAGGCGGTCTCGAATCGGTGATGCCGTTCCACACGGTCATCTTCGAACGCAGTGCTCAGGCGGGCTTTCCAGAGGTCCTGTTCAATTCGTTTCCCGGGATGGGTGCCTGGAACTTCACCATCCGCAAGGCAGGTTTCGCGGTGGCGAACGAAATGATCTTGTCGGGTCGGCTATACACGGCAGAGAACCTCCATCGACTGCATCTGGTCGACATGGTCGTCGAAGACGGCACGGGCGAAGCCGCAATCGAGGACTCGCTTCGCGCAGTGCATCCGCGCTTGCGGGGCACGCTCGCGGCGTTGCACGCGCGGAGCCTGGCCGCCCCCATAACCTATCAGTCGCTGATGGACATCGTCGACCGCTGGACGATCAACTCGCTCAACCTGACCGATCGCGACATCAAGCTGATGGAGCGACTCGCGCGTGCCCAGGTTCGCAAGGCAGGCGGCGGGAGCGGCGGTGCCGTGGAGGAGATCAAACGCTTCGAGCTCGACCGTGCCTGGGACGAGGAGCGAACCGGCATCACGGAGTGGAGTTCGCTTTAGATCAGAGGCTGGTCAAAGCCACTGGACGAGCACTTCGCGAAGTTGCTCTCGGGTGTAGGGTTTGGCCAAGTGGCCGTCCATTCCGGCGGTACGCGACTTTGCCGCATCGTCGTCGAATGCGTTGGCCGTCAACGCAACGATCGGAAGCCTCGGCTTGCCGGTACTCGCTTCCTGGCCACGAATGGCTATGGTCGCCTCGTAGCCGGTCATCACCGGCATCTCGCAGTCCATGAGGACGAGGTCGACGTTCTGTTCACCCAGGATCTGGATGGCTTCCTGCCCATCGCCCGCCTCGACGACCTCGACCCCGAGCGAGTAGAGCACTTCCCGAGCGATCATCCGGTTGACTTCGTTGTCCTCGACCACCATGACGCGTCCGGAGAGCGAACGCTCGTCATCCAGCCCGCCCATCGCAGAGTCCTCTATCGGCGGCGGAATGAACGAGGCGTCGACCGCCAGGTCGATCTCGAGCCAAAACAGCGATCCCTGTCCCAGCGTACTCTCGACCTCGATCTGACTGCCCATGGCTTTGACGATGCGTTGGCTGATCGCGAGACCGAGGCCGGTGCCTTCCGGACGACGGTTCTGCTTGCCAAGCACCTGGTGAAAGGGCTGGAAAAGGTCGTGGATCGCCTCCTTCGGAATGCCGATACCCGAATCGCGCACCTCGAACCGGACGAAGGCGGAGTCGTTGTCCGTCTGATGCGATTCCAGCCGTAGGGCGACATGCCCCCGCTCGGTGAACTTGATCGCATTGCCGACGAGGTTGAGAAGCACCTGTTTGATTCGCTGAGCATCGGCAAGCACCCAATCGACCCGCGCCGCATCGAGGTCCAGGGTCAGAGCCACGCCCTTCCCTTCCGCATTCGACAGAAACAAGGCCATCACGGAGCGGGTCAAGGCATGCAGGGAAGTGGGGGCATCGGCGAGGATCAGCTTGCCGGCCTCGATCTTGGAGTGGTCAAGCACGTCGTTCAGGATCTCCATCAGCGACGAGCCCGAGGACGCGGCAGTCCGCACAAGGCGTCGCTGATCGGCGCTCAGCGGCGAGCGCCGCAGCAGTTCCAGCGCGCCGAGGACCCCGTTCATAGGCGTACGAATCTCGTGACTCATGGTGGCGAGGAACTGCGACTTGGCAATGTTGGCTGCTTCGGCTGCCTCCTTGGCCGCGATGAGCGAGACGCTCGCCGCATCGGACTCCAGTCCATGGCGCACCGCCCGGGTGGTGGTGATGCGGAACTCCTGGGCCGCCTTGTACATCGTCACGCCGAAGATGCCCGCGAGGATCGCCAGCGGCACGGATCGAACCGAATCGCTGACCAGGCTCACGGCCACAAGAGCGCCGAGCTGCATCAGAGTCAATATGGCGAAGGACTTCCCCACCAACGACATGAAGAAGGCCGCGATCGCCACCGAGCCGCAGATCGTGACCACGAAGGCGGTGGCGGTGGTTGCGCTAAGCGAGGGGTAGATGCCGATGGTGCAAATCGCCCACATGATCCCGGCCACCGCCGCATTGCCCTCCAACTCGTGCTGCAGGCGCATGAGGTCCGTGTCGCCTCGCTCGGGAACGTTCGCGAAGCGCTTCGACAAGGAGTAGCGCCATCCCACCACGGTCAAGCCGATCAAACCGATCAGCACGGCGATCGAAGCCATGCCGACCTCCAGGCCCAGCCAGACGAAAAACGCGATTCCGGCAATCTGGAGCGGCACACTTCGGGTCGAATTGAGCAGAGCCATGCGCAGCAACTCTCTGCGCACGGCGGCATCGATCGCGGAGACTTCGGAACTCACCCGCCTAGGATACTTGTGGAATGCGGTTCGACCCGCCCCCGTGCCCCCCGGCCGCCCAGTGTGAAAGTGATGAAATGACAGCCCGAAGCGTCGCGATCGGCACATCCTGCGGGGAGGCCCGGTAGCGTGGAGCCGAGCGGCGTTGGGGTTCGCCCCCTCTTCTCGAGATTTGCCGAGTATTTCGGCGCGCAATATGCACGCGATCGCGCAAATCAGGAAAGGGAGCGAGCGCTTCAGCGCGGCATCGTCGGGCTGATCGTCTCCGCGTACTGGATCCTGCAGTACCTGTCCGGTCGCGAAGTCCGGGCACAGCTCTGGTTTGTAGTGTTTCTCGGTCTGGTGCTGCCCGTTCTCGCGTTCAGCTATCGCCGGTTTCTCCTCTCGCGTCCGGAAGGAGGAGTCGCAATTCAGTACGCCTTCCTGATTCTCGATCCGGTAGTGATCATCGGTGTGCTTGTCCAGGACCCACTCACCTTCGCATTCCTGAATCCCTTCATGCTCGTGGTGATCGTCCGCAACGGGCTCCGATTCGGCCTTCGCACGATGTACTTTGCCTGGGGGGTCACCTTGGCGCTCTCCACCCTCCTCTTCACCAACAAGTTCTGGAGAACCGAGCTCGAGCTGACCTTTTCCTTCCTGATCATGCTGGCGCTTGTTCCAGTTTTCTTTTCCTCCCTCATCCGCCGCATCCACTCGGTCCGGGCCATCGAGGAAGAGCGCGCCCGTGCGCTCGACACGCACGAGCTCGCGGTCGCGCGCAGCGCCTTTCTCGCCAAGGTCAGCCACGAGCTTCGTTCTCCGCTGCAGGGGATCGTCTCCGCGCTCGACGTGATCGAGATGCGTCATGCGCGCGCCTTCGAAGGCGACGAGGAACTGATCGGCCGGATGAGGCGATCCTCGATGCTCCTCAACACCCAGCTTCGCGACCTGCTGACGCTGGCCAAGGGCGAAGCCGGCCGCCTGCAGATGCATGCCGAACCGTTCGAGGCCTGCTCGCTCGTCGAAGCGATGGCCGAGGACGCCCGCGAGCTCGCCGTCTCGAAGGGTTTGCAACTCGTGGTCGTGCTGCCGCCGCCCCCGCTGTTCGTCGTCGCCGACGGTGCGCGCATCGACCAGGTGCTGACGAACCTCGTCATCAACTCGGTCCGCTACACCGATGCCGGCGAGGTTCGTGTCTCGATGGACCCACACGGCGAGCCGCCGGACCGACTGCATTTCGTCGTCGCCGACACCGGGCCGGGGATTCCGGAAGACGTGCTGCCCACGCTGTTCGAGCCCGACAAGTTCGTCACTACGCCCGCGCGGCGCGGAGAAGGCTCCGGCATCGGTCTGGCCATCGTCCGTACGCTGGTCGATCACCTGGGCGGCACGCTGGGCGTGACCAGCACGCTGGGCAGGGGAACCACCTTCACCGTCGACATTCCCGCGGAGTTCGAGGCTCGCGACACGGCGGACTTCTCGGACACGGACACCCACGGCCGAATCCTCATCGTCGACGACCAGAGCGACGTGCTCGACGCCCTGGAAAGCGTGATCGACGAGCTGGGCTACGAGCTCGACCGGGCCGGCTCGGCGGCGGCCGCCTCCCGGCTGCTCTCCGAGCGCACCTACGACGCGGTGCTGCTGGATCTCGACATGCCGATTCGCGGCGGCACTGACCTGCTCGCCGAGACCCGGCGCGGCGACGGGCCGAACCGGTCGGCGCACTTCATCAGCCTCAGCGCGGCGGGGCGCGCCACGGAGATCGATCCGGCTTTCGACGTCTGCCTTTCCAAGCCGATCGAGCAGCCCGCCCTTCGGCGCGCGCTGCTCGGAGCCCGACGCCGGCAACGGTCGGCGCAGAGAGGTCTGTGGGCGACGGACGACTAGCGCCGCCCGGACGCGGCCTCAGAAGTGGATCCCCCGCATCATCTGCTGCATCGCGATCGCCTCGGCTGAAGGCTGGTACTTCTTGTCCTTGTCCCCCTTTGCCGCGGCGCTGTCCGGGAACATGCGGAAGGTCGAGTTCATGACGATCTGCGCCACGCGCGGCACCAAGGCGTGCAGCAGCTCGCCGGTGATGCCGAGCCGGGTGGCGATCCGCACCGGCTTGTCGACGCAGGCCTCGGCGATCATGGTGGCCGCGTCTTCCGGCGAGAGCACCGGCACGTTGTCGTAGAGCCGGGTCGGGCCGATCATCGGCGTGCGCACCAGCGGCATGTTGATCGTCGTGAACGAGATCCCCATGTCGGCGTACTCGCTCGAGGCGCAGCGCGTCCAGGCGTCGAGTGCTGCCTTGGAGGCCACGTAGGCCGAGAAGCGCGGCGCGTTGGTCAGCACGCCGATCGAGCTGATGTTGACGATGTGGCCCTTCTTCTTGGCGACCATGCCCGGCAGGAAGCCCATGGTCACGCGCAGGCAACCGAAGTAGTTGAGCTGCATCGTCCGCTCGAAGTCGTGGAAGCGGTCGTAGCTCGCCTCGATCGCCCGGCGGATCGAGCGGCCGGCGTTGTTGATCAGGAAATCGACGCCGCCATGGGTCGCGTTCAGCCAGTCGACCATTGCCTTGCAGCTCGCCTCGTCGGCGATGTCCGCGGAATAGGTCTCGACGATCGCGCCCTTGCCGGCGGCGGCGAGGATCTCGCGCTTCGCCTCGACCAGCTTGGCCTCGTCGCGGGCGCAGATGACGGTGATCGCTCCGGCCTCTGCGAACTTGATCGCCGCCGCCAGGCCGATGCCGGACGAGCCGCCCGTGACCAGCACCACCTTGCCGCCGACGGTGCCGCGCAGCGAACGGTCGATCTTCAGCGCCGGATCGAGATGGCGCTCCCAGTAGTCCCAGAGGCGCCACGCGTAGTCGGGCAGCTTCGGGCACTCGATGCCCGAGCCCTTCAGCGCCGCGAGCGACTCGCGGCAGTCGTAGCGGGTCGGGAAGTTGACGAAGGTGAGCATGTCGTCGGGCAGGCCCAGGTCCTTCAGCACCGCGCTCTTGATGCGCCGTACCGGCGCCAGCGCCATCATTCCCTTCTTCACGCTCTTCGGAATGAAGCCGAGCAGCGCGGCGTTGACGAACAGGTTCATCTTCGGCGCGTGCGCGGCCTTGCTGAAGATGTCGAGCACGTCGCCGACGCGGTAGCCGACCGGATCGACCAGGTGGAAACAGCGCTTGTCGAGATCGGTCTTGAGATGGCTGATGTGGTCGAGCGCGGCGACCACGAAGTCCACCGGCACGATGTTGATCCGCCCGCCCTCCAGGCCCACCGAGGGCATCCACGGCGGCAGCAGCTGGCGCATGCGCTGGATCAGCTTGAAGAAGTAGTACGGCCCGTCGATCTTGTCCATCTCGCCGGTCTGCGAGTCGCCGACCACGAGCGCCGGCCGGTAGACGGTCCACGGCACCTTCGATTCCTTGCGCACGATCTTCTCGCTCTCGTGCTTGGTCATGAAGTACGGGTGCTCCAGGCCCTCGGCCTCGTCGAACATGTCTTCGCGGAACACGCCTTCGTACAGGCCCGCGGCGGCGATCGAGCTCACGTGGTGCAGGTGCCCGGCGTCGATCGCCTTGGCGAACTCCACGACCGCGCGGGTTCCGTCGATGTTGGCGGCGATCTGCGATTCGGCGTCGGCCGAGAGGTCGTAGACGGCTGCGAGGTGGTAGACGTGGTCGACGTGGCCCTTGAGCTTCTTGATGTCGTCGGCCGAAACCCCCAGCTTCTTCGCGGTGAGGTCGCCGTAAACCGGAACCGCGCGCGACCTGGCGCCCTGGTTCGCTATGCCCCACCAGGCGTACAGGTCGTCGAGCTTGGACTCGCTCTCCGGCCTGAGCAGGAAGTGCACGGTCGCGCCGCGACGCGCAAGCAGGGTCTTGACCAGCCGCTTGCCGATGAAGCCCGTGGCTCCGGTGACGAAATAGCGCATCCCTGACTCCCGAGGTGTTTGCCGCGACACGAGCGCCGGCGCGTCCGCATTCTTGTGCAAAGGCGCGCCCGGCTCGCGCGGGGCAAACCCCGACGCGGAGCGGTTCGCCTGGCGCCCCGGCCGAACCGATGTCGATTAGGGTGCGCCCCCTCGGGATGCTCCCTAGAGTGACGCCCAGCGCTGCGCGATCGCGGCCGCAAAACCCCAAGGAGAACTCAGCATGGTCAAGAAACTCAGGGCGATGGCCGACAAGAAGAACACGTCGGGCGCCAGCCTGTTCGACAGCGCGCTCGCCAGCTCGGTCAAGGAATCGGCCAGGGAAATCTGGCTCGCCGGCATGGGCGCGTTCGCCAAGGCGCAGGCCGAAGGCAAGCAGGTGTTCGAGGCGCTGGTCAAGGAAGGCAGCTCGCTGCAGAAGAAGACCCAGGGCGTCGCCGAAGAGAAATTCGGTGAAGTCACGAGCAAGATGACCACCATGGCCGACGAAGTCAGCGCCAAGGCGGGCAAGCAGTGGGACAAGCTCGAGACGATCTTCGAAGACCGCACCGCCAAGGCGCTGAAGAAGCTCGGCGTGCCGACCTCGAAGGACATGCAGGCGCTGATGGACCGCGTCGACGCGCTCAGCGCCAAGGTCGCCTCGCGCACCAGGGCCGCCGCCAAGACCGCCTCGGCGAAGACTGCCGCGCCGAAGAAGCGCGCCACCGCCAAGACCGCTGCCAAGCGCGCCCCGCGCAAGGCTGCTGCCTGAGGCAGAAGCGACTCGCGGCGGCTGCGCCGCGAATCCGGAGAAAAGGACGCCGCGGCGTCCTTTTCTCTTTGGCGGGTCGGCTCAGACCGTCGGCCGGCCCAGGTAGCGGGTCTCGAGGTGGCGCCGGAAGTGGACCGGATTCAGCGCCTCGCCGCTGGCGCGCGTCGCCAGCTCGGCGGTGGTCCAGCGGCTGCCCTGCAGCCAGATGTTCTCGCGCAGCCAGTCGAACACCGGCGCCAGGTCGCCGCCGGCGATGCGCCGGTCCAGGTCGGGCGTTGCGCGGCGGATCGCCGCGAAACACTGGGCCGCGTACATAGCACCCATCGTGTAGCTCGGGAAATAGCCGATCAGGCCGGTGCTCCAGTGCACGTCCTGCATGCAGCCGTCGGTGAAATTGCCGCGCGTGTCGACGCCGAGCAGCGACGCCATGCCCTCGTCCCACAGCGCCGGGATGTCCTCGACTTCGATCTCCCCGCCGATCAGGCGGCGCTCGATGCCGAAGCGAAGGATCACGTGCGCCGGGTAGCTGAGCTCGTCGGCATCGACCCGGATCAGGCCGGGCTTGACCCGCGTCAGCAGCCGTTGCAAGGCGTCGGGCTCGAACGCCGGCTGCGCGCCGAAATGCTTGCCGAGCAACGGCGCCATCCGGGCGCTGAATTCGGCGCTCTGGCCGAGCTGCATCTCGAAGGCGAGGCTCTGGCTTTCATGGATGCCGGCCGAGCGTGCCCACGCCACCGGCTGGCCGAGCAGCTCGCGGGGCAGGTTCTGCTCGTAGCGTGCGTGCCCGGTCTCGTGGATCGTGCCCATCAGGCTCTGCACGAAATCGTCCTCGCGGTAGCGGGTCGTGAGGCGCGTGTCCTCGGGGACACCACCGCTGAACGGATGCGCGCTCTCGTCGAGCCTGCCGGCCTCGAAGTCGAAGCCGAGCAGCGCCATCACGTCGAGGCTGAGCGCGCGCTGCGCCGCCTTCGGGAACGGTCCGCGCGGCGCGACGACCGGCTCGCTCGCCTGCTTGTCGCGGGCCGCGCGGACCAGGGCCGGCAGCCAGGTCTGCATGTCGGAAAAGATGCGATCGACCTCGGCGCTCGTCATGCCCGGCTCGTACTGGTCGAGCAACGCGTCGTACGGCGCCAGGCCGCTGGCCTCGGCCCGGTGCTTCGCCTCCTCTCGCGCGAGGCGCACGACCTCGCGCAGGTTGACGAGAAAGCCGGCCCAGTCGCCGGCCGGCCGCTGCGCCCGCCAGGCGTGCTCGCAACGCGAGGTGGCGAGCGAGCTCGCTTCGACGAGCGCGGCCGGAACGGCGTTCGCGCCGGTCCATTCGCGCCTGATCTCGCGCAGGTTGGCGCGCTGCCCGGGCGCCAGCGGCTCCTGCTCGGCCGCGGCGATCAGCGCGGCGAGCCGAGGCTCGGTCCGCAGGCTGTGCAGCAGCGTCTCCATCTCGGCCATCGCCGCGGCACGCGCCTCGTTGCCCTTGCTGGGCATGATCGCGGCGCGGTCCCAGCTCGCCATCGAGTGGAGATGGTCGAAGCGGTGCAGCCGCGCCCAATGGCGAACGAGCGTCTCGTAGGCGCCGGTGGTCATGGCGACGCTTCAGCGCACGTACTGGCCGGGGAAGAACCCGACCAGCACCGCGGTGAAGACGAGGTAGCGGCCGAACTTGCCGATCGCCATGTAGAGAACACAAGGCCAGAACGGCAGCTTGAGCCAGCCCGCCACGGCGCAGAGCGGGTCGCCCACGACCGGCAGCCAGGAGAGCAGGCAGGCCTTGGGCCCGAACCGGCGCAGCCACTTCAGGGCGCGGACGTCGGAATGCTTGTTCGTCATGTGCTCGTAAGCGCGCTCGGCGCCGTAGCCCATCCACCAGGTCAGGGCCCCGCCGAGCGTGGCGCCGGCGCTCGCGGCGAGGATCGCCGGCCAGAACATCTCGGGGTTGAGCTTGACCAGGCCGAACACCGCCGGCTCGGAGCCCAGGGGCACCAGCGTCGAGGCGACGAAGGCGATGAAGAAGACGGTGCTCAGGCCCACCTCGGGCAGGGCGAGCACCCGCATCATCCAATCGAGCCAGACATCCATTCGAACCATTATCGACAGGCCGCGGATGCGGGTCGCACCGAGGCCTTTGCCCGGTTTCGCGCCGCTATACTCCTGCCTCGTTTTTCAGCAGCCGCCTCCCTTCCCCTCCATGCGCATCGGCCACATCAAGCTGGCGAACCGGCTGTTCGCCGCGCCGATGGCGGGGGTGACCGACCGGCCCTTCCGGCAGCTCTGCAAGCGCCTCGGCGCGGGCTATGCGGTGAGCGAGATGGTGACCTCGCGCAAGGACCTGTGGACCAGCCTGAAGACCAGCCGGCGCGCCGACCATGACGGCGAGATCGAGCCGATCGCGGTGCAGATCGCCGGCACCGACGCGGCGATGATGGGCGAGGCCGCGGCCTACAACGTCGATCGCGGCGCGCAGATCATCGACATCAACATGGGCTGCCCGGCCAAGAAGGTCTGCAACAAGTGGGCCGGCTCGGCGTTGATGAAGGACGAGGCGCTCGCGCTCGAGATCGTCGAGGCGGTGGTTGCCGCGTGCGCGCCGCACAACGTGCCGGTGACGCTGAAGATGCGCACCGGCTGGTGCGCTTCCGAGAAGAACGCGGTGCGCCTCGCCCGCGCCGCCGAATCGGCGGGCATCGCCATGGTCGCGGTGCACGGCCGCACCCGCGAGCAGGGCTACACCGGTTTCGCCGAGTACGACACGGTGGCGGCCGTGAAGCGCTCGCTGCGGATCCCGGTGGTCGCCAACGGCGACATCGACTCGCCGCAGAAGGCGCGCGCGGTCTTCGCCGCCACCGGCGCCGACGCGATCATGATCGGCCGCGCGGCCCAGGGCCGGCCCTGGATCTTCCGCGAGATCGCGCACTTCCTCGAGACCGGCGAGGAGGCAGCGCCGCCGCGCGTGGCCGACGTCAAGGCCTGGCTGGTCGAGCATCTCGGCGATCACTACCGGCTGCACGGCGAATACGCCGGCGTGCGCAGCGCGAGGAAGCACATCGGCTGGACCCTGCGCGGCCTTCCCGGCGGCGACGATTTCCGGGCCGAGATGAACACGATCGAGAGCTGCGAAGCGCAGATCAAGGCGGTGGGCGACTGGTTCGACGCGCTCGCCGACAGCGCGCCATTGATGCCGGCGCCAACGCGCGCCGCCGTCGGCGCGATTCACTGACCACAAGAATTTCGAGGGCAAGATGCCGACCAGGAAACACATCGAGGAGTGCGTCCGCGACAGTCTGGAGGCGTACTTCCGCGACCTGCGCGGCGTCGAGCCGACGGCGATGTACGACATGATCCTGAAGGTCGTGGAGCGGCCGCTGTTCGAGACCGTGATGAAGCACGCCGAAGGCAACCAGAGCCGCGCCGCCGAGTGGCTGGGCATCAACCGCAACACCCTGCGGCGCAAGCTCGTCGAGCACAAGCTCATCAAGTAAGCCGCGAAAGCCGACCGACATGCATGCGCTGATCTCCGTTTCCGACAAGACCGGCGTCGTCGAGCTCGCGCGCGAGCTCGCGGGACTCGGCATCGCGCTGCTCTCGACCGGCGGCACCGCGAAGCTGCTGGCCGGCGCCGGCCTCGAGGTGACCGAGGTCGCCGAGCACACCGGCTTTCCCGAGATGCTCGACGGTCGGGTGAAGACGCTGCATCCTGCCATCCACGGCGGCCTGCTGGCGCGGCGCGAGCTGCCCGAGCACATGGCGGCAATCGAGAAGCACGGCAT
>JANMCC010000038.1:0-1711 GCA_031360885.1 Burkholderiales bacterium | reverse complement strand
ACGCCGATCTCGCGCGCCTGTGCGAGCAGGTGCTGCGGCTCCTGGTTGTCGCCGTGATAGCCGGGCACGCAGGGCACGCCGGCCTTCGCGGCGATGCGCTTCGACTCGATCTTCGAGCCCATCTTCTCGATGACCTCGGCGCGCGGCCCGATCCAGAGGATGCCGTTGTCGTTGCAGCGCTCGACGAGCCTGGTGCTTTCGGAGAGGAAGCCGTAGCCGGGATGGATGGCGCTCGCGCCCGAGGCCAAGGCGGCCGCGATGATCGCGTCGGCGTCCAGGTAGCTGCGGGTCGCGTCCGGTGGGCCGATGCGGATCGCGCTGTCGGCCTCGCGCACGTGGCGGGCGCCGGCATCGGCGTCGGAGTAGACCGCGATCGAGCGGATGCCGAGGCGCCGGCAGGTGCGGGCGATCCGGCAGGCGATCTCGCCCCGGTTGGCGATGAGCAGGGATTCGAACATGCGGTGACTACATCCGGAAGACAGGGGACGGGCCGGTCTTCGGCGGCTCGGCAGCGGCGAGCGCCAGGCACAGGCCGATGACCTCGCGCGTCTCGGAAGGCTCGATCAGGCCGTCGTCCCAGAGGCGCGCGGTCGCGTAGTACGGATCGCTCTGCTCGGTGAACTGGGCCCGCGTCGTGCGGTCGATCTCGGCGATCTCGGCATCGTCGGCACTCGCCTTCATGCTGCTGCGGCGCAGGTCGGTCAGCACGGTCGCGGCGACGTCGGCGCTCATCGTCGCGATGCGCGAGTTCGGCCACGCGAACAGGAAGCGCGGGTCGAATCCGCGCCCGCACATGCCGTAGTTGCCGGCGCCGAACGATCCGCCGATGATCACCGTCAGGCGCGGCACGCGCGCGGTCGCCATCGCGTAGACCAGCTTGGCGCTGTGGCGCGCGATGCCGCCGCGTTCGGCGTCGGTGCCGACCATGAAGCCGGTGATGTTCTGCAGAAAAACGAGCGGGATCTGGCGCTGGTTGCAGAGCTCGATGAAGTGTGCGCCCTTGACCGCCGACTCGGAGAACAGCACGCCGTTGTTGGCGAGGATGCCGACCGGGTGACCGCACCAGGTGGACGTGCCGCAGACCAGCGAGGCGCCGTACTCCGGCTTGAACTCCTGGAACTGCGAGTCGTCGACCAGCCGCGCGATGACCTCGCGGACGTCGTAGGACTCCTTCAGCCCGGGCGGAATGATGCCGTTCAGCTCGGCGATGTCGTAACGCGGCGGCCTGACCTCGCGCACCGCGCCGTGCAGCGGGCGCGGGCGGTTCAGGTTGGCAACGATGTCGCGCACGCGCACCAGCGCCTGCGCCTCGTTCTCGGCCAGGTAGTCGCAAACCCCCGAGACCCGCGTGTGCATCTCGGCGCCGCCGAGCGTCTCGCCGTCGACGATCTCGTTGATCGCGGCCTTCACGATCTGCGGCCCGCCGAGGTGGATGCGGGCCTGCCCGCGCACCATCACGACCTCGTCGGAGAGCGCCGGGATGTAAGCGCCGCCGGCGGTGCAGCCGCCGAACACCGCGGCGATCTGCGGGATGCCGGCCGCCGACATCTGGCACTGGCGGTAGAAGGTGTTGCCGAAGTGGTCCTTGTCGGGGAAGACGCGGTCCTGCTCGGGCAGGTAGGCGCCGCCGCAGTCGACCAGGTAGATCACCGGCAGCTTGTGGTGCTCGGCGATGTCCTGCGCACGCACGTGCTTCTTCACCGTCTCGGAG
>JANMCC010000232.1:0-7200 GCA_031360885.1 Burkholderiales bacterium | reverse complement strand
CGGCGCGCCGCCGGTCGCGGCGGCGCCGGGCGCGCTCCGCCCGTTCGCCGACGTCGTCAAGGACGCCAAGCGCAGCGACGGGACCCTGGCCTTCTGGCAAAAGGACGAAAAGGTCTGGCTCGAGCTGCGACCGGAAGACTTCAACCAGCCGTTCTTCCTCTCGGCCAAGCTGAAGACCGGCATCGGCGAGCGCGGCTTCTACGGCGGGCTGATGCAGGATAGCGGCATCGTCGAGTTCCGCCGCGTCTACAACCAGGTGCAGATGATCTGGCGCAACATCGGCTACGTCGCCAAGGCGGGCACGCCCGAGGCGGCGGCGATCGAAGCCGCCTACTCGCCCAGCCTGCTCGCCAGCACGCCGGTGCTGAGCCTGCCCGACCCGGACAGGAAGGCGGTGCTGGTCGAGGCCAACACGCTGTTCCTGGCCGACCTGCTCGGCATCGGCATGGACCTGCAGCGCAGCTACCGCCAGGGCTATTCGTTCGATCCGCGCAACTCGGCCATCACCAAGGCGCGCGGCAGCGCCGACCTGCTGGTGCTCGAGGTGCTGGGCCACTACGCCACGGCGTCGATCACGGTGCCGCAGCCGGGCTCGCCGCCGGGAGTGCCGCAGCCTTCCGCGCCGCGCTCGCTGCCCGATCCGCGCAGCATGTTCCTCGGCCTGCACTACTCGCTCTCGCGCCTGCCGGCCGAGCCGATGGCGGGGCGCAAGGCCGACCCGCGGATCGGCTACTTCGACAGCGGCCGCTTCGACTTCAGCGACGACCTCGAGCGCACGCCGCGGCAACGCCTCGTGAACCGCTGGCGGCTCGAGAAGAAGGATCCGGCGGCAGCTCTCTCGGAGCCGGTCAAGCCGATCGTCTTCTGGCTCGACCGGACCGTGCCGGTCAAATACCGGCCGGCCATCACGGCCGGCGTCCTCGAGTGGAACAAGGCGTTCGAGAAGATCGGCTTCAAGGAGGCGGTCCAGGTCCAGGTGCAGCCCGACGACGCCGACTTCGACACCCTCGACCTGAATCGCGCCTCGATCCGCTGGATGACCAATGCCTCGCCGGTGTTCGGCGCGATCGGACCCAGCCATGTCGACCCGCGCAGCGGCGAGATCCTCGACGCGGACATCGGCATCGAGAGCCTGTCTTCGCGCAACATCCGCGCCACCCGCGCGCAGGTGCTCACCGGCGCCGGCGTCGAGAACCCGTTCGGCGCGCAGCCGCTCACGGCACACGAGCAGCACCTGCTCGCCTCCGGGCGCTTCTGCAACTACGAGGACGAAGCCAGCGAGCAGATGGCCTACGCGCTCGACGTGCTCGAGGCGCGCGGCGACCTCGACCCCGACAGCCCGGAGGCGGCGAAGTTCGTCGAGGCCTACCTGAAGGACGTGACGATGCACGAGGTCGGCCACACCCTCGGCCTTCGCCACAACTTCCGCTCCTCGCGCGCCTTCACGCTGAAGCAGCTCGCCGACCCGGCGTTCACGAAGGCGAACGGCATCACCGGCTCGGTGATGGACTACGCGCCGATCAACCTCAACGGTCCGGACGAGGCGCGCGCCTCCTATGGCACGGCGTTCAACGAGACGCTGGGGCCCTACGACTACTGGGCGATCGAGTTCGCCTACAAGCCGCTGCCGGCGGGCCTGAGCGCCGCCGACGAGAAGCTGGCGCTGGAGAAGATCGCGGCGCGCAGCGCCGAGCCGCAGCTCGCCTACGGCACCGACGAAGACAACTTCCTCGGCATCGATCCCGAGTCCCTGCAGAACGACCTCGGCAACGACGTCATCGGCTTCGCCAAGAAGCGGATCGCGATCGCCCAGGATCTGCTCAAGCGGCAGGAGGCGCGCCAGCTCCGGCCCGACCAGGACTACAACCTGCTGAAGCGCTCGGTCACCTACGCGATCCGCGACGTCGCCCGCGCCGCGAACGTGCTGTCGCGGCAGATCGGCGGCGTGCGCACGGTGCGCGACGCGCCGGGCACCGGCCGCGATCCGCTCGCGCCGGTGCCGGTGGCCGACCAGCGCGAGGCGCTCGACGTCATCACCGGCAGCCTGCTCTCGGCCGACAGCCTGCGCGTTTCACCGGCGTTGCAGCGCAAGCTCGGCACCGACTTCAGCGAGCGCCTGGACGCGCTGCGCGGCGGCGAAGGCTCGGCCCAGACCGACTACTCGCCTTCCGGGCAGGTGCTGGGCCTGCAGCGCTCCCTGCTGGCCGTGCTGATGAGCGACACCGTCGCCACCCGCCTGCTCGAAAGCAGCGAGAAGGCGCCGGCCGGCAGCAGCCGGGCGCTGCGCATGCCCGAGCTCTACAGCCGCCTCTCGCAGGCCGTCTGGAGCGAGCTCGACGGCAGCGGCGACATCCCGGCGCTGCGCCGCGAGGTGCAGCGCGACCACGTCAACCGCATCGCCGCGGTCCTGCTGCGCCCCAGCGCCTCGACCCGCGCCGACACGCGCAGCGTCGTCCGCGCCCAGGCCAAGGTGCTGCTGGAGCGGATCCGCGTCGCCAACCGGCGCGGCGGCCTGAGCGAGGAAGCGCGGGCGCATCTGGCCGACAGCGCCGACACGCTCGAGCAGGCGATGGCGGCGCGGCTGCAGCGCGCGGGGGCATAGCTCGCCGAAGCGCTCAGCGACGTCGCCTACGTCGATCTTCTGAACGCATCTTTTATGGCGAACACCTCGCAACCCACTGCATCGCAATCAGGATAGACGTCCGGCTTCTCAGTGGAGACACGTGCGGCTCGAACCTTGGGGTGTTCGAGCATCAGCGCGAGAACATCGTCGCACAAGGTCTCCTGCAGGTGAATGTGGCCACGGGCGACACGAGCGGCGATGCTCGCGCGGATGAAGTCGTAATCAACCACCTCGTTGAGCGCGTCCTCGCTCGGCGTCGACACGTGGAGCGGGATGTACAAGTCGACGTTGAACACCACGCGCTGCTCCCCCTTTTTCTCGAACGAGTGCACGCCGATGTTGATGCGGATCTCGTAGTTGCGCAAAAAGAGCCGCCGACAGTCGGCCAGGGCGGGGTTCTCGAGAAGGCCGCTCATGTCGTCTCCGAGTTTGCGAGGAAGTAAACGTCGCGGGGCTGCGGGCTCAGGTGCTGGCCGCCGTCGACCAGCAACGTGCTGCCAGTCACCGCGGGCGCGGACAACAGGTAGCGTACGGCGCCGGCCACGTCCGCCGGCGTCGACGATCTGGCGAGCGGCGTAAGCCGATGCGCCGCCGCGAACTCCGTGTCGCTCATCGGTCCCGAGGGCAGCGTCACGCCCGGCGCGACGCCGCACACGCGCACCTGCGGCGCGAGGGCCTGCGCGAGCACGACGGTCGCGGCCTGCAGCGCGGCCTTCGACAGCGTGTACGACAGGTGATCGGGGTTCGGATTCCAGAGCTTCTGGTCGAGCAGGTTGACCACGCAGCCCGTCTTCGTGGAGCCGGCGAGATGCGCGTGGAGCGCCCGCGCGAGCACGATGGCCGGTGCAGCGTTCGCGCGCCAGTGCCGATCCATCGCGGCATAGGAGAACGTCGTCACGTCGTCATGCTCGAACGTTGACGCGTTGTTGACGACGGCGTCAACCCGCTCGAGACGTTCGACCACCGCGGGCACGAGGGCAGCGCATGCAGTCTCGTCCGCGAGATCGGCGGCGAAGGACGCTGCGCGAGCCCCGACCGATTCGAGGGCCGTGACGACCTCCTCTGCCTCGACCGGCGAGCGGCGGTGATGCACAGCCACGTCCCAGCCGTGCGCGCCGAGCTCGAGCGCGATGGCTCGGCCGAGACGCTTTGCGGCGCCAGTCACGAGAACGACGGGTCGGGACGGCACGGCTCGGCTCCAATCGGGGGGCCCTGGCCGGGCCTCAACGCACTCAGTGTATCGATGGCTCGCGGGCAGCCCGTGCGCCGCGCGGCAATTCCTATGCGTTCGCGCCGAGCGACAGCTGGGCGCTCTTGCCGAGGCAGATCAGACCCCCCACTCCGGCTTTGCCGTCGTGACCGCCGTTGACCCCCGTCTTCCGGTGCTTCGTCGCACCGGATCGCCGCCGGTCCGCGCCGGCGCTATCGTCCGGCGCATGAACTCCGCGAGCGCCACCGGCCCCGTCCTTCGTCCTGCCCTGGAGGCGATCGTCGGCGCCCTGACCTGGAAGCGCGCCGCCGTGGCGGCGACGCTGGCGCTGCTGATCGCTGCGCTGCTCAACCCGGTCTTCACCGTGCCGTTCTGGGTGCTGCTCGGCCGCATGGTGTTCATCGCCGCGCTGCTGCTGGTCGTCTTCGCCGCCGCCGGCACCTGGCATCCGCGCCAGATCCCGCGCTGGCTGGCGCAGGTGCTCGCGGTGGTGATCGCGGCGCCGATCGCGACCGTGCTGGCCTATCTTCCGAGCATCGACGGCAACCTGGCCAACCTGCTGCAGCACGAAGGCCGCGTGATGGGGTTCGTCTTCATCACCGCCTCGGTGCTGTTCATCGCGCCGCTGCTCGCCCTCGGCGCGCTCTACCGCGAACGCGACGCGCAGGCGCGGGCGGCGCAGCTCGGCTTCGCCCTCGAGCGCAGCACGCTCGAGAAGGAGGCGCTCGACACCCGGCTGAAGCTGCTGCAGGCGCAGATCGAGCCGCACTTCCTGTTCAACACCCTCGCCAACGTGCAGGCGCTGGTCGAATCGGGCTCGTCGCAGGCGGCGCCGGTGCTGAAGAGCCTGATCGCGTACCTTCGCGCCGCCATGCCGCGGCTGCACGCCGGCGCGTCGACCCTCGGCAACGAGATCGCGCTGGTCCGCTCCTACCTCGAGCTGATGCAGATGCGCATGCCCGATCGGCTCGCGTTCTCGATCGACGTTCCCGAGGACATCGCGGCCCGCGAGTTCCTGCCGATGAGCGTTCTCACGCTGGTGGAGAACGCGGTCCGCCACGGCATCGACCCGGGCGAGAACGGCGGCAGGATCGACGTCAGCGCGCGCCGCGAGGCCGACGGGAGCGTCCGCCTGGTGGTCGCCGACACCGGCGCCGGCATGAGCGAATCGGCCGTCCCCGGCACCGGCCTGGCCAACCTCGAGAGCCGCCTGCGCGGCTTCTTCGGCGCGGCCGGCCGGCTCGAGCTGCACGAGGCGCGGCCGCACGGCCTCCGCGCCGAGATCGTCTTTCCGCCGCACCGCCTCGAGGGCACCGGCGACCGGGCTGCGGGGGCCGGGGCATGAGCGCGACGGCGTCGGCGCTGATCGCGGACGACGAGCCGCTGCTGCGCGAGCGGCTGCGCGCCCACCTGGCGCGCCTCTGGCCCGAGCTGGAGATCGTGGCCGAGGCGAGGAACGGGCGCGAGGCGATCGAGTTCTTCGAGACCCACCTGCCGCGGATTGCCTTTCTCGACGTCCACATGCCCGGCCTGAACGGCATCGACGCGGCGCGGGCGATCGCCCGCCGGGCCGAGATCGTGTTCGTCACCGCGCACGAGCACTACGCGGTGCAGGCGTTCGAGCACGGCGCGATCGACTACGTGGTCAAGCCGTTCGAGGAAGCGCGCCTGGCCGACTCGGTGGCGCGCCTCAAGTCACGCCTGGAGGCGCCGGAGCCGCTGGGGCCGGACTTCGATACGGTGCTCGAGCGGCTCGCCAGCGAGCTGAAGACGCGTGGCGCTGCCAGCGGCGATGCCCGCAAGTACCTGCAGTGGATCCGCGCCTCGGTGGCGCAGAGCGTGCGCCTGATCCCGGTCGAGCAGATCGCCTTCCTGCGCTCCGACGAGAAGTACACGCTGGTGGCGTGGGAGGGGGGCGAGGCGCTGATCCGCACGCCGATCCGCGAGCTCGCCGACGAGCTCGATCCCGACACCTTCGCCCAGATCCACCGCTCGGTGATCGTCAACCTGCGCCAGGTGGCGCAGGTCGATCGCGGCTTCAACGACACGGCCGAGGTCCGGTTGAAGAACCGGCGCGAGGTGCTGCCCGTGAGCCGCAGCTTCCTGCACGTCTTCCGGCAGATGTGAAAGGAAAGCCGGGAGACGAAGCTCCCGGCTGCTGCTTACTGGACGCGGGGGGTTTCGCTGGCGCGGGTTTCGACCGCCACCGTCACCGGCGCGCGCTGACCCGTCACCACCACCATCGGCAGCATGACGATCGGCGCCGAGGCCGCGCGCTTCCCTGTCACCACCACCTGGGGCAGCGTGACGATCTCGACCGGCGCCGTCGGCATGCCCTGGGCGACCAGCGTGACCGGCGCCTTGGCGGGCTGGCGGGTTTCGAACACCTCCGACCCGATCGCGGCCGTGCCAGCGGCCAGGAGGCTGAAGGTCAGGACGGCGGAAAGGATGTTGTCGGACATGGTGTGCTCCCGGTTGAAGGCCCGCTTCTTTCGTTGCGGTGAGTGCACTTTACGGAGCGTGCACGGCCGGCGATAGCGGCTTGCGATGAACCGGGCATTTCCTGCGATGAGCCGCGCGTTGCGGCGACGAATCGCACCGCCCCGGGCGACGAACGCCCGCCCCCGGGCGTCAGACAGGCTCGCCTTGCCTCGTTTCGTCGAACAGCGAGGGCTTGAACACGGCGGTTTCCTGGCGGTCGTTGATCGCCCAGAGGAGCAGCGCCCGGCCCGACATCGGCTTGGCGAAGAGGAAGCCCTGCAGCTCGTCGCACTGCATCTCGCACAGGATCGCCTGCTGGCGCTGGTTCTCCACGCCTTCGGCCACCACCTTCAGGCCGAGCGCGTGCGCGAGCTTGATGACCGCGTCGACCACGGCGCGCGCGTCGGCGCTGTGCTCCAGGTCCATGATGAAGCTGCGGTCGATCTTCAGCTCCTCGGCCGGGAGCTTGCGCAGGTAGGCCAGGCTCGAATAGCCGGTGCCGAAGTCGTCGATCGAAAGATGGGTGCCGAGCTCGCCGAGGCGGCGGAAGGTCGCCTGCGTCGTCCTGGTGTCCTCCATCGCCGCCGATTCGGTGATCTCGCAGGTGAGCAGCGACGGATGGATCTTGTACTGCTCGAGCGCGCCGGTGATCCGCTCGACGATGTCGTCCTGGCGCATCTGGTGGGCCGAGAGGTTGATCGCCACCCGCATGCGCAGGCCCTTGTCGCGCCAGGCGCGGCTTTGCCGGCAGGCGTCCTCGATCACCCAGTTGCCGAGCTGGCCGATCAGGCCGAAGCGCTCGGCGATCGGGATGAATGTGTTGGGCAGGAGCACGCCGCGGGTCGGATGCTTCCAGCGCAGCAAGGCCTCGACGGCGGTGACCTTG
>JANMCC010000346.1:0-11024 GCA_031360885.1 Burkholderiales bacterium | reverse complement strand
TTCGTCGCCGGCGACGTCGGCAAGCTCTACGTGCTCGGTGCCAACGGCCAGCTCCTCATGCACTTCGCGGCGCTGCTCGGCATGCCCTGGGCCGACTACATCGAGGCGATGCGCGAGGGCGTTCGCCGCCACGGGCCGGTGCGCGCCGGTGTCTACACGATGACGACATCGACCGACGAAAGGGTGGCGGGCGTATGAGCCTGGTCTTCGCCGGCGCCTGCAGTCACGGCCCCGGCATCACCGGCCGGGCGCATCTCGCCGAGCCCGGCGTGCGCGACGCCTTCCACGCCGAATTCCGCCGCATGGGCGAGGCGCTCGCCGCGGCGAAGCCCGACGTGCTCGTCGTCGTCGCCGCCGAGCACTTCGCGAACTTCTTCATGAACAACATGCCCGCCTACGCCATGGGCATGGCCGACCACTACGAAGGGCCGATCGAGGACCCGGGCTGGCTCGGCATCGCCCGCACGCGGATTCCGGGCAACGCCGAGCTGTCGCGGCGCCTGGTGCGCGGCGTGATGGAGGAGGTGGATGTCGCCTACGCCGAGGAGTGGAAGTTCGACCACGGGATCATGGTGCCGCTGCACTTCCTGACGCCGAAGTTCGATCTGCCGGTGGTCCCGGTCAACATCAACTGCCAGGGCCCGCCCCTCACGCCGCTGCACCGCGCCTGGGCGTTCGGCGAGGCGCTGCGCCGCGCCTGCGACGCGGTGCCCGAGCGGATAGCGCTCGTCAGCACCGGCGGCATCTCGCACTGGCCGGCCACGCCCGACTCGGGCAAGATCAACGAGCCCTGGGACCGCGAATTCCTCGATCGCTGGTCGCGCCAGGACAAGGCGGCGATGCTGTCGTACAGCGACGAGGCGACCTACCGCGAAGCCGGCCAGGGCGGCTTCGAGATCCGCACCTTCATCGCCGCTGCCGCCGCCGCGCGAGGGCGGGGCGAAGTGCGCTTCTACGCGCCGATTCCGATCTTCTCGGTCGGTTGCACCGTCGCGCTGATGGCCATCGAATAGAAGCGAACGAACCGCAGGAGATCGGCCCATGCCGCACGTCACGATCCAGTACACCGCCAACCTCGATCCGGAGGCGAGGATGGACGCGCTTTGCGCCACCCTCGCCGAAGTGATCTGCGCGCAGCGCGACGGCGACGGCCAGCGCCTCTACCCGATCGGCGGGACGCGCGTGCTCGCCTATCCGGCGCAGGCGTTCGCCGTCGCCGACGGTGCGCCCGACCGCGCCTTCGTCTACCTCAACGTGCGCATCGCCGCGGGCCGTGCGCCAGAGCGGGTGGAGGCGACGGGCGAGGCGCTGATCGCCGCCGTGCGCAGCCACTTCGAGAAGCTCTTCGCCAGCCGGCCGCTCGGCATCACCCTGCAGATCGACGAGGGCGCGCCGGCGTTCGACGCCAAGCACAGCAACCTGCATCCGCTGTTCGCGGGGACGTAGGGCGATGCTTGCCCACGCCATCGTCGCCGCGCTCGCAGCCGAGCTGCACGACGCCCAGAAGCGGCGCGTCCAGGTGCGCCACTTCTCGAAGCGCCACCCGCAGATGACGATCGAGGACGGCTACGCGATCCAGCGCGCCTGGCTGCAGCTCCGCCTCGCCGAAGGCCGCGTCGTCAAGGGCCGCAAGATCGGCCTGACCTCGCGCGCCATGCAGCTCTCCTCGCAGATCACCGAGCCCGACCACGCGCCGCTGCTCGACGACATGTTCTTCGAGGCGGGCGGCGACATCTCCGTAGACCGGTTCATCGCCCCCCGGGTCGAGGTCGAGCTCGCGTTCATCCTCGGCCGGCCGCTCAAGGGCCCGGGCGTCACGCTCGCCGAGGTGCTGGCCGCGACCGAGCTGGTGACGCCCGCGGTCGAGATCATCGACGCGCGCATCGAGCCGTTCGACCGCGAGACCAAGGCGCCGCGAAAGGTGTTCGACACCATCGCCGACTTCGCCGCCAACGCCGGCATCGTCACCGGCGGCCGGCCGGTGCGGCCGCACGACGTCAACCTGCGCTGGGCCGGCGCCATGCTCTACAAGAACGGCGTGATCGAGGAGACCGGCCTCGCCGCCGCCGTGCTCAACCACCCCGGCAACGGCATCGCCTGGCTCGCCAACAAGATCGCCCCGTACGACGAGCAGCTCAATGCCGGCGACGTCGTCCTCGGCGGCTCGTTCACCCGACCGACGGCCGCGGCGCGGGGCGACGTCTTCCACGTCGACTACGGTGCGCTCGGCGCGATCGCCTTCCGGTTCGCCTGATTTCTTGCCCGCTTGCCCGCGCCGGCGACACTCCTCTTCGGCGCGATGCCCTGCGTCTTGATGTTGATCGCACCAGCCCTGCTTCACTTGCGATGATCGACTGGCTCAAGCGAGGACTCTCGTCGCCGCATGTCGCTGCCGCAGCGCGGCGTTTCGCGCCGCAACTCGACTTCGTTCGCGCCCGCCTGTCCTGGAGCAGCGCCGCGGGACTGCGGCTGACCTCGAGCGTTCTCCTGTTCATCGGCGCGTCGTGGCTCTTCGCAGGCGTGGCCGAAGACGTAGTCACCGGCGATCCGCTCGTCGTGGCCGACCAAGTGATCACCCACTGGTTTCAGCGTCATTCGGCAGCCGGCGTCATGCGCTGGATGGTGCTCGTCACCGACGCTCACGACGCCTTTCCCATCAGCGTTCTCGGCTTCGCGTTCGCGCTCTATCTGGCTTGGCGACGAGAGGGCTATTGGCTCCTCACCCTGGTTCTGGTGCTGCCGGGAGGCATGTTGTTGAACGTGCTGCTCAAACAGATCTTTCAACGCGGGCGCCCCGTTCTCGACGAGCCATTGCTGGCCCTTTCCAGCTATAGCTTTCCAAGCGGCCATGTGACTGGAGCAACTTTGCTCTACGGCGTGCTGGCCGCTTTTCTCGCGACGCGAATGCGCAAGTTGGGCAGTAGGGTGACGCTTTACGCGATGGCCTGCCTGATGGTTCTGTTGGTGGCTGTCACGCGCGTCTACCTCGGAGCACACTATTTCAGCGATGTCGTGGCCGCAGCTGCCTGGGGAACCGCTTGGCTCGTTTTGTGCCTGGTGCTCGGAGGAGAGCTGCGGCGACGCGCCGCCCTTCGCCGGTATGGGTAACCTTACGCCGCTACGCACGCAGTCCCGTTTCCCCAACCACCGGAGCCCAGCCGCGATGAAGCAACCGAAAAACGCCTTCAAGGGCGCGCTCGCCCGCCGCGAGGCGCAGATCGGGCTCTGGCTCAGCCTCGCCGACGGCTATGTCGCCGAGATGGTCGCGACCACCGGCTTCGACTGGCTGCTGATCGACGCCGAGCACGCGCCGAACGACCTGCGCACGGTACTCGCCCAGCTCCAGGCGGTGGCGCCGTATCCGGTGAGCGCCGTCGTCCGCCCGGTGCAGGGCGACAGGGCGCTGATCAAGCAGTACCTCGACGCCGGCGTGCAGAGCCTGCTCGTGCCCATGGTCCACAACGCGAAGCAGGCGGCCGAGGTGGTCGCGATGACGCGCTATGCGCCGGCAGGCACGCGCGGCCTCGGCGGCGCGATGTCGCGGGTCACGCGCTGGAGCAAGATCGAGAACTACGCCGTCCGGGCGCACGACGAGATCTGCGTCCTCGTCCAGGCCGAGTCGAAGGAGGCGATGGCGAACCTCGCCGCGATCGCCGCGGTCGACGGCATCGACGGCGTGTTCTTCGGCCCGGCCGACCTGTCGGCTTCGATGGGCTACCTCGGCCAGCCGGCCCATCCCGAAGTGCTCGCGGCGATCGATGCCGGCATCGCCACCGTGCTCGCCGCCGGCAAGGCGCCGGGGATCATCGACACCGATCCGGCGGTATCCGAGCGCTACCTGAAGGCGGGCGCGCTGTTCGTCGCGGTCGGCGTCGAGGCCGACCTGCTGATCCGCGCCGCTACCGAGCTCTCGGCGAGGTTCAAGCGCGCGTGAGCACCGACCGGCACTGGACCCTCGGCGGCAAGCTGGCGCTGGTGGCGGCACCGTTCGCCCTGCTCGCCCTGGGCGCCATCGCCGCCCTGGTCTGGATGGCGTGGCAACTCGACGGCGGGGCAGCCGCCGTCAACGAGGCCGGGCGCATGCGCATGCAGGCCTACGGGTTGGTCCTCGCCGCCGGGGACAGCGACACGCCCGGGCTCGAGCGGCGGATCAACGCCTTCGAGCAGAGCCTGCACCTGCTGCGCCAGGGTGACCCCGAGCGGCCGCTGTTCGTTCCCTGGGACGACACCCTCCGCAGCCGCTTCGTCGGCGTCGAGCGGGACTGGGACCGGTTTCGCCATCGGCTCGCGGTCGCGGCCCCGCCTTCGGTCGACCCGTCGCTCGCCGCCGAGGCGGACATCTTCGTGTCGCACATCGACGCCTTCGTCACCGGCATCGAAGCGCACATGGCCCGATGGACGGCCCTCATGTACCTGCTGCAGCTGGCGACGATGGGCCTGGCCGTGCTCGGCACCGCGGTCCTGCTCTATGTCGGCCACCGGTTCGTTCTCGAGCCGGTCGGCCTGCTCAAGCAGGCGATCCACCGGGTCCAGGGCGGCGACCGCGGCGCGCGCGTCGAGGGCACCTCGAGCGACGAGTTCGGCACCCTTGCCGGCGGCTTCAACACCATGGCCGGGCAGCTCCAGTCGATGTACCAGAACCTCGAAAGCCGGGTCCGCGAGAAAACCGGCGAGCTCGAGGAAAAGCGCGAGCGGCTGGAAAGCCTCTACGAGGTGACCAAGCTGCTGAACGACGCGACCTCGCTCGAGCAGGCGGCCGAGGGCTTCACCGCGAGCATTGCCCGCATCGCCCACGCCGACGGCGTCGCTTTGCGCTGGTCCGACGAGGCGAACCGCCGCTACCTGATGCTCGCCTCGCACGGCCTGCCGCAGGCGATGACCGAAGCCGAGCACTGTCTGCTGGCGGGCGAGTGCCACTGTGGCTCGCCGTCGGCGCCGCCCGGTGTCCGGGTGATACCGATCCGCACCATGGAGCCGGCGCGCATGAGGCACTGTGCCCAGGCCGGCTTCGAGACCGTGGTGTCGGTGCCGATCCGCATGCAGGAGCGGCTGATGGGCGAGGTGGATCTGTTCTTCCACGCCCGGATCGACGTTCCGGCGGCCGAGCGCTCGCTGCTCGAAGCGCTGGCGGCCCACCTCGCGGGCGCCATGGAAAGCCTGCGTCTCAACTCGCTCGAGCTGGAGGCGGCGGTGTCGCAGGAGCGCGTGTATCTGGCGCGCGAGCTGCACGACTCGATCGCCCAGTCGCTCGCCTTCCTGAAGATCCAGGTCCAGCTGATGCGCGACGCGATCGCCAGCGGCGACGCCAGCCAGGTGCAGCACGTTCTCGGCGAGATCGACGCTGGCGTTCGCGAAAGCTACGGCGACGTCCGCGAGCTGCTGATGCACTTTCGCACTCGCGCCAACACCGAGGACATCGAGCCGGCGCTGCTCACCACCCTGCGCAAGTTCGAGCACCAGACCGGGCTGAAGACGGCACTGCAGATGGGCGCCCAGGGCATGCCGCTCGCGGCCGACGTGCAGATCCAGGTGCTGCACATCGTCCAGGAGGCGCTCTCCAACGTGCGCAAGCACGCCCGCGCGGGGCAGGTCTGGCTCGACGTGCAGCAGCGGCCGCAGTGGCGGCTGGAGGTGCGCGACGATGGCGTGGGCTTCGCCAACGAGAGCGGGTCGCAGGACGAGACCCACGTCGGCCTGCGCATCATGGCCGAGCGGGCCGAGCGGCTCGGCGCCGGGTTCGAGGTGCTCTCGACGCCCGGCCGAGGCACCTCCGTCGTCCTGACCTTGCCGCCGCCCCGCGCGGCGGCGGCACCTGCGGTCGCGCGGCCGCTCGCGGCCTGAGCCTGTGGCAGCCGTGCGCGAACCCGGTTCCACCATCCGCATCCTGGTGGTCGACGACCACACGCTGTTCCGGCGCGGCTTGACGGCGCTGCTTCAGCGCGAACCGCAGTTCGAAGTGGTGGGCGACGCCGGCGACGCCGGCGAGGCACAGCGCCGGGCGAGCGAGCTGCAGCCCGACCTGATCCTGCTCGACAACCACTTGCCCGGAGTGAACGGCGTCGACGCGCTGCCTGCGCTGCTGGATGCGGCGCCGGGCGTTCGCGTGCTGATGCTGACCGTCAGCGAAGACGAAGGCGATCTCGCGGCGGCGCTGCGCCACGGCGCCTGCGGCTATCTCCTGAAGACGATCGAGGGCGATGCGCTCGCGCTGGCGATCCGGCGGGCGATGCGCGGCGAAAGCGTCGTCGCCGAGGAAATGACGGGCAAGCTGATCGCCGCCTATCGCGAAGCGGCTGCCCCGCTTTGCGCCGCACCGGCGGACGCGGCTGCGCCCGCGGCCAGGCTGCTCTCGCTCTCGCCGCGCGAGCAGGACATCCTGCGCGGCATCGCCCGCGGCCAGGGCAACAAGGAGATCGCCCGCTCGCTCGGCATCGCCGAGACCACCGTGAAGATCCACGTCCAGCACATCCTGAGAAAGCTCGACGTCAGCTCGCGGGTCCACGCCGCCGTTATCGCGGTCGAGCACGGGCTGGCTTGACGCAGCGCAAGCGCGGCGCAGGTTCCCCTTCCTCTAGTTCTTCAGGACGATGCCGCGGCCCGGCCGCATCGTCCTTGCGGCGTGCGGCAGCCATCCTCCCGGAGGATGTCGCCCTGAACGTCGCCTTCCTACAGTCGGTTCGTGCCCAACGAACAGGCTTTGCGATGAGCAAGAAGAGTCAGGCGCTGGCGGTGTTGCTGGTCAGCACGCTGGCATTCACCGTGTGCTTCATGGTGTGGATGATGTTCGGCGTGATCGGCATCCCGATCAAGAAGACGCTGGGCCTCAACGCCACCGAGTTCGGCCTCCTGACCGCCACGCCGGTGCTGACCGGCTCGCTGATCCGCGTGCCGCTCGGCATCTGGACCGACAAGTACGGCGGCCGCATCGTGATGACGCTGCTGATGGCGGTCACCGTGCCGGCGATCTGGCTGATGAGCTATGCCACGGCCTATTGGCACTTCCTCGTCATCGGCCTGTTCGTCGGCCTCGCCGGGGGCTCGTTCTCGGTCGGTACGCCGTATGTCGCACGCTGGTTCCCGAAGAACCGGCAGGGCTTCGCGATGGGCGTCTACGGCGCCGGCAACTCGGGCGCGGCCGTCAACAAGTTCGTCGCGCCGGCACTCGTCGTGGCTTTCGGCTGGGCCATGGTGCCGCAGGTCTACGCCGCCGTGATGCTCGGAACCGTGCTGCTGTTCTGGATGTTCAGCGCCAGCGACCCGGCGCACCTCGTGCCCAGCGACGTGCGCTTTTCCGACCAGCTGCGCACGCTGAAGGATCCGACCGTCATCAAGTACTGCCAGTACTACTCGATCGTGTTCGGCGGCTACGTGGCGCTGAGCCTGTGGATGGTGCAGTACTACATCGGCGAGTACGGTCTCGACATCCGCACCGCCGCACTGCTGGCCGCGTGCTTCTCTCTGCCGGGCGGTGTCCTGCGCGCGGTCGGCGGCTGGCTCAGCGACAAGTACAGCGCGCACGCGGTCACCTGGTGGGTGATGTGGGTGAGCTGGATCTGCCTGTTCCTGCTCAGCTACCCGCAGACCGACTTCACCGTGATCACGGTCGATGGCCCGAAGACCTTCCACATCGGCCTCAACATCTACACCTTCACCGCGCTGATGTTCCTGCTCGGCATCGCCTTCGCGTTCGGCAAGGCCTCGGTGTTCAAGTACATCGCCGACGACTATCCGGACAACATCGGCACGGTCAGCGGCGTCGTCGGCCTCGCCGGCGGCCTGGGCGGCTTCATCCTGCCGATCATGTTCGGCGCCCTGATGGACCTGACCGGCATCCGTTCCAGCGCCTTCATGCTGATGTACGGCGTCGTCTGGGTCTCGCTGATCTGGATGTACTGGACGGAGGTGCGCCGCACCGAGGTCATCGGCCCGCGCTCGCCCGCATCGCCGTCCTTCGCCCACTGAACGCACCTGGACCCAAGGAACGACATGGACAGCTCTCTTCGCCCCGGCGTGCCGACCCCGGGCGCCACACGCGGCGCCGACATCGCCGACTGGCGTCCCGAGGACGAAGCCTTCTGGGAGTCGACCGGCAAGCGCATCGCCTACCGCAACCTCTGGATCTCGGTGCCCAGCCTGCTCTGCGGCTTCGCGGTCTGGGGCATGTGGGGAATCATCACCGTGCAGATGATGAACCTGGGCTTCCCGTTCAGCCAGGCCGAGCTGTTCTCGCTGACCGCGATCGCCGGGCTGGCAGGCGCGACGATGCGGATCCCGGCCTCGTTCCTGATCCGCCTGGCCGGTGGCCGGAACACGATCTTCCTGACCACGGCGATGCTGCTGGCCCCGGCCATCGGCACCGGCATCGTGCTGCAGCACAAGGACTGGCCGCTCTGGGCGTTCCAGCTGATGGCGCTCTGGTCGGGCGTGGGCGGCGGCAACTTCGCCAGCTCGATGTCGAACATCAGCACCTTCTTCCCGAAGCGGCTGCAGGGCACGGCGCTCGGCCTCAACGCCGGCCTCGGCAACTTCGGCGTCACCAGCATGCAGATCGTCATCCCGCTGGTGATGACGGTCGGGCTGTTCGGCGCCTTCGGCGGCGAGCCGATGACGCTGGTCAAGGACAGCGGCTGGATCCTGGGCAAGATCAAGGCCGGAACCCCGACCTGGATCCAGAACGCCGGCTTCGCCTGGCTGCTCTCGCTGGTGCCGCTGGCGGCGTTCTGCTGGTTCGGCATGAACAACCTCAAGACCGTCTCGCCGAACACCGGCGGGCCGATCGCCGCCTTCCTCAAGATCACCTGGCTGTACACGCTGTCGTTCGTTCCGGCGGGCATCGGCCTGTACCTGTACCTGCCGGCGCCGGGCGGGCTGGGGCTCTTGAACATGTGGCTGGCGATGCCGCTGATCATCGTCGGCACCCTGCTGGTGATGAAGCTCACCGCGTTCGGCACGATGAAGGACAACATCGCCGCGCAATTCCAGATCTTCAGGAACAAGCACACCTGGGCGATGACCGTGCTCTACATCGTCACCTTCGGCTCGTTCATCGGCTTCTCGATGGCCCTGCCGCTGTCGATCAAGGTGATCTTCGGCGTCAGCCACGTGCCCGACGCGGCCGGCGTGATGCAGCACACCCTCAACAACCCGAACGCGCCGCCGGCGCTGACCTACGCCTGGATCGGGCCGTTCGTCGGCGCGCTGATCCGCCCGGTGGGCGGCTGGATCGCCGACAAGGTGGGCGGCTCGATCGTCACCCAGATCATCTCGGCGATCATGGTCGCCGCCTCGGCCGCGGTCGGCTACGTGATGCAGCTGGCCTACCGCTCGCCGACGCCCGAGGAGTACTTCCTGCTCTTCATGGCGCTGTTCGTCGTGCTCTTCGCCGCCAGCGGCATCGGCAACGGCTCGACCTTCCGCTCGATCGGCGTGATCTTCGACCGCCAGCAGGCCGGCCCGGTGCTCGGCTGGACGTCGGCGGTAGCGGCCTACGGCGCCTTCATCGCGCCGGTGGTGATCGGCGAGCAGATCAAGGCCGGCACGCCGGAGAGGGCGTTGTACGGCTTCGCGGTGTTCTACGCCCTCTGCCTGTTCCTCAACTGGTGGTTCTACCTGCGCGCCAACGCGTACGTGAAGAACCCCTGAGCTGCGAATCCCGGAGAACGCCCCATGAGCCATTTCCTCGACCGACTCACCTACTTCTCGCAGCCGCGCGAAAGCTTCTCCGGCGACCACGGGGTGACCACCGGCGAAGACCGCACCTGGGAAGACGCCTACCGCAACCGCTGGGCCCACGACAAGGTCGTCCGCTCGACGCACGGCGTCAACTGCACCGGCTCGTGCTCGTGGAAGATCTACGTCAAGGGCGGCATCGTCACCTGGGAAACGCAGCAGACCGACTACCCGCGCACCCGCTGGGACATGCCCAACCACGAGCCGCGCGGCTGCTCGCGCGGCGCGAGCTACAGCTGGTACCTGTACAGCGCGAACCGGGTCAAGTACCCGATGGTGCGGGGCCGCCTGCTCAAGAGCTGGCGCGAGGCGCGCCTCGCGCACGACCCGGTCGACGCCTGGGCCTCGATCGTCGAGGACGACGCCAGGCGGCGCGACTACCAGCAGGTGCGCGGCCTCGGCGGCTTCGTCCGCTCGAGCTGGGACGAGGTCGACGAGATCGTCGCCGCGGCCAACGTCTACACGATCAAGAAGCACGGGCCCGACCGCGTCATCGGCTTCTCGCCGATCCCGGCGATGTCGATGGTGAGCTACGCCGCGGGCTCGCGCTACCTCAGCCTGATCGGCGGCGTCTGCATGAGCTTCTACGACTGGTACTGCGACCTGCCGCCGTCGAGCCCGCAGGTCTGGGGCGAGCAGACCGACGTGCCGGAGTCGGCCGACTGGTTCAACTCCAGCTTCATCATCGCCTGGGGCTCGAACGTGCCGCAGACACGCACCCCCGACGCGCACTTCTTCACCGAGGTGCGCTACAAGGGAGCGAAAACGGTGGCGGTGACGCCCGACTATTCCGAGGTCGCCAAGCTGGCCGACATCTGGATGAACCCGAAGCAGGGCACCGATGCCGCGGTGGCGATGGCGATGGGCCACGTGATCCTGAAGGAGTTCTACTTCCCCGACGGCGGGCGCGAGCGCAGCGCCTACTTCGACGACTACGTGCGCCGCTACACCGACATGCCGATGCTGGTGATGCTGAAGGAGCACACCCTGCCGAGCGGCGAGGTCGTCGTCGTGCCCGACCGCTACCTGCGCGCCTCCGACTTCAACGGCAAGCTCGGCCAGGCCAACAATCCGGAGTGGAAGACGGTCGCCTTCGACGAGACCGGCAAAGTCGTGCTGCCGAACGGCGCGATCGGCTTTCGCTGGGGCCCCGACGGGCGCGCCGATCTCGGCCAGTGGAACCTCGAGGCCAGGGAGGCACGCCACGGCCATGACGTGAAGCTGCGCCTGTCGGTGCTGGAAGGCGAGACGCCGGGCAGCGAAACCGCGCGGGTCGGCTTTCCGTACTTCGGCGG
>JANMCC010000073.1:0-33188 GCA_031360885.1 Burkholderiales bacterium | reverse complement strand
CCGGTCGTTGCACAGGCAGGGAGATACCGTCCGGTATCTCCCTGCCTGCGCGCCTAAGGCTCATCCCCGGTAAGGCCCGTCTATATGGCAGATATCGGCGGGACAGCACACTAGAGCCGGGCGTCGAACGCCTCGACCGCTTCGACGAGGCCCTTCGGGTTGTCGGTCTGCACCGAGTGGCGCGCCGCCGCCACCGTGACGCAGGTCCCGTGGGGCAGCGCCTGCGTGAAGCGCTCGGCGTCGGCCGGCGCGAAGATCTCGCTATCGGCGCCGCGGATCACCAGCGTCGGACAAGTGATCGCCGAAAGGCGCGCCCACAGCGCCTGGCGCGGATCGAGGATCTCCGCCGCCGTCCGCTCGCTCAGCGTGCGCGGGTCGTACTTCCAGGTCCAGCGTTCATCGTCTTCCTGCCGCAGGTTTTGCGCGAGCGTCGCCTGCAGCAGCGCGCGCGGCCGTCGCGCGCCGAGCGCGGACATGCGCGTCGCCGCCTCTTCCGGGCTGGCGAAGAAGCGGTACTCGCCCATCCCGCGCATCAGCCGCTCGACCGCCTCGAAGCGGACGTCGGGCCCGACGTCCACGGAAACCAGCGCACGCAGCTTCGCCGCGTGGCGAGTCGCGTAGGCGGTCGCGTTGATGCCGCCCATCGACATGCCCATCATGAGAGGCGCGCGCAGCGCCAGCGCATCGATGAAGCCGGCGACGTCCCGTGCGTGGTCGTCGAAGCCGTAGGCGCCGTCCGCGGACCAGTCGGAGTCGCCGTGCCCACGCTGGTCGAGCGCGAAGCAGCGGTAGCGCCGCGACAGCAGCAGGCAGCAGGCGTCCCAGGTGTGCGCCGACTGGCCGCCGCCATGCAGCAGAACGATCGCCGGCGCCTCGGCCGGGCCCCAGTCGAGGTAGCGAAAGGTGCTGCCCTCGATCTCGATCCGGCGCTCGGCCGGCGGTTCGACGTCGCCGGCGTCGATGCCGGCATGGGCGGCGAGCGCTTCCAGGTAGGCGCCGGGGCCCGCCTGCGGATTCATCGGCTCATGCCCCGAAGCGCGGCGGACGGCGCGCGCGGAACGCCGCCAGGCCCTCGCTGGTGTCCTCGTGCAGCAAGCCGTCGACGACCGATGCTTCCTCGAGGGCGAGCCCGGCATCGAGCGAGCCCTCGAGGCCCGCGCGCGCGAGTCGCTTCATCGTCGCCAGCCCCGGGCCGCTGCGCGTCGCAAGCGTACGGCAGTAGTCGAGCGCTGCCTCGGCCAGCGCCTCCGGCGCGACGACGTAGTTCACCAGGCCCCACTGCAGCGCCGTCTCGGCGTCGAGCCAGCGCGCGCTGAGGAACAGGTCGAGCGCGCGCCTCATGCCAACGATGCGGGGCAGGCGCTGGCTGCCGCCGAAGCCCGGCAGCAGCCCGTACTGCGCATGCTGGTCGCCGAAGCGCGCGTCCCGGGCGGCGAAGGCGACGTCGCAGGCCATCATCAGCTCGAGTCCGCCGGCCAGCGCCAGGCCCTGGCAAGCGGCCACGATCGGCAGCGGGCTCGCCTCGAAGCGCCGCAGCGCGCGGTGTGCCGGGCCGATGAAGCGCCGAACCTGCTCGGCATCGCCGCGCAGCGTGAGCACTTCCTCGAGGTCTGCGCCGGTGCAGAAGTTCTTGCCCTGCGCTCGTACCAGGACCGCTCGAATCCCGGAGCCGGGCGCTTCGAAGTCGTCGAGCGCGGCCTGCAGCCCCGTGGTGATCGCGATCGAGAGGCCGTTAAACTTGTCGGGGCGGGCCAGCTCGACGATTCCGACCGGGCCGGCGCGGCTGACGACGAGGGGTGCTGCATCGCTCATGGCGGGATCCTCGCTGTCACTTCAGCGCTTGACCTCGATGCCTTCACGCTCGCGGTCCCACAGCTCGGCGCGGCGGGCCTGCGCGTCCTGCTTGAGCTTGTACTTCTCGATCTTCTCGCTCGCGGTCTTCGGCAGCACCTCGATGAAATCGACGAAGCGCGGAACCATGAAGTAGCTCATGTGCTCGACCGAGAAGTGCACCACGTCGGCATGCGTGAGGCGCTCGCCGGGCTTCGCGACGACGTACACCATCACGTCGTCCTCGCTCATCTCGGAGGCGACCGGGATGGCCGCCACCTCGAGGATCGACGGGTGGCGCGACAGGATCAGCTCGACCTCGTAGGCCGAGATGTTCTCGCCGCGCCGGCGGATCGCTTCCTTCTTGCGGTCGACGAAGTAGAGGAAGCCGTCGGCGTCGAGGTAGCCGCGGTCGCCGGTGCGAAACCAGCCGTCGACGAACTCGCGCGCCGTCTCGACCGGCATCTTGTAGTAGCCCTTCATCATCGCGCCGGCGATCAGCGGCCGCATCCAGATCTCGCCGACCCCGCCGGCGGGCAGGTCGCGCTGCTCGTCGTCGACGATGCGCAGCTCGCAGGCGCCGCGGGTGGAGCCGGCCGAGCCCGCCTTCTCCGGCGGGTCGTCGGGGGTGAAGCGCGTCATCGCGAAGTTCTCGGTCATCGCGTAGACGGAGGTCAGCGTGATGCCATAGCGTGCCTGCATCTCGGCGTAGATCTCCTTCGGCACGGGCACCGTCATGCACAGGCGCAGCCGGGTGGCCAGCTCGTGCGGGCCAGGCGGCAGCTTCCAGATGATGTTGGTCATCGCGCCGAGCGTGTTGAACTGGGTCGCGCCGCTGTCGCGGATCTCGTCCCAGAAGCGGCTCGCGGAAAAGCGCGGCACCAGCGCGATCGCGGCGTCGGCCCAGAGCGCCGCGTAGCACGTGTACCAGATCGCGTTGCCGTGAAACAGCGGCAGGCAGGTGTAGAGCACGTCGTCCGGCCGGTAGCCGAAGTCGAGCGCCAGCGCGCGCCCGACCGCCTGGCCCTGCGAGTGCGGGCACATCACGCCCTTCGAAGGCCCGGTGGTGCCGGAGGTGTACATGATCAGGTGAAGGTCGTCGTGGCGGACGCGCTCGAGCGGCGGCCGCGACGCGTCGGCCGACTCGAGCTCGCCCAGCGCGCGCACCGGCACCGCCGCGCTGCCGACGCCGCACTCCGCCACCGGTTTCGCCCCGCGGTAGACGTAGCTGCGCACCTTCGGCAACTGCTCGGCGAGCGAACCGACCCGGTCGACCCACTCGTCGTCGACGACCACGCAGCTCGCATCCGACTGGTCGATGAAGTAGCGCAACATGTCGCCCTTGGCGGCGGTGTTCAGCGGTACCGCGACCGCGCCGATCTTGCCGAGGCCCCAGACGACGCCGAAGAACTCGGGGCAGTTCGGCAGCATCACCGCGACATGGTCGCCATGGCCGATGCCGTGCGCGGCGAAGCCGTTCGCGTAGCGATTGGTCATCGCCTCGAGCTCGGCGTAGGTGGTCTTGCGGCCTTGCCAGATCAGGAACGTGCGCTCGCCGATCCGGTCGGCCTTGTCGGCCAGGATGCGTCCGATGGTTCGTTCTTCGAGCTCGTAGTCGCGCATCGGCGAAGCCCCTTTCAGTTCACTCGCCGAGATAGGCTTCGGTCAGCTCGCGGTGCGACGCCATCTCCGCGGCCTTGCCTTCGAGGGCGACGCGGCCCTGCTTCAGCACGTAGATGTAGTCGGCCATCTTCAGCACGAGGTGGGCGTTCTGCTCGACCACGAGGATCGTCATGCCCTGCTCGCGCAATGCCTGCAGGTGCCCGAACACCTGCTTGGTGATCACCGGCGCGAGGCCGAGGCTCACCTCGTCGGCGAGCAGCAGCTTGGGCCGCCCCATCAGCGCGCGCGCGAGCGCGAGCATCTGCTGCTCGCCGCCGCTCAGGGTCGAGCCATCCTGCTTCTCGCGCCGGGCGAGCGCCGGGAACATCTCGAGCATGCGCTTGTAGTCGGCCGCGATCTCGGCGCCGGGGCGTGAATGGGCGCCCACCAGCACATTCTCGCGAACCGTCAGGTCCGGGAAGATCCCGCGCCCTTCGGGCACGTGGATGATGCCGCGGCGCACGACCTCGTCCGGCTTGACCGCGCCGATGTCGTCGCCACGCAGGCGGATCGAGCCGGCGCTCGCGCGGACGAGGCCGCTGATCGTGCGCAGGAGGCTGGTCTTGCCGGCGCCATTGGCGCCGAGGATGCCGACGAGCTGACCCTCGCCGACGCGCAGCGAAACGTCGCGCAGCGCGGCGATCGGCCCGTAGTTGACCGAGAGGCCGGAGATCTCAAGCATCTTCGACGACCTCGCCGAGGTAGGCGAGGAGCACCCGCGGGTCGTTCAGCACCGCCTCGGGTGTGCCTTCCGCGATGACCTGGCCGGCGTCGAGGACGACTGCCCGGTCGCAGAGGCGCCGCACCAGCCCCATGTTGTGCTCGACCAGCAGGATCGACAGGCCGCTCTCGGTACGCAGCGCGAGCACCAGGTCGGCGAGATGCTCGATCTCGCCTTCGTTCAGGCCGGCGATCGGCTCGTCGAGCAGCAGCAGGCGCGCCCCCATCAGGATCACGCGACCGAGCTCCAGGAGCTTCCGGTGGCCGTACGGCAGGCTGCCGGTCAGCACGTCGAGGCTGCCGGCCAACCCGATGCGGCGCGCGACCGCGAGCGCCTCGGCGCGCGCCGCGTCCTCGGAACGGCGCACGGCCGGCAGGCCGATCATCTCGGCGATCACCGAGAAGCGCAGGCGCCGGTGCGAGGCGACGAGCAGGTTGTCGAGCACGCTGAGCTCGGCAATCACCTGGGGATGCTGGAAGACGCGGCCGAGGCCCATCGTCGCGATCTGATCCGGCCGCAGACCGACGAGGTCGGTGTCGCCGAGCCGGACCGTGCCGGTGGTCGGCCGGGTGATGCCGGAGACACAGTTCAGCAGCGTGCTCTTGCCCGCACCGTTCGGGCCGATCAGGCCGACGATCTGCCCCGCGCCGACGCTCAGCGTGACGTCCTGCAAGGCGCGCACACCGCCAAAATCGACGCCGAGCGACTGCACGACGAGGGTCGCGCTGGCCTCCCCGTGCGCCATCGCCTGCGCTTCTGCACCGAGCCCCGGCGCGCTCATGCGGGCGCCACGTTGCGCTTGCGGAAGATGCTGATCAGGCCGCCCGGAAGCAGGATCATCACGAGCATCAGCGAGAGGCCGAAGATCAGCCCCGGCGCGTCCTTGAAGCCGCGCACCGCTTCCGGAACCGCGACGTAGAAGGCGGCGCCGAGCAGGGCACCGCGCACGCTGCCGAGGCCGCCGATCACGATCATCGCCAGGAACATGATCGACATGTTCACCGAGAAGCTTTCGGGGTTGATGTAGCGCACCAGGTTCGCGTACAGGCCGCCGGCGACCGCGGTGTAGAACGCGCTGAGCGCGAATGCGACGACCTTGTAGCGGGCGACGTGGATGCCGGTGCAGCCGGCCGCGGCCTCGCTCTCGCGCAGCATGATGAGGGCGCGCCCCGTGCGCCCGGTCGCCAGCTGCGAGGCCGCCCACGTCCCGGCCAGCAGCGTCGCCCAGATGACCCAGGTCATGCGGCTGCCTTCGGCCAGCGAGATCCCGAAGATCGTCGGCGTCGGCACCTGCAGGCCGGCGCCGCCGCCGGTGACCGTGCGCCACTCGAAGATGAGCTTCTGCGCGACGATGCCGAAGCCGAGCGTGGCGATCGCGAGATACAGGTTCTTCAGGCGCAGCGCCGGCAGCGCGATTGCCGCACCGATCAGCGTCGCCAGCGCGCCGGCGATCGGAATCGAGAGCCAGAACGGCACGCCGAGCCTGCTCGCCAGGATGCCGGATGCGTACGCGCCGATGGCGAAGAAGCCGGCGTGGCCGAGGCTGGTCTGGCCCGAGAAGCCGATCAGGATGTTGAGGCCGATCGCGACGAGCGCGAAGATGCCGATCAGGTTCAGCAGGTAGACGAAGTAGCCGCCGCCGAACAGCGCCATGGCGCCGACGAAGACGGCGACGCCGGCGACGATCAAGCGATCGCGGCGCGCGGTGGCAGGAATCGCAGGGCCGATCATCGTTCAGACTTTCTGCCGCTTGACGCGGCCGAAGATGCCGTTCGGCGCGACGATCAGCACGACGATGATCAGCGTGAACGACAGCGCTTCGCTGAAGGTGCCGGAGACATAGGCGCCGAGCAGGTTCTCGACGATGCCGAGGAGCAGCCCGCCGACGAACACCGCGCCGAGGCTCGACAGGCCGCCGAGCACGGCGCCGGCGAAGCCCTTGATGAGCAGCGCGCCCATCAGGTTGACGTCGAGGAAGAGGATCGGTGCCACCAGGATGCCGGCGACCGCCCCGGCCATCGCGCCCATCGCCCAGGCCATCGCGAACGAGCGGCTGACCGCGATGCCCATCAGCTTGGCGACCGCCTGGTTCTGGCTCGCCGCGCGCAGCGCGATCCCGGCGCGGGTGTGGCGCAGGATCAGCGTGAAGAGGATGATCATCGCGACCGAGACGACGATCGTCAGCGCACTGTCGGGCGAGACGTTGACACCGAAGAGCTGGAACACCGGGAGGTGTGCGACCGGGCTCGGCAGCACGTTGGTCTGGTTGCCCCAGATCATCCCGGCGACGCTGTGCAGCGCGAGGTTGAGGCCGAGCGTCGCGATGACGGCGTTGATGATCGGCGCGCCGAGGAGCGGCCGGATCACGACCTGCTGGACGACCACCCCTTGCACCGCCGCGAAGACGAGGGTCAGCGGCAGCACCAGCCACCAGGACAGGCCATAGGTCGTCAGCAGCGTGTAGGCGACGAAGGTCGCGAACATCGCCATCTCGCCCTGTGCGAAATTGGGCACCTCCGTGGCCTGCAGCACCAGCACGATGGCGATGCCGATCAGCGCGTAGAGGCTGCCGGAGGCGAGACCGCCGATGATCAGCTGGCTGATCATGCCGGGGCCTTCTCGGTGGCCAGCGCGCGCAGGCGCTCGCGCCGCGGCGCGCCGGTCAACGCTTCGAGGAAGCGCAGGCCACGCGGGTCGATGGTGCGGTCGAGACGCTCGAGCTCGTCGGCGGTCGGCGCCACCGAGGTCACGAGGTCGGGCGCCCAGTCCAGGTCGAAGCCGGTGGCCTCCGACACTTCGGCGCGGCTCACGCCCGGGTGCAGGTGGGTCACCCGCAGGCGCCCCGTGGGGCCGCTCGACAGCACCGCGAGGTTGGTGACGACGACCACCGTGCGCGGGTTGCCTTCGGCCGTGCCCGGATGGCCGGCGCCGCTGCAGAAATCGAGCTTCGGCACGAACAGCTGGCGCGCGTGGCGCGGTGCGTAGTAGTAGAAGCGGCGCGCCGCGGTCGAGGCGTCGGGGATGCCCGCGGCGCCCGGGAAGCGGACCTTCGGGCGCGCGTGCGCGCCGATGCAGACATTGTTGGTGGCGCCCATCGGATCGATCTGCGCCGGCCGCATGAACTCGGTCCAGCGCGGCCGGCCGCCGAGAAAGACCGCCGGCATGTACATCAGGTTGATCTGCATGTAGTCGAGCCAGACCTCGGCGCGCGTGACGGTATCGAATTCGTCGTGGCCGAGCGTCAGCGGGCGGGTTCCCGACATCAGCGAGTTGCCGTTCGGGCACAGGCTGGTGCAATGCGGCGCGTGGGTGTGCTTGGCCAGCATGTAGGCGGCGGTCGGCAGGAACGTGCCGATGCCCTCGGCGAGGAAATCGCCGTCCTCGATCAGGTGCGCCATCGTGACGACCATCTGGTCGGTCTGGCTGCGTTCGCGCGCCGACAGGCGCAGGTCGCTGGCCGGGCGTGCCGCGGTGGTTGTCATGCAAAGGCCTCCACCGGCGCCTGCCGGGCGATCGCCGCGGCGAGCCAGCGCGACCATGCCGCGGGGTCGGTGGCCGCGTCGGCGTAGTCGAGAATCGCCTCGACATCGAGGCGCTGATGCGGGACGCACGAGGTCGGCAGGCTCCCGCCCGGTGCCTCGACCACGTGGGTCACGAAGACGCCGCTCAGCTGCACGCCGCCCATCGCCCGCAGTTCGGCGGTCTCGACGATGCGCTCGGCGGTGACGACGACGACGTCGGCGACGGTCGCGATGTGCGGGTCGAGCGCGAGCTGGCCCTGCAGATGGCAGTTGCCGAAGCGATCGGCGGCGGTGGCATGGAGGATCGCGACGTCGACGCTCAGCGCCGGCACCGCGATCAGGGTCGCGCCCGTCAGCGGGCAGGCGAAGGTCTTCAGGTCGGGCCGCACGCGCAGCAGGTCGGTGCGGGCGAGCTCGCCGCGCATCGGCAGGAACGGCACCCGCATCGTCGCGGCCTGCACCGCGTAGCTGAGCGTGTACTCGGTCTCCTCGACCATTTCGAGCGTGCCCTGCTGCACGCCGCGCGTGAAGTGCGGCGCGAAGCCGACCACCTCGAGCCCGACGTAGCAGCTGCGCACGCGCCGCACGCAGCCGGCGCCGATCAGCAGGTCGGTCTCGAGCCCGCCGGTCAGCGAGACGAGCTCCAGCCCGCGCCGGCCGGCCGCGGCCAGCGCCAGCGCGGCGGCGACCGGTCGGCGATACAGCGTCATGCCGCCGAACGCGACGCGGTGGCCGTCGCGAACCGCAGAAAGCGCTCCGCTCAGCCCCGCCCGCCGGTCGACGCTCAGTTCGCGACGTTCCATTCGGTGACGATCGCCCACTTGCCGTCCTTGGCGCGCATGAAGGCGGCCGACTGGCTGCCGGCATGATCGGTCGACGTGAACGTGACCGGCCCCATCAGGCCGGTGTTCAGGCCCTTGATCTTCTCGAGCTCGGCGACGATCTTCTCGCTCGTCGGCTCGCCCTGCACGCGCTTCAACGCCTCGACGAAGATCGCCGCGGCGTTGTAGCCGTGCATGCTGTAGGTCGTCGGCGTGGTCTTCGGCAGGTACTTCTTCTGGCGCGCGAGGAACTCCGCCACCTGCGGCTTGGTCGAGTCGAGCGGCTCCATCACTGCGACCGCGATCGCGCCGTCGACCAGCTGCTGGCCGGCGAGCGTGAAGGTCTGCGGGTCGCCGAGGGCGTTGTGGCCGCTGAACTGCGGCTTCCAGCCCATCTTGGCGGCTTCCTTCATGATGAGCGCCGCATCGCGCGGGATCCCGAAGAAGACCACGTCTTCAGCGCCGGCTGCCTTCGCCTGCGCGACGACGCCGCTGAAATTGGTCGAGCCGCGGTCGAACGGCAACTTGGTGAACGACACCGCGTACTTCTTCAGCTGGTCCTCGAAGCCGATCACGGCGTCCTGGCCGAAGTCGTCGTTCTGGTAGATCACCGCGATCTTGTTGTGCTTCAGCTGCTTGACGAGGTACTCGCCCAGCAGTGCGGCCTGGACCCGCACTTCCGGCAGCGTCGTGAAGACGTAGCGCTTGGTCGGCGTGGTCAGCGTGTGGCTGAACGCGTACGGCGCGAACAGCGGAACCTTGCGCTCCTCGACGTACGGCACCATCGCGGCGTTGCTCGGCGTGCCGACCGGCGAGACCAGTGCGACGACCTTGTCCTGCTCGATCAGCTTCTTGGCGGAGGCGACCGCGCGCATCGGCTCGTAGGCGTCGTCTTCGGAGATGAATTCGATCTTGCGGCCGTTCACGCCGCCCTGGTCGTTGATGTAGTCGAAGTAGACCTGGATACCGTCGCGCACGCCCTGGCCGAGCAGCGAGAGCGAGCCGGACAGCGGGCCGGTGGTGCCGACCTTGACGTCGGCCGCGAGCGCCCCCGTGGGCGCGGCCAGCAGGGCCGCCGAGGCCAGGACTGCGAACGCGGCGCTTGCCGCGACCTTCCGGTAGATACCCATGTCGTCTCCTGATGTGTTTGAGTCGGACGCTCGCCTTGCCGCCCGTCCAGGGTTGCGATTCTAGAGATGAACTGACCCACTCGTCAACAGAGTAACCGTACGGTCAGTTGTCTGACCGATCATCGGTTTCCCTATACTGTGCGTTCAGCGGCGCGCCGTGTGGGGGACGCACGGGCAGAGCGCTCGCCCGAGGAGGAAGAGATGGCGGCATGGAAAGATGCGGTGCCTGTGCCCAGCGCGCAGTTCGACCGCAAGCGCGAGGTCCTGTTGCGCGAGGCGGCGGCCTCGTTCAACCGGCGCGGCTACCACGGCACCTCGCTGACGGAGATCGCGAAAAAGCTAGGCGTCACCAAGGCAGCGCTCTACACCTACGTGCCGAGCAAGGAAGAGCTCCTCTACTACTGCCACGACGCGGCGATGGACAGCGCGATCGAGAGCCTGCACAAGGCGCAGGCGAGCGGCGGCACCGGCTTGCAGCGCCTCACGCTGACGCTGCGCCACTACCTTGAGATGATGCTCGGGCAGGAGGGCGGCTACGTCGTTCTGCTCGAGGAAAATGCGATGAAGCCGGCGCACGTGCGCGCGATCGTCAAGCGGCGCGACCAGTTCGAGCAGGGCCTGCGCGAATTCGTCACCAAGGGCATTGCCGACGGCAGCATCGTGCGTTGCAATCCGAAGCTGGCCGTCTTCATGATGTTGGGCGCGCTCAACTGGGGCCGCAAGTGGTATCGCGCCAATGGCAGCTGGTCGGGGGCACAGATCGCCCACGCACTGACCGAGATGTTGGAGCGCTCGCTCTCCAGCACACCCGCCGCCGGGCTGCTCGAGGAGCCTGCCGCCTACGAGGCGGCCGACGAGGTCGAGCTGGTGGAACTCCCGAAGGGCCGCCGCCGACTCGCTTGAGCGCTGGACGGACAGGCCCTGGCCAATCGGATGGGTCTCCGCAAGGTCGACCCTGCGCGATCGGCGACTTGGCCGCATAGTGAGCGATCGGGCACTCCTGGTGGCGCTTCATGTCCCAACTCAAGCTCCTGCTCTCGGCTGCGAAGCCTCTCGGCGCCGCGCTGGCGGTCGCTGCGCTGGCGGCATGCAGCGTCCTGCCGCCGAGGGCACCGCTTCCCGAGACCAGAGCACTCGCCGGCGCCGAGTCCGGCGCCACCACGCTCGGCGCCGTTGCCGCGCGGTCGTTGCCGGCCGACGCCGACTCCGGTTTTCAGCTCCTTCCCATTGCATCAGCGGCGTACGAGACCCGGCTCGCGCTCGCCGCCCAAGCCGAGCGCACGCTCGACATGCAGACCTTCGTTCTGCATGCCGACGACACCGGCAAGTACCTGCTCGATGCATTGCGCGCGGCGGCGGGACGGGGCGTGCGCGTTCGACTGCTGGTCGACGACCTGAACACGGCCGGCAGCGACAGCTTGCTGCGCGCTTTCGCCGCGCTGCCCAACGTGGAGGTTCGCCTGTTCAACCCCTTCGTGGTCGGCCGCTCCTCGCTGGCAGCGCGGCTGTTCGCCTCGCTGAACGAGCTCGATCGCGTCAACCACCGGATGCACAACAAGCTGTTCGTCGCCGACAACGCCGTGGCGGTCTTCGGTGGCCGCAATACCGGGGACGAGTACTTCATGCGCGCGGCCGCCGGCAACTTCGTCGATTTCGACGTGCTCGCGGCGGGTGAGGTCGTGGGCCAGCTCTCGGCCAGTTTCGACGTCTACTGGAACAGTCCCCACGCCTATCCGGCGGCTGCGATCGTGGGAGCCGCCGAGCCGGGTCCCGACTGGCGGGCCGCCCTGGGTACGGTCGCGTTACCGCCGCTCGACGAGACCGTGCCGGCGCGCTTCCAGCGTTATCTGAGTGCTCCTGCGGACCTGGCCGCGGGACGGCTGCAGCTCGTCGGCGCCAAGGCAGTCGTGCGCGCGGATCCTGTGGACAAGGTGAGCGGCACCCGGCTCGCCGACCGGACGGGCACGGTTCGCGAATTTGTCGGCGCCGTCATGCGGAGCGCAGGCAAGGAGGTGTTCGTCGTCTCGCCCTACTTCGTTCCGGGCGAACTCGGCATGGAAGCGATGCGGCTGAACGGCGCCAAGGGCGTCGATCTACGCCTTCTCACCAACTCCCTGGCAGCGACCGACGAACCCATGGTGCACGGCGGCTACCTTCGCTACCGGCGGCCCATGCTGGAAGTCGGGGTGAAGATCTACGAACTGAGTCCGTCGCTGGCGCAGCGCACCGGCCGGCTCGGCCGATTCGGCACGTCGCTCGGTGTCCTCCACGCCAAGATCATCGTGGTCGACCGTGCCCGCCTGTTCGTCGGCTCGATGAACCTCGACAGCCGCTCCGAGCGCTACAACACCGAGCTGGGCGTGCTGATCGAGAGCCCTGCGCTGGCCGAAGATTTCCTCGACCTGATGCGCTTCGAAAGCAGTGCCTACCGACTTCGCCTCAATGCCGTCACTTCCGCGATCGAATGGGTTTCGGGCGAAGGCGCGGACGAGCGGGTTTTCGTGTCGGAACCCGAGGCCGGCACGTGGCTCCAGTTCAAGGCGCGGCTGCTCGGCGGCTTGGTCCCGGAAGCCTGGCTCTAGCGGGATTCGGGGCATCGGTCACCAGTCCTCGCTGCCGGACTGCCCCTTGAATGGTCCCGTCAACTCCGGAGTGATCCAGCCGCCGTAGAACCCGCCGGGCTGCGGCCGCACGATCTGGCCTTCCACCGTGCAGTCCAGGTCGTTGGGATAGAACGCGACGTAGCTCGCGAGGACTTCGGCACCAGCGAGCGGTTGCGGGTAGCTCCACGCAACTCGTGCCAGACGACGCTTCCCATCGACCATCGTCCAGTAGCGGGCCGCCCCTTCCACTCGCAGAACGACGTCCCTTCCGCCGGCTGCAGGAAGCGCCTGGCGACGTCGTCCCAAGGCAGGTAGAAGCTGGGTGGATGCGAGGTCTCGAGCGCGCGGATCGCGCGCCGCGTGCGCGCCACCTCGACGTCGCCCCAACGGATCACGACCTCGCGTGTGTCGGGCGCAAGGACCGGCGGACGCGGGTAGTCCCAGACCGAGAATTGGTCGGGGCCGGGCTCGGCAGCAAACGGCGGGCGGCCCCGGCCGCGCCAGCGCCAGTGGTCGCGCGCGGAAAGGAGCCAGGCAGGAGCGTCGTCAACGCCGCGGGCCATCGCTCGGCGCCAGTTGTTCGTCGTCCACCACGCGCTGCAGCGCCCGCTCGAACATCGTTCGCGCGGCACCGGCGGTCCGACTGAGGTGGCGGTGCAGCGCGGCGTCGGCGGGGCCCGTCGAGGTGCAATCCTGGCTATAGCGTTCGAAGCCGGCAAGCTGCGCGACGATCTCGGCCATGTGGCGCAGGCACTCGCAGGCTACGGGCGACGGCAGCTCGGCAAGGCCGGCCAATGCCTCGTCGCTGAATCGCCGGGGCTCGACCTGCCTGCCGGCCTGGACCGCTGCACCAGTGGGCGGAGATGCGAACGCAGGCGCCGCTCGCGCGTTGCTCACCCATCGGACCAGCTCGCGCCCGTCGAGCGGCTCGCGCCGCACAGTCGCCCCCGCCTCGCGCAGCGAGCTCGCGCTGGCCTCGGTGCCGAAGGCGTAGAGGACGAAGATCGCGTCGGCCTGCAGCGCCGCGGCGAGCTCGAGCACCCGGTCGACATCGAGCGGCTGCAGCGATGCCAGCCGCACCAGCAGCAGGCCGACCCGGCCCGCGGGTGGGGTCGCTGATTCGGCCTGGTCGAGGTCCTCGTGGACAGCGCGCAGCACGCACCCGGGTATCGCCTCGAGCGCGTGCGCGGCGCTTCGACCGACGACGACAGCCTCCAGTGCCTTGCCCGCCACCGTGCTTGCAACCCCCGGCATCCCGTGCGCAAGCGCCCGCAGCGGCTCGAGTTCGAGCATGGCGATCGTGCCGATCGCGTGGCCGGCCAGCGTGAGCTGCCGCAGCAGCCGCAGGCGCGACACATCGTGGGGCGAGTAGACGCGCTGGCCGCTCTCGGTCCTTTCGGCGGCGACGACTCCGTAGCGTCGCTCCCAGACCCGCAGCGTGGTCACCGGCAAGCCGGCCAGCCGGGCCGCAGTGCCACTGCGAAGTCGATGCGGGCGGGCGGGCGGTGCGGGTTCCATAGGCGCCTGGGACATGGGCGGGATGCGATTGAGTCGGGTGATGATATCAATATGAACAGCTTTTGAATCGTCTTTATCTGTGTTCTTCGCGTTTGGCGCCTCAATTCCGGTTCAGAATGCAAAAAATTATTTCAGAACCGACTCAATACAGCTTCATCTGAACGTATCCTCTACAGCCTGCTCGATGTGGCGTACGGCGTGTTTCTCGCGGTGCGACCTCTCTGGCGATCGCCGAGGTCAACGGATCGCCATCGACCCGCACATCGTTCAGGCCCGTTCCAACACACCTACAGGAGAAACCTCATGGGTACCACTCGACGAATATTCCTGATGACCATGACCGCCGGCACTGCGGCTCTCGGGGGCGGTGCATTCGCCCAGGCCATGGTCGACGAGAAGAGCCCGCAAGCTGCCGCGCTTGGCTATGTCGCCGATGCCACCAAGGCCGACATCAAGAAGTTTCCGAAGTACGCGGCGGGCCAGAACTGCGCGAACTGCGCGCTGTACCAGGGCAAGGCCACCGACGCGGCCGGCGCCTGCCCGCTGTTCGCCGGCAAGCAGGTCAGCGCCAAGGGCTGGTGCAGCGCCTGGGCCAAGAAGGGCTGAAGTCGTGCACGCGAAGGAGGCGGCATCGGAGCCGAGGTGCTGGCGCGGCTGCGCAGCGCCGGGCACCGCGTCGCCGCCGCGGCGATCGAGGCCTGCCCGCTGGTCAAGTGACCCCGCCATCACAGGCTGACGAAAGACCCGATGACGACGACCGCACATTCATTGAACCGCCGGGCCCTGCTGAGTGCGTTCACGCTGCCTTGGCTCGTGGGCGGCTGCGGTTCGCCGCTGCCGCTCGTGAAGGCGCCGGCCGGCGACGCCGATGCCGACTCGCGGCTTCGAGACAGCGCGCTGGCACACGGCCTCGACGCATACGGGAAGCTGAACGACATCAACGTCAGCTACAGCGGCGAATGGCGGCCGCTCGTGAACCGCATCCAGCCCGAGGTCGTCGACGCAGGGTTCCGGGGCAGCTCGCAGGAACGGCTGATGCCCCGAGCCGGAATCGTCGCGCAGGCATACACCGGCCCGATGGGTCGCAAGCAGGTGGTGTGGCGGCGTGGCGGCGGGACGCGAGATGAACTGGGCGAGGTGGCGGTCTGGATCAACGGCCTGCGCAAGGACGACGGCGCCGCGGAGAGCGCCGCCGCGCTGGTGGCCGAGGGCTACGGCCTGTTCCTGCTCGGGCCGCTGTGGCTTGTCGATCGCGGGCTGCGGATGCAGGTGGGGGGCACCGAGCGCGTCGACGGTCGCATCTGCGACGTGATCGATGTGTGGCTGTCGCCCGGCCTGGGCCGGGTCGCGACCGACCGCGTCGCGCTCTGCATCGACCGCAACGAGAGCTTCGTACGCCGCATGCGCTTCACGCTCGAAGGCTTCGTCAACACCAAAGGCGCGGTGGCCGAGGTCGACACCTTCGAGCACGAGCGTCGTTTCGGCGTGGTATGGCCGATGCGGTCGTTCGAACGCATCGTGCACCCCCTGTCGCTGCCGGCGCACGACTGGCGCGTCACCGGCCTGGACGTCAACCGGGGATACGGGACAAGCGACGTGACTGGGGGTACGTTCCAAGGTGCCGCTGCCGCACCCGCATCACCCATCTAGACGAAACGCGCGCTGAACCTCGGCGCCGATCGACGGCCTTGCGCTTCCCTGCCCGTCTCCCGGGCTGAACCCGGCCAGGTGATGGAGTTTCCTTCGCAAGCGTGTCGAAGGTCCGTTGACTCCGGCGCCGCCGATGGATGCCTGAACGCCTATCGCCGCCGACTTCGGTGTCACGACCCCGACACCCCTGGCGGCAAAGATACGCACCATCCGGACGATTGAAGGATGGAAATGACGGTTCGATCTCGACTTGCTCCCGCAGTCTCTCTCGCTGCCCTCGTCGCGCTCGCCGGCGCCGCCGGGGCCCAGACGCTGACTGGCTGGGCGACGATGCCGGCCGCGACCTTCGCAGACGGCCCGACTTCGGGCCAGTTCGCAGCAGCCAATCCTTACGGCACCAACCTGCCTCCGTATATCGGCCGGCAGCCCGTTCAGGGCTTTTCCGGCGTACTCGACGGGCCGCTGCCGGGCACGTTCCACTTCCTGGTGGACAACGGCTTTGGCGCCAAGGCCAACTCGGCCGACTCCGTGCTTCGCAGCTACACGCTGCGGATCGACTGGAAGACCCGGCGCGGCGGCAGCGGAAGCGTGGAGCCTGCCGACTGGAGGACCGGTCGCGTTCGCGCCGACTTCGATTCCCGGACGCGCCTGCAGCTCAACGACGCCAACCACCAGCTGACGATTCCGATCCAGGCGGACTACGCCAACTACTACAACAACCCGGCCAACCCGGCGGTCGATGCAAGCATCGTCAGCGATCGCCTGCTCACGGGCGCCGACTTCGACATCGAGTCGGTTCGGCGCGACGCCCGGGGCAACTACTGGTTCGGAGACGAATTCGGTCCCTACCTGGTGAAAACCGACGCGCGTGGCACGGTGATGCGCGCCGAGATCTCCCTGCCCGGCGTCTACGCCCCGGAACACAAGGACGTACTCGCGGGTACCGCGCTGGCCAACCTGCCCGGTTCGGGCGGGTTCGAGGGCATGGCCATCAGCCCCGACAAGGCCCGGCTCTACACGCTGCTCGAAAGAGCCGTGACGGGCGACCCCTCGACCCTGCGCCGAATCAACGAGTTCGATCTCTCCAGCGAGGCCTACACGGGTGTCGTGTACTACTACCCGATGGACCCGGCCGGGACAAACATCGGCGACATGACGGCGGTGGACGATCACCGTTTCATCGTCATCGAACGCAACGGCAGCACGGCGACGACGAGCGGTGCGGCGCCGTTCAAGAAGTTGTTCCTCATCGACATCGCCAATGTCGCCAGTGGCGGCACCGTCGCCAAGACCGAGCTCGTCGACCTGATGAACATCGCCGATCCCGACGACCTGAATGGCGACGGCAGCACGGTCTTCACCTTTCCGTACGTGACGATCGAGAACGTGCTCGTGCTCAACGCGCGCACCCTGCTCGTGGTCAACGACAACAACTTCCCGTACGGCGGCGGGCGTGCCCTGGCCTCGGACAACACCGAGTTCCTGCGCATCGCGATTCCGCCGTTGTCGCGCGATTGAAAGAAGCTTTGCCAGCCTTCAACAAGCCGCCCCGGGTGGGCGACGAACAGAGGTAAGCCCATGGGACGTCCCAATCAAGTCAAGCCTCCGCGCCCCGGCTCCAGCCGCCGCGGCTTCTTCAAGGCCACCGGCAGCGCCGCGATGGCCTTGGCCGCCACGCCGCTGAGCTCCTTCGCCGTCGGCGACGACGGCGAGACCACGCGCTTCCTGCACGGGGTCGCGAGCGGCGACCCGCTCACCGATCGCGTGATCCTGTGGACGCGGGTCACGCCGCCGGTGCGGCGTCGCGGCGGCGAGCGCGAAAGCATCGAAGTTCGCTATGTCGTCGCCACCGATCCGGCCTGCCGCCGGGTCGTGGCGCGGGGCCAGACGAGCACCGACGGCTCGCGCGACTTCACCGTCAAGGTGGACGTTGCCGGCCTGCGCGCCGGCACGACGTACTACTACTTCTTCCGCTCGGGCGGGCAGGTCTCGCCGATCGGCCGCACCAAGACATTGCCCCAGGGCCCGACACAAAGCCTGCGCATGGCGGTGGTCAGCTGCTCGAATCACGCGTACGGCTACTTCAATGTCTATGGCTGCGTGGCGCGGCGGGCCGACCTCGACCTCGTCATGCATCTGGGCGACTACATCTACGAGTACGGTGCCAACCAGTACGGCAGTGCGCGTACGCCCGAGCCGGCCACCGAGATCCTCACCCTGGCCGACTACCGCGCCCGGCATGCGCAGTACAAGCGCGACCCCGACTCGCAGGCCATGCATCGCCAGCACCCGCTGGTGGCGATCTGGGACGACCACGAGACGGCCAACAACGCGTGGAAGGACGGCGCGGAGAACCATCAGCCCGGCACCGAAGGTTCCTGGTCCGACCGTGTCACCGCAGCCCTGCAGGCCTACTACGAGTGGATGCCGGTGCGCGTCCTGGATCCGGCGAATCCGCGCCGCGACAACCGGGCCTATGCGTACGGGGACCTGGCCGATCTGATCATGCTCGAGGAGCGCCTGGGCGGGCGCTCGGAACAGCTGCCCATGCCGATCACCCTGCCGACGGGTCAGCAGGCGTTCGTCCAGAGCGGCGCCTACCTGGATCCGAGCCGCCAGATGCTCGGTGCCGAAGAAGAAGCGTGGCTGTTCAATCGCCTGCGCACCTCTCCTGCGCGCTGGAAGATGCTGGGCCAGGGGGTGATGGTCGCGCAGCTCAAGGCCGTCGGGGCGCCGAACGCGGCGGGCGGCGGCGTGTTCCTCAACAGCGACCAGTGGGACGGCTACGCACCCGCCCGCACCCGTGTCTACGACGTGCTCAAGGGCGGCAACGGCCAGGCCGCGGTGAGCAATGTCGTGGTGCTGACGGGCGACATCCACAGCTCCTGGGCCGCGGACGTTACGCCCGACCCGAACAACCCGGACGTCGCGGCCGGCGGCTACAACCCGGCCACCGGCGACGGCTCGCTCGCCGTCGAGTTCGTGGGGACCTCGGTCAGCTCGCCCGGCATCGACAGCGACACCTCCGGCGAGATCGCCGAAAGCCTGAAGCCGGCCAACCCGCACTTCAAGTACATCAACCTCAACCGCCGCGGCTACATGCTCGTCGATGTGAACCCCGACCGTGCGGTCTCCGAGTGGTGGTACGTCGACACGGTCGCCGCGCCCAGCAACATCGAGACCTTCGCGGCGGCCTTCGAGGTTCGTGCCGGCACCAACCGCCTGCAGGCGTCGGTGCAGACGCCTTCGCGCCCGAACCCGCCGGCTCCCGCCCCGGTCACGACGCCTCCTGCCGACTGAGATCTCGTTCGCCGGGTACGCGGACGCACAGACTTTTGGGTGCGATCGAACCTGAGGTCAGGACATCCGGTCCGGCATCGCAGATCACTGCCGTTGCGAAGTAGCGCAGGGGCAGGGCATCCGAGGACGACGTTGCCGCCGAGGGGCATGGCGACCTGCGTGGTCGCGAGGCCGGTGATGAGAGGTCGACGCGAGTCCGACCCTCAGCAGGATTCTCCGGCTGGCGCCCGGGCTCGGTCCTGTCGCTCGGCGGTCCGTGCTCGTCCTGGGGAACATCTCTTCGGCCAGCGCCCTGGCCCGATCCATCGCCGCGGCTTCGCTGTCGTCCTCTCGGCGGCAGTCGAACATCCTGTGCGTCGAGAGGAAGGCTCGGTGAATGACCTGTCGCGATGAGTTGTGCGTCGACAGGCCGGGCACTCGACCGCGTCATGAGCCTGACGCAGGCCCATGGCTCAATCGCCGCCATCTGTGCTGTCGTCGCCGAGGACCCTTCGTGATTCTGCTCACCGGCGCGACCGGCTACATCGCCTCGCACACCTGGCTCGCATTGCACCGCTCCGACGAGCGAGCCGTCGGCGTCGACACCTTCTTCAACAGTTCGCCGGTCGTGCTGGATCGATTGTCGGCGCTCGGCGTCGACGTCCGGCGCTTCGTCGCGATCGACGTCCGTGACGAGCGAGCCCTCGGCGCCGTGTTCGAACGCTGGCCCATCGAGGCCGTCATCCACTTCGCCGCGCGCAAGGCGGTGGGCGAGAGCGTCGCCGATCCGCTGGAGTACTACGACTGCAACGTCGGCGGCCTGCTGTCGCTCCTGAAGTGCATGCACAGGCACGGCTGCCGCACGCTCGTCTTCAGTTCCAGCGCCACGGTCTACGGCAATCCCCGCCACCTGCCGATCGGCGAGGACGAGCCGCTTTCGTCGACCAACCCCTATGGCGCCACCAAGCTCATGGGCGAATCGATTCTTCGCGACCTGGCGCAAGCCGACCGGTCGTGGCGGTTGGCCGTCCTGCGCTACTTCAATCCCGTGGGTGCACATCCGAGCGGGTTGCTCGGGGAGGACCCGCGCGGAACGCCGAGCAATCTCATGCCGCTGGTCGCCCGCGTCGCGGCCGGAACGCTGCCGCGGCTGCGCGTCTTCGGCTCCGACTATCCGACGCCCGACGGCACCGGCATCCGCGACTACCTGCACGTCGAGGACCTGGCGGAGGGGCATGTCGCCGCCCTGGACCGACTCCGTCGCGGCGCCTCCCTGACGGTCAATCTCGGCACTGGCCGCGGCATCAGTGTCCTGGAGGTCGTCCGCGCGTTCGAGCGCGTCAGCGGCCGACCCGTGCCGTACGAGACGGGGCCGCGCCGCCCTGGTGACGTGGCGGCGTGCTATGCCGATCCGTCTCGCGCCGAGGCGCTGCTGGGCTGGAGGGCGAAGCGCGACCTCGACACGATGTGCGCCGATACCTGGCGGTGGCAGTCACGCAATCCCGCCGGCTATGCCGGCGAAGGCCGCGCCCGACTACCAGGAGATGTAGACGATCCGCCTGCGGCCGAGCAACAGATGCAGCTCGGCGCTTGAAACTTCCGCGAGCAGCTCGACTCGGGCTGGTCTTCGCATGGGCAATTCTTGCCGACGCGTGACCGTCGCGTCGACCGCCACATGGTCTGAACGGACCATCCAGGCCAGCAAACTTCCCGGGGTCTTCCGGCCCGATGCGACCGCCTCGCAGCACTGTCACGATGGCGCCGCGCCTTCGCGCTAGCCTGACCGGCTTGCTACAGGTGCGAAGCGATCGCCGTGCTGGAGTCGACCAACGAAAGCCAGGGGGCAGACAACGACGCGAGTGAGGAACCCGGGCCGAGGCGGCAGGGCAGCCGGCACGTCGAGGTGAGCGCGGCCGAGCCAGGGTCGCCGCTGGTCATCAGCTTCGGCTTCGCCTCCTGGGACGCCCCTGCGAGCTTCGACCTGCGCGGCCGCATCGCCAGGCTCGCCCTGCGAATGGGCACGCCCCTGAGCCGGCTGGCCCTGCGGGATCCGGGCAACCGCTGGTATCAGCACGGTCTGCCGGACGTACCGGGCGGCGTCGGCGGGCTGCAGCGCCTGCTCCGTGCCTGGATCGCCGAGCTGCGGCCGCGACGCGTGGTCGCGATCGGCCAGTCGATGGGCGCCTACGCCGCCATTCACTACGGTCGGCTCCTGGGCGTCGACGGCATCGTGGCATTCGGGCCGCAGTCGTGGCTCCTTGCCGGCGAGGCGCGCCGCCTGGGCGACACCCGCTGGCTGCCCGTCATGCTCGACCTGCAAGCGCAGCCGGACCCGGGTTTCTGCCTCGACCTGCTGGCGCTGCCGGCGCAGGCCGATCCCGAGATCCGCGTCGTCTACGGACTCCAGCGCGACGACGATGCGGGTCCGCCGAATCTCGACGCATGGCACGCCGCCCGCCTCGCGGTTTTGCCGCGCACTACCCTGCACGCCTTCGCCGAAGCGCCGCACGCCGTCGTGCGCTGGCTGAAGGAGCAGGGCCGCCTCGACGACGTGCTGAGCGAGCTCGCCGCTCCCTTGCTTGCTCCCGCGGCAGCGACGACGGTGCCTTCGGCACCGAGGACAGCCCTTGCTCCTGCGCCGCTCTCTCCCGGCTGGCGGCAATGGGTGGCGGAGAACCGGCTGCGCGGCTGCACGCCCGAGTCGATGGCCGACGGCATGGCGAGCAACGGCGTGCCTCGCGACCTGGCCGAGCGCGAGGCCAGGGCCATCGTCGACGACCCGGTCTATCTCGCCGCGCAGAAGTTTCTCTCGTTGAAGGCCAAGCTCGAGTCGGTGCTGGAAAGCCATCAGTCCCTGTGGGAAGCCGCGCCCGACTACGACCGCGTCGAGCAGCGCGGCGAGATCGGGCGCGACGAGTTCTTTCGGCGCTACTACCTGGCCGCGCGACCGGTGGTGCTGAACGGCTTCGCCCGCGACTGGCCGGCGATGCAGCGCTGGCAGCCGGATCGGCTGGCCGAGCGCTTCGGCGAGCACGAGGTCGAGATCCAGGCCGGTCGCGAAGCCGATCCGGACTACGAGGTCAACTCAGTGGCCCTTCGGCGGCGGGTCCGCTTCGCCGACTTCCTGCAGCGCATCGCGACCGGCGGACCGAGCAACGACATCTATCTCACCGCCAACAATCATGTCTTCCGCGACCCGGCCTTCGAGTCGCTGCACCCCGACGTCGGCCGCCTGCCCGAGTACCTGAGCGATGACGGCATCGGCCGCCACGGCTCGTGGTGGGTCGGGCCCGCCGGGGCGATCACCCCGCTGCATCACGACATGCTGATGCTGTTCCACGTCCAGATCGTCGGCCGCAAGCGCTGGCGGCTGATCTCGCCGTTGCAGGTCGCGCGGGTCTACAACCACCGGGGCGTGTTCAGTCCGGTCGACCTCGATGCCATCGACTACGACCGCCATCCGCTGATGCGCGGCGTGCGCATCCTCGAGGTCGTGGTCCAGCCGGGGGATGCCATCTTCCTGCCGCTCGCCTGGTGGCACCAGGTGACGTCGCTCGACGTCACCGTGTCGCTGTCCATCTCCAACCTGGCGTTTCCCAACAGTTTTCGCTACGTCAATCCCGAGATCAGGAACTGGTGACGCGGTCAGGGTCTCGGCCGTCTGCGCGCGCAGCCATGCGGTGAACCGCGGGTCGCTCAGCAGCATGCCGCCGCCGACCGTGCCGAAGCGGAAATCGAGGTCCGCTCCGGCGATCGAGAACACGAGGCTGTCGATGCCGATCAGCCAGGTCTGGCCGTCGATGCTCGCGTATGCCGGGCTTCCCGAGTCGCCGACCGACAACCCGGTCTCCTGCTCGTTGCCCAGTCCGGGTCCGCCGATCGGTCCCCTGCCGGAGGGCCCGTCGAAGTCGAACAGGAAGAACAGGCTGCTTCGTCCCGACCGGTCGACCGTCGACCTGACCGCGTCGACGACATTGCGGCCGCTGCGCTTGACCCCCGCCTGCCCGGCGACGAATGGTCCGGCATCGCCGTTGCTCGAGGAACCGTAGCCGACCAGGGTCACCACCTGGTGCGGCGGCAAGGGTTGCGCATAGATCGGTGGAATACGCACGGCTGAAGGCACCGGCGAGGCCAGCTCGATCAGGGCGAGGTCGTCATAGGGAAAGCTGGCGCCGGGAAAGACCGCGATCGCTGCGGCCGCGATGACGACGGGCGAGGACGAGGCGTTGACCTGGACGGTCACCGACGGCGGCGCGCTTCCCGCGGCCACGTGCGCCGCCGTCAGGACGTGGCGCGGCGCGACGACGACACCGGAGTACACGCCGCTGCCGATCGAGATCGCGACCGCCGAGGTCCAGGGCGAGCTCGGGCGGTTGGGGTCGACGCGGGCCGCGGGCGAGTCGGGGGCCGCGCCCGCCATCAGCGCCTGGGCGGAGCTCGCGCCCAGAACGGCGACGAGGATGGCGAAGAGGGCGACGCCGCGGCGTCCGCCGCCGCGCACGCCACGCATCGGCACGGCACCGTTCATGGCGAGCGCGCCGGTGGCGTTGCCGGCGTGGCCGGACCGACCAGGCGCTGCGCCTCCATCTGGCTGCGCAGCTCCTCGGCGCGGTTCTCGGCCTTGACCTGCTGAAGCTGGAGGAAGGGCTCTCGCGCGCTGCCGACTTCGCTCCGGTATTCGTCGATCAGACGGCGGCCGAGGGCATAGAGCTCCCGGTTCTTCCTTTCGGCCTCGGCCAGCGCCTCGGTGCTGCGCGTGAGCAGGGCCGTCACGCTGGCGACAGTGGTCGCGCGTTCTGCGAGCTGGCGGCGGGCCTCGGCCAGCGACTTCTCGAGCGACTCGGCGCGCGACTGCTGGGCGACGAGGGCCTGCCGGCCTTCCTCCTGCAGACGCGCCAGCTGCGTCTGCGCCGCCTTCACCTCGGCTTGCACCCTGGACAGCTCCGCCCGCAAGGAGCGGGCTTGCCCCTGTGCTCCTTCGAGCGCCGCGCCGCTGCGCTTGGCTTCGATGTCGAGCTTGTCCCGCTCCGCCGTCAGCGCGGCCTTCTCGCGCTGCAGGGTGGATTGCGCTTCCTGGGCCTTCTGCAGCGCCTGCTGCGAGCGGCGAAGTGCTTCGCGTTCCCGGCTCGCCCGCTTGTCGTCCTGGGCGCCGACCGGGCCGGCCGCGCTCGCGAGTAGCAGGGCCGCCACGAGGCCCGCGGCGAAGTGCCGTGCCGCCGATGGGAGGAGCTGACGCATCCTGCCGCTCAGAACCGAGTGTTGACTTCGACCTGGATCACGTCGACCTTCTGCGGCGCGCTGCTCAGGTTGCCGCTGATCGAGGTGGGATCGCCCGGCACCGAGAAGAAGCGCTGGCCATCGTCGAGGTTGCGCGTGCTCGTGTAGCGCAGGCCCAGCCAGGTCGAGCGGTCGATCGCGTAGCCACCCCCCAGGCTGAAGCCCTTGTAGCTGGTGCCGCCCAGGTGCCAGGTCGTGTCGGTGAAGGCATCGAGCCAGGAGTCGCGTTCGAACTTGCGCAGGGCGAAGAAGGCCTGCCAGTTGCCGCGTTCGGTCAATCGAAGCGAGCCGACCTGCGCGCGCAGCTGCACGCCGGTGGTCTTGTTCACCAGGTCGTTGACCGCGTCCGTGCCGGCGCGGCGACGGATGTCGGCGAGGTCGAAGGCACTGTTCTTCACGTAGTCGGCGGTGATGCCGATCGTGATCGGTTCGAATTGCGAGAAGGTGACACCCGCGGTGAGGTTGAACGGCCGGAACCTGGACGCCAGGCCCCAGACCGGCGCGGCGGTGCTGGTCGGGTCGTTGAGGTTGATGAGGGTGTTGCCCCGCTGCCGGACGCCGGACGGATATTGGCTCGACTGGTAGGGCACCGTGCCGGCGCGCGGCCCGGTCGGCGGCGGCTCGGTCTCGCGCACCCCCTCGATGTTGTGGAAGTCGTAGAGTCCCGCCGCGAAACGCAGGCTGGTCTTCGCTGTCACCGCCCAGTCGGCGCCGACCTGGATGCCATAGAGCCACTTGTCGCCCCGCGTCAGCGCGAACTCCTCGAGCGGAAAGGCGCCGGCGATGGCGAAGCCGTAGAGCCCCGACGCGAAGTCGCGCTCGGCGCGGACGGAAAAGCCGTCGAGCGACAGGTCCTCCGGCCAGAGCAGGTCGGTGCCGTAGAACGGCACGGCCATCCGGCCGGCTTCGAAGCGCAGGTCGTAACGCGGTTCCCAGCGGACATAGGCGCGGTCGAAGCCGATCGTCAGGCGGTTTCCGTAGTTGCCGAGCGTCGCGGACTCGGTGGCGGGGCTGGTGTTGGTGGTGGAGACGCGGATGCCCGCGACCACGTCGTCGCTGACCTTGGCGGTCAGGCCGAGGCGGGCACGCAGCGTCATCCGGGTGCGCGAGGTCTGGGTGTTGACGAGATCCGGCGACCAGGCCGGCGAATCGACCTGGCTGCGGAACACTTCGGCCGGAACGTTGTCCGAGCCGAAGCCCTCGCCCTGGCCGCGAACCCGGACGTCGCCCTCGATCGTGATGCTGCGCACCCAGGCAGGAAGCTGGCGGGCGTCGGCCCAGCGCTCTTCCCGCGCGGTCTCGAGGACCTCGTTGCGAATCTCTTCCTTGATCTGCGCGCGCACCGTCTCCGGCACGTACGGGACGCGGACGACGGCGCCCGGCTTGGCGGCCGCGGTCGACGGTGGCGTGGCCGCCGAGGCCACGGGCGGCGTTCCTGCCGCGGCGGCCGCCGCTGGCATGGCCGCGCGAGCCGCCTGGCGAAGCAGGGCATCGGCGCGCTCCCGGCTGAGCAGGCCCTGCTCGACCAGCGCCTGGATCAGCGCCAGGGTCGTCGCGCGCAGCTGCTCGAGATCCTCGCGCTCCGCCGGCGCGGCCTGTGCGAGGGCGCTGCCGGCCAACGCGCAGGCGACGGCGGCAACCGCCAGGCGAAGCGGCAGCGGCGGCCCGGCCCGCAAGAAGAAGCGACGTGTGTTCATCGGAATCGGCCTTGTCGAATGGAGAAGAGGTCAGGCCTGCGAGCGCAAGGTCAGGCGAAACCGCATCGGTTGAGGAAGCGAACCGGGCGGCGGCAGGCGCAGCTCGCGCGTGGTTCCGTCGAGGGCGGCCTGGACGTGGGCATCGCGGCTCGGCTCGCCGCTGGGAACGAGCTCGAAGCGGCGGATCCGCCCGTCGGCCTCTACCCACACGGCGAAGGTCGAGGTCAGCTCGCCCGCGTCGGGACGCAGGTGCCTCTCGATTTCCTCGCGCAGCAGCTGGCGTGCGTTGTTGGCGTAGAAGCGCTCCTGCGCCCGGTCGGCGACGCCGCCCGGCGACGATGCGCCGACCGCAGGCGCGCCGCCCTTGTAGTCCTGCGTCACAGCGCCCGACTGGAAGGCGCTCGGGCCGTCGCCGGCAGCGCCTTCCATCTTGATCGGTTGGTCCGCGGGCGGCCTGGGCGCCTCCTGCGGCTTGGGCTGCTCGACCTGTTGCTTCGGCGCCTCGCGCGGCTGCTCCTTCTTGGGCTCCTCGCGCGGCGGCGGCGGTGGCGGCGGTGTATCGGGCAGCAGGGAAATCTTGGCCACCTGCCGCTTCGGCGCATCGTCGGTCGAGACCAGGCGCTTGATCGCAGTCACCGTTGTCGCCACCAGCAGGACCAAGGCGAGTCCGACCAGGACGCGACGCAGCCAGACCCGGGCGCCCCGGGGGGAAACGGCGTCCTCGCCGGCCAGATTCATCGCCGCGTCGCTCCGTTGCTCATGTGCCGATCCGCGACGTGACGAGGCCCATGTTCACGCCGAGCGTGTTGCACAGGTCGATCACCGAGACGACGCGGGCGTACTGCGCCGCGGCGTCGCCGCGGATCGCCACCGACATCTGCGGGTCGCGCCTCTTGGCCTCGACCAGCCGCTGCTCCAGCTCCTCGACCGAGACGCCGACGCCATTGAGCAGCAGCCCGCCGCCGGCGACGACCTGCACGATCAGCAGCTCGTGCTTCTCGGTCGAAGGCTTGTTGGAAGGCTTCGGCATGGTGATGCTCAGACCCTGCACCGAGGCGGTCGTCATCAGGATGAAGACGACCAGCAGCACGTACGCGAGGTCGAGCATCGGCGTCACGTTGATCGTGTCGTACGGCTTCGATTCGGTGCCCACCTGGATCGACATCGCAATTCCTCCGCTGCGGATCAGCCGGCGCGCCGGGTGACGAGGCCGACCTCGGTGATGTCGAGCTTCTTCAGCACCTCGAGCACCTGCATCACCTTGTCGTACTGCGCCTCGGCATCGCCCTTGAGGACGATCGGCAGCGCCGGGTTGGCGGCCTTGTACTGGCCGAGCGAGGCGGCGAGCTGCTCGAGCGATACCGGGTACGCGTCGAGGTACACCGCGCCGTCGCGGGTGACGGTGACGGCGCGGATCTGCGGCTTGGCGAGGCTGGACTGCGCCTTGGTCTGCGGTGAATTGACGCGCACGCCCTGTACCGAGGCCGTGGTCAGGATGATGAAGACGACGAGCAGCACGTACGCGAGGTCGAGCATCGGCGTGACGTTGATGTCGTCGTACGGCTGGTTCTCGACCTTGACGTCGGCGGACATGGTGGCGGACCCTGTGGCGCTTCAGCGCTGGCCGTAGAGTTCGTCGACACGAGTCACGAACTCGTCGACGAAGATCTGCATGTCGGCGGAGATGTTCTTGATCCGCGACGCGAGGTAGTTGTAGCCGAACAGGGCCGGGATCGCGACCACCAGTCCGGCGACGGTGGCGAGCAGCGCCGAGGCGATGCCCGGCGCGATCGCGTTGACATTCACGTCGCCGGCCGCGGCGATGGCGGCGAAGGTGATCATCACGCCGGCCACGGTGCCGAGCAGGCCGAGGAACGGCCCGCCCGAGATCGCGATCGTCAGCAGCACCATGCTCGAGTTGAGCCGGTGCGACTCGCGCACCAGGTCGGCGTCGATCGACGCCTTCATCGCATTCAGCGCCGCGCCCGAGAGGGTCGGCCCGCCGCTGCCGATATTTCGCTTCTTCAGCTCGCGCACGCCCGACTGGTACAGGCGGTAAAGCGAAGACTGCGGGTGCTGCGGGGCGCCTTCCTGCCCGAGATGCAGCAGGTCGGTGGTGGCGGCGCGAAAGCGCTGCAGGAAGCCGCGGTTGTCGCGGTCGGTGCGGGTGACGAACGCCGCCTTGGTGACCATCACCCAGGCCGCGAGCACGAACATCAGCGCCAGGATGATGATCACGACCCAGGCGTCGGTCGTCAGGTTCTTGACCAGGATGCCGAGGTAGCCGGGGCTCGCGTCGCCGCTTTCGGCCGAGCTTTCACGCACGCTTTTCACGAGCTTGCCGTCGGCGCCTTGCGATGCCGCCAGGAGCTTGAGCGCGTCAGCGCCGCGCTGCGCCGGCAGGATCTGCAGCTCGTCGAACAGGCCGGCGTAGCCCGGTCCCAGGCGGACCGGCCCGGCGATCTCCCGGAGGCTGGTGTCCGCTTCCGCCGCTTTCGCGCCGTTGACATAGAGGGCCAGCTTGCCGCTTGCGGCGACGAGCCCGACATGCGCCCAGCTCGCCGGCGGCAGGGTGCCGCCTTCGACCCGCGCCGCCCCGGCTCCGGCAACCAGCCTGCCTTCGGCGAGGCCGACGCGCAGCGCGCCCCACTGCAGCAGCGTGCCGGAAGCGACGCTGTCGGGCTTGATCCAGAACGCGATCGTCAGCGGCGCGCCCGCGGCCGCTGGTTCAGGCGCCGGCCAGACGATCGCCTCGCCCGCCAGGCGCGCTGCCGCCCCGAGCAGGCCGTTGTTCTCGCGGCTGACCGGCGCCTCCGTCTTCAGGCCGCGGACCTCGTCGCCCGCGGGACCTTCGCTCTCGCCGAAGTGCGCGAGCAGGGTCACGCCGCTGGCGTAGAGCTGGGCCGACGGCTCCGCGGCGGCCTTGGCGTTGCCGGCATAGACGTTGATGGTGTTCTTGTCGCTACCCGGGACGATCGCCGGCAGAGCGACCCAGAGCAGGCCGAGCTCGTTGATGCCGTCGTAACGCTCGACCGCGAACGGCAGCGGGGTCTTGTCGTCGGCGGCGAGGACGCGCAGGTCCGAGCCGTCTTCCTTGGCGGCGGTGAAGTCGAAATTGCCCGAATGCAGGCGCACCGCGACCACCAGGCCGTTCACGCTCTCCTTCGTCTCCACGCCGGCGGCGCTGGTGTCGAGGGTGATGCGCGTGCGCGTGGTCCAGTCCTTGTTCCACCAGGCTGCGCTCGCCAGCGGCGGCAGCAAGGCCAGCAGAACGCCGAGGGCGGCGCTGCAAAGTGCTCTGACGGTTCTCGACATGGAGGGCTCGTGGTCCGGGTGATGGCTCAGGTCTTCTCGCCGAAGCCGAGGAAGTCGAGCAGCAGGGTGCGGCGGGCGCGCCGCTTCCTGCGCTTTTCCTCCTCCGACTCCTCGCTGCCCGCGTTCTGGTTCGCGGCGCTGACCGACTGCGCGGCCGCGGCCAGACCAGCGGTCGCGCCGACCGAGGGCGGTGCCGGCGGCGCGCCCACGGCGACGCCGCCGACGCTCAGGTTGTCGGCGCCGACGAAGGTGACGGCGCCGAAGAATGCGTTGCCGAGCGACTTGATGCCGGCCTCGCCGGCGTTGATCTCGCCTTCCGGCGCATACAGGTCGAGGCTGCTCTTGGCGTCGAGCACGGCGATGCCGCTGCCGCTGAACGAGCCCGAGGTGTCGAGCACGACCCGGCCCTGGGCGTCGAGGCGCAGCACGGGTGCCGGCGCGCCGGTCACGGTCTTGGCGCCGCGGCCGGCGTCGATGTTGCCGGTCGAAGCCCAGAGCAGGATGTCGCCTTCCTGCAGCGAAAACACGCGCGACTGGTTGACCTCGAAGTCCTTCCTGACGACGGCCGAGATGTCGCCGCCGGCGACGGTGACGATGCCGAGGTCGGCGGGCTTCTTCGCGGTCGTGCCGATCAGCTCGCCGGCGTTGATGCCGCCGCCCGGCGCCATCAGGACGATGTCGCCGACCTGCGTGGTCTTGATCTGGCTCGTCGGCAGGCGGATGTCTCCGGCCGGGCGGGCACCGGCGGCGTCGGCCGGGAACAGGGTGTCGACGGCGCGGTAGCCGCGTGCGTAGGCGAGATCGCGGTCCTCGCCGCCCTTGGAGGCCGCCTCGCGGCCGGCGGCGCGCAGCTCGCCGACCAGCACCTGGTTCAGCCAGACGGCCTGTCGCTCGACCGGCAGCGCGTCGAAGCGCGCCACCGCTTCGGCGAGTGTCAACGGCGCCGCCGTCGCGCCGGTGGACGGCAGCGGCGCCGCCCGGGCCACCCAGGCGACGAAGGCGGCCTGGTCGGCGGCGCTGCGGTCTGCTGCGGCGAGGGCGACGAATGCCGTCCGGCTGCTCGCCGGCAGGTCGCCCAGCGCCTGGCCGAGGAGGGTCGTGACGGCTTGCCGCCGCTCGCTCTCGGGCAGGGCGTCGAACGCCTTCAATGCGTCGCTCGCACCGAGCTCTCCGGAACGCGGCCGGGCGCGGACGAAGCCGGCGATCGCGGTGTCGTAGCGAGCCTTGCCGAGCAGGCTTTCGACGCGGGCGAGCTGATCGGTCACCGGGAGCGCGTCGAACTCCACCGCCGGCGACGAGCCGGCAGGCGGCGGCGTGGGCTTGGTGAGCCAGGCGTAGAGGTCGCCGGCGTGCTTGTCGAGGCCGCTGGCGCCGAGCACGGCGAAGCCTGAGCGGGCGGCACGCTGGTAGTCGGCGCCGTCGCCGCGCAGGCCGGCAACAAGAGCGATGTTGGCGGCGCCGACCGGCAGCGCCGTGCTGTTGCGGGTGTTGCCGAGGGCGGTGATGCCGGCCCCCTGACCGAGATCGATCTGCCGTCCGGCCAGCACGACCAGGTCGCCGGAGCCTGCGATCTCGACTCCGTTCGACGAGCCGGCGACGCCGACGTCGCGGCCCGCCTGCAGCAGGCTCAGCTCGGAGACGGCAGTGGTCTGGCCAGTGGCGGGATCGATCGCGTTCGGCTGGTGCTGGATGCTGACGATCGCGCCGAGCGTCAGGTCGCCGCCGGCGATGAACCGCACGGGCCGCACCGACTCGACCGCCTGGGACAGCGTCACGCCGCCCGCGGCCGAGACGATGCGAACGGGTTGGCGATCGCTGCTGTCGAGGGGACCGCCGGTCTGGCCGGGGAGGCGCAGTCGCAACGCCTCTTCCACCTCGAGGAAGCGGCCGACTTCGATTCGGGGGGCGGCCGCGGCCGTCGCGAGCATCTGCAACCCGGCGACTTCGACGTCGCCTTCGCCGAGGACGAGTGCTCGCCCGTCGGCGCTCGGTGCGATCGCCACCTTGCCGCCGAGGGAGACCCGGCCCGCCGGCGCGAGGAAGGCCGTGGAGCCAGGAAGGAGCTGGCGCGGATTCACCGAGCCTTCGCGAGGCGCGGGCAGGTTCTGGCCCAGGCCCTTGCCCTGCTCGGCGGCTCGGTAGGCGACATCGCCCGACAACGACTGGACGACCAGCGTCGCCGCGTCGCCGAGCCCGGTGAGGACCTCGTTGCCCTGGCTCGCGGTCGTGTTGGCCAGTACCGGGGCGGTGTAGCCGGCGTTGCGCACGCTCGCGAGCGTCAGGTCGCCGCCGGCCTGCACGCGGACCGCAGTGTTCTCGTACACCAGTTGGACCCCCGGGTCGATCGCGAACGAGGGACCGGCCAGCGTCGGGTCGTGGCGGATGTCGTTGCCTGCGGTCAGGCCGAGGCTCGTTCCGGAGGCGAAGTACAGGCCATTGACCAGGTCGCGGCCAGCCCGGGCGCTGACGCTGCCGCCGCCCAGGCGGACCGCGGTGACACTGCCGGGCGTCGAGTCGTCGACGTAGCCGTTCGACGCGGCGGCGGCGCGCACATTGACGACATCGCGGCCGGCCTGCAATGCGATGTCGCCGCCACCTAAGGTCGCGATACCCTGGTCGAACAGGTCGTAGCGCGACCACCAGGCGGGCACGACGGCCGAGCGCCACCACCAGTCGGTCACGTACGGTCGGGCCGGATCGGGCGCGTTGCCGACGATGTCGCGGCCCGCTCCGAGGGACACGCTGCCGCCCCCGGCGAGGAAGGGACTCAATGGCCCGAAGTCGCCGCTGATGAGGTCATCGGCTATCGGCGAGAGATCGATCGGCGCGGAAACGGGCGCGCCGGTCGTATAGACCGTCGCGCCGCGATTGGCGAAGCGGATGTCGCGCGCGGCGCGGACGTCGATCGAGCCGGTCGTCGTGCGCAGGCTGACCGGGGGCGGCGATTCGAAGGTGAAGGTCGGGTCGCGGCCGATCACGACGTCGCCGCTGCTGCCGGCGGTCGCGAGCACGTCGGCCGAGCTCAGGTCGGCACCGCCGACGGCGCGCAGGCTGCCGCCGCGATCGCTGCTTGCCGCCAGTTGTGGCACGAACTCGCCAGCCGTTCGGAATCCCGAGGAGATGCCGTAGGCGAGATTCAGATTGCCGGCGGCGCGCAGGACCAGCGACGTGTCGCCGGCATGCGGCGCGGCCGCACGCAGATCGGGGCCGGGGGCGGGCAGCGACCAGTCGGTGGCAATCCGCAGATCGCCGGTCGCCCGCACCTCGACTCCGGGACGCACGACCAGCGCGCCGGCGATCTCTGCGTTGCCGTTCGCCAGGCGCGCAGCGACCCGCTCGGCGTTCGCGCCGTCGCTGCCCAGGAATGCTTCCTGCGCCGCGCGGACGCTCCCGGTTCCAAGGTAGATCGGGCCATTGATGGGCGCGGGCGCAGGTGCGGGCGCAGGTGCGGGCGCAGGTGCGGGCGCAGGTGCAGGTGCGGGTGCAGGTGCGGGTGCGGGTGCGGGTGCAGGTGCAGGTGCAGGTGCAGGTGCAGGTGCGGGCGAAGGCGCAGGCGCAGGTGCGGGCGTCGGGCCGAGGGGCGGAGGCGGTGGGAGCGTGTCTCCAGTGGTCGGACCGTTGCCAGGGGAAGGCGTCTCCTGAATGCCGGCTGTTGGTCCCGAACCACCGCCGCGCAAGGCCAGCGGAGCTGCGGGTGGCGGCGGTGCGGGGGGTGGCGGTGGCGGAAGCGTGTCGCCCGTCGTCGGACCGTTGCCGGGGGACGGCCCGCTCGGTGCAGGTGCAGGTGCGGGCGCAGGCGCAGGAGCAGGAGCAGGTGCAGGTGCAGGTGCAGGTGCAGGTGCAGGTGCAGGTGCAGGTGCGGGTGCGGGTGCGGGTGCGGGTGCGGGTGCGGGTGCGGGTGCGGGTGCCGGCGCAGGAGCAGGTGCAGGTGCAGGCGCAGGAGCAGGAGCAGGAGCAGGAGCAGGCGCAGGAGCAGGAGCAGGAGCAGGTGCAGGAGCAGGAGCAGGAGCAGGAGCAGGAGCAGGAGCAGGAGCAGGAGCAGGAGCAGGAGCAGGAGCAGGAGCAGGAGCAGGCGCAGGAGCAGGCGCAGGCGCAGGCGCAGGCGCAGGCGCAGGCGCAGGCGCAGGCGCAGGCGCAGGAGCAGGAGCAGGCGCAGGCGCAGGA
>JANMCC010000331.1:0-7183 GCA_031360885.1 Burkholderiales bacterium | reverse complement strand
GCGCCGGCCGGCCTCGTCGGCATCGAAGATGTAGGTCTCCATGTTGATGTGGTCGCGCGCGCCGGCGATCGCCGACAGCATCGCCGCGTACGTGTCTGGTCCGTTCTCGAGCAGCACGACGCGGTTGCCGAGGCTGAGCGGCGTGCCGGAGATTTCCTGCTCGAGCGCCAGGTGGCGGGCCAGGCTGTCGGGGTTCTGGTCGGCGGCGGCGAGGCGGGCGAGCACCTCCTTGCTGCGTTCCGGCGAGAGGATCCTGCCGCTGGCCGTCTTGAACTGGACGCTGTTCGGGTCGGCCCGCGCCATGTCGGGGGTGACGACCGGCAGGCTCGTGCAGCCGGCCAGGGCGGCGAGCGCCAGGACCGGGAGGCTGCGCCGCAAGCCGACGAAGAGGCCGGCGCGACCGCTCACGACGCCCTCCGGGCCGGGCGCGCCGCCAGGGCGCGCGCCGCCCCGGTCACGAGCTCGGGACCCTTGTAGATGAAGCCGGTGTAGATCTGCACGATGTCTGCTCCTGCATTCCGCTTGGCAATTGCGTCGCCCGGGGTCGTGACGCCGCCCACGCCGATGATGGGAAAGCTTGGGCCCAGGGCCGCCCGGAGCTCGGCGACGACCCGGTTCGAGGCCGCCAGCAGCGGCGCGCCCGAGAGCCCGCCCGTCTCGCCGCCGTGCCGGAGATGGGCCACCGCGTCGCGGGCGAGGGTGGTGTTGGTGGCAATCACGCCGTCGACGGCGTGCTTCTGCAGGGTTGCGGCGATCGCCTCGACCTGGCCGGCATCGAGGTCGGGAGCGATCTTGAGGAAGATCGGCACCGTTCGACCGTGCTCGGCCGCGAGCTCGCCGCGCCGTGCGCGGATCGCGCCCAGCAGCGTGTCGAGCGCCGCATCGCCCTGCAGGTCGCGCAGGTTCTTCGTGTTCGGGCTGGAGATGTTGATCGTCACGTAGTCGGCATGCGGGTACACGCCGGCGAGGCAGATCAGGTAGTCGTCGGCGGCGCGTTCGATCGGCGTCGCCGCGTTCTTGCCGATGTTCAGGCCGAGGATGCCGCCGGTGCCGCGAAAGCGCGCGCGGCGCACGTTGCGAATGAAGGCGGCGAGCCCATCGTTGTTGAAGCCCAGGCGGTTGATCAGCGCGGTGGCCTCGGTCAGGCGAAAGATGCGCGGCTTGGGATTGCCCGGCTGGGCCAGCGGCGTCACCGTGCCGACCTCGACGCTGCCGAAGCCGAGGGCGCCGAAGGCGTCGATGCAGCGACCGTTCTTGTCGAGGCCCGCGGCCAGGCCGATGCGGTTGGGAAAGCGCAGGCCGGCGAGCGTGACCGGATCCTCGACCCGCCGCTGCGCGATCGCGTGCACCAGCGGCGTGTGCTGGATCGACGCCATGGCGCCGAGCGTCAGGTCGTGGGCGTCCTCGGGATCGAGCCCGAACAGGAAGGAGCGGGCGAGGGGATAGGGGAGAAGCGGCATGCGGCGGGGCGATTCTGTCATCGCTCCGATGCATACTCGGCGACGAGCCCTCACCCCGGCCCTCTCCCGCCCGGCGGGAGAGGGAGAAGACATGACCGAGCCGCGCATCGAGAAAGACACCTTCGGCGAGATCGCCGTGCCGGGCGACCGCCTCTGGGGCGCGCAGACCGAACGGTCGCTGCATCACTTCGACATCTCGACCGAGAAGATGCCGCCCGAGCTGATCCGCGCGCTGGCGCTGGTGAAGCGCAGCGCCGCGGTCGTCAACCGCGAGCTCGGCACCCTGGCCGCGAACAAGGCCGACGCGATCGCCGCGGCCGCCGACGAGGTGCTGGCCGGCCGCCACGACGGCGAGTTCCCGCTCTCGGTCTGGCAAACCGGCTCGGGCACGCAGAGCAACATGAACATGAACGAGGTGCTCGCCAACCGCGCCTCGCAGCTCCTCGGCGGGCCGGTCGGCGAAGCGCGCCTGGTGCATCCGAACGACGAGGTCAACCGCAGCCAGTCGTCGAACGACGTGTTCCCCACGGCGATGAGCGTCGCCGCGGTCGAGGCCGTCGTGAAGCGCCTGATCCCTTCGGTCGAGGCCTTGCGCGCCACGCTCGCCGCGAAGGCCAAGGCGTTCGCCGACATCGTCAAGATCGGCCGCACCCATCTGCAGGACGCGACGCCGCTGACCCTCGGCCAGGAGATCTCGGGCTGGGTCGCGCAGCTCGACCACGGGTTGGCCCACGTGCGGGCCGCGTTGCCGCATCTCTGCGAGCTCGCGCTCGGCGGCACCGCGGTCGGCACCGGCCTCAACTCGCCGCCGAACTTCGGCGCCCGGGTCGCAGCCGAGCTGGTGCTGCGCACCGGGCTGCCGTTCGTCTCCGCGCCGAACAAGTTCGAGGCGCTGGCCGCGCACGACGCCATCGTCTTCGCCCACGGCGCGCTGAAGACGCTCGCCGCCTCGCTGACCAAGATCGCCAACGACGTGCGCTGGCTCGCCTCCGGGCCCCGCTCGGGCCTGGGCGAGCTCCGCATCCCGGAGAACGAGCCGGGCAGCTCGATCATGCCGGGCAAGGTGAACCCGACCCAGTGCGAGGCCCTGACCATGCTCTGCGCCCAAGTGCTCGGCAACGACGTCGCGATCAATGTCGCCGGCGCGTCCGGCAACTTCGAGCTCAACGTCTTCAAGCCGGTGCTGATCCACAACTTCCTGCAGAGCGCGCGGCTCCTCGCCGACGGCGCGCGCAGCTTCGACACGCACTGCGCCAGCGGCATCGAGCCCGATCGCCGGCGGATCGAGGAGCTGGTGCAGCGCTCGCTGATGCTCGTCACCGCGCTCAATCCGCACATCGGCTACGACAAGGCCGCGATGATCGCCAAGGAGGCCCACCGCAGGGGCTCCACCTTGCGCGATGCCGCGGTCGCCTCGGGCTGGCTCAGCGGCGAGGAGTTCGACGCCTGGGTCGTCGCCGCCGACATGGTGGGCCGGCGTTGAGCAGCCCGGCCCAGCCCGCGGCGGCGAGCCAGGCCGAGCTGAAGCGCCTGGTCGGCCTGGCCGCGCTCGCGTACGTGGAGGCCGGCAGCATCGTCGGCGTCGGCACCGGCTCCACGGTCAACTGCTTCATCGACGCGCTCGCCACGCTGCCGGGCGGCGTGGCCGGGGCGGTGTCGAGCAGCGAAGCGAGCACGGTGCGCCTCAGGGCGATCGGCGTGCCGGTGCTGGAGGCGAGCGCGGTCGAGAAGCTCGCCGTCTACATCGACGGTGCCGACGAGATCGACGCCTCGGGCTGCATGATCAAGGGCGGCGGCGGCGCGCTCACGCGGGAAAAGATCGTCGCCGACCTGGCCGAGCGCTTCGTCTGCATCGCCGACGGCTCCAAGCTGGTCGAGCAGCTCGGCCGCTTTCCCCTGCCGGTGGAGGTGGTGCCGATGGCGGCGGCGCAGATCGCGCGCCGGTTCACGAAGCTCGGCGGCCGGCCGGTCCTGCGCGAAGGCGTGGTCACCGACAACGGCGGCCACATCCTCGACGTCCACGGCCTGGCCATCGCCGACCCGGCAGCGATGGAGGCCGAGGTCAGCCAGTGGCCCGGGGTCGTCTGCTGCGGCATCTTCGCCAGGAATCGCGCCTCGATCTGCCTGCTCGGCACGGCCGAAGGCGTGCGGACAATGCGCTTCTGATCGCTTGCGGGAGGCGCGGCAAAAGCGCGTAACCTCCGCCCCGTGCACGTTTGGTGCAGCACACAGGAAGGACGGCCCGTGGCCAAACCCAACTATTCGTTCGAGAAACGCCAGCGCGAGCTGGCCAAGAAGAAGAAGAAGGAAGAGAAGGAAAAGGAAAAGGCCGGCCGCAAGACGGCCGGCGAATCCGGCGAAGCGGCCTCCGCGCCGGAGGGGGGCCAGGCTGCGGCCGACCCGCCCGCTGCAGGCCCGAGCGGCGGCTGACCTTCAGCCCGCGGCGCCCGGCGGCAGGCCGGAGCGCCGGAAAGCGCGGCTCGCGAAGCGCGCCGGGTCGACCGCATCGAGCAGGTCGGCCTCCAGCGGCATCGGCGCCCCGGTGATGCACGACGCGAGCACCTGCGCGCCCAGCGCCGACCCGGCGATGCCGCGCGATCCCAGACCAGCGAACACGAACAGGCCCGGCGCCCGCGGCGCGAAGCGCGGCTGATCGGGTCGGGGCGAGGCGTCGGCAGCGGCGTCGAGGCCGAATCCGGCGCCGACCGCGGCGAGCGGCACGGCGCCGACCAGCGGCAGGCGATCGACGCTCGCCCAGCGGAAGCCGACCCGGCCGGAAAGCTCGCCGGCAGCAGCCTCGATCGCCGGCGGGCTTGCCACCAGTCCGGCGAGGCGCGCGACGTTGGCGCCATGGTCGGCGGCGCGGGCCTCGGGGTCGTCGTCGCTCTCCTGCGAGGTGGCGCCGAACCAGGTCACTCCGTTCAGCGGCGGCAGCAGGTAGCCCGAGCCGGCGACCGGCAGGCGCAGGGTTGTTGCGGCCGGCCAGCGGCCAGTGGCCAGTCCGCTGAGCTGGCCGCGGCTGCGCTGCAGGGTCAGGGCTCGGCCGCCGAGCAGCTCGAGCGCGGCGCCGGCATTGGCGAGAACCACGGCTTCGGCTTCGGCAAGCACGGCGCCGGCCGCATCGAGCAGATGCCAGCGGTCGTCGACGCGCCGGATCGCGGCCACGTCGCGGTTGCACTGCAGCGCGAGCCGCTCGCCGACGGACTCGGCGAAGAAGCGCGCGAGGCCGCGCGGCTCGACCCAGCCGCCGCCCGGAAAGTGCCAGGCCGGCGCGACGACCTCGATGCCGGCGACCGCGCTTGCTTCCGCGATCGACAGGGCGCGGGCGTAGTCCTCCGGCAGGCCGAGCTGCTCCAGCAGCGCTCGCATGGGGGCGACGTCGCTGCCGCGTGCCGTGAGGCGGAGCAGCCCCGAAGCGCTGCCGCGCACGCCCGTGCCGGAGAGCGCGAGGGCGACGGCGTGCTGCGCCTCGAGCGCTGCGGCGCGGTGGAAGCGGGCATGGTGGCCGTCGTGCCCGTGCACGACGCCGTGGAACAGGCCGGCAGCGTTGCCCGAGCCTTCCAGCGCGAGCTGCGACCGGCGCTCGAACAGGATCGAGGCCCGGCCCTGCCCGGCGAGTGCCCAGGCGGCGGCGCATCCGGCCAGCCCGCCGCCGACGATGGCGACCGGCGTGCGTTCGGTCGCCGTAGCAGCATCGCTCGCGGCGCGCCGACGCGGGTTCGCTCGCGGAACGAAGCGCGGCGCGAACCGCGCGACCGTGATCTCGCGCTTGCCGCCGCTGCCGGGAACGCTGCGGACGTCGAACCCCGCCGCGCCGAGGCCCTCGCGGACGGCGCGTGCGACCGACCAGGTGGCGGCGGTCGCACCCGGCGCGGCGATCCGCGCCATCGCCTTGTACAGCCGCGCCTCCCACATCCCCGGGGTGCGCGCCGGCGCGAAGCCGTCGAGGAAGAAGGCGTCGACGCTGGCCGTGATCTGCGGCAGCCAGTCCTTGACGTCGCCGAGCGCCAGCAGCAGCTGCACCCGGCCGGCCTCGAAGCTCAGCCGGTGCAGGTTGCAGGTGAGCGGCGGCCAGGCCGCGGCGAGCTGCGTGGCCAGTGGCGCGAGCGCCTCTTCGCGCGGCAGCGCGGCGAGGTCCCGGCGCTGCAGCGGGCGCGCCTCGATCGAGAGGAAGTGGAGCTGCGCGCAGCGCTCGGGGTCGTCGCGCCAGGACTGCCAGGCAGCGAGGAAGTTGTTGCCCAGGCCGAAGCCCGTCTCGAGGACGACGAAGCGCTCGCGTCCCCGCCAGCGCACCGGCAGCTCGTTGCCGCCGAGGAAGACGTGGCGCGCCTGCGCGAGGGCGCCCTGGCGCGGGTGGTAGACGTCGCCGAAGTCGGGCGAGCGCGGCAGCCCGTCGGCGTCGCGTTCGATGCGGCCCGGGACGACCGGCGTCGTCTTCACGCGGGCGCCGGCAGGGCGGAGATGCGGCGACCCAGGGCCTCGAGCATTCGCTCGCGCACCGGCTCGAGGCCCCGGTAGGCGAGCACGCTCGCCGACATGCTGCCGAGCGCGTCGCGCAGGCGGGTGGCGTCGTCGCGCGTGCGCAGCGCGCTGTCGAGGGGCTCGCTCGAGACCCGGATCGTGAACACTGCCTGGCCGCTGCCGGCGACCGGGATGAAGGTCTGGTGCTCGTGGCGAAAGCTGGCGAGCGCGGCGAGCGCTTCGGCGTCGGCATCCTCGGGCCAGGCGACCTTGCCGCGCCCGGGATGCTGGTGCAGCCGCGGATCGGCGGAGATCGTCCAGACGAAGCGCTCCCAGCGATCGGTACCGGTGACGAGGCGGGCGAGCTGCTCGCTCGCCTGAAGCAGCAGGGCGTTGTCGGCCACCGGCGCGTGCACCTCGGCGAAGTGCCGGCCGACCTTTTCCTCGGGCGCCCAGCGCGACGGCAGGCAGACGGCCAGCCAGGGAATGACGGCGCTGGCGCCGTCGATGACGGCGAAGTCTTCCTCGAACGCCAGGCAGAGCAGGGCGGTCGCGCGCTTCGCGGCCGGCAGGGAAAGCAACAGGTCGCCGATCGCAGCCTCGCCGTTGCCTTCCGGGCGACCGGCGCACAGCGCCCAGGCGAGCCGCGGGGCGGCGCAATCGTTCGGCCCGTCGTACGCGAATGCGGGCTCGGCGTCGCGGCGCGCTTCGAGCGCGATGGCGCGCAGCGCCGGGGCGGCGTCGAAGCCGGGAGCGGCGACCAGCGCCTCGTCGGCGGTGGCGGCCAGCACCGCCATCTTCTCGCGCAGATGCCGCCCGTTCGGCCGCGACGGCGTCAGCTGCGCCTGGCCGGGCGCAACGCGGCGCAGCCCGGGCTGCATGCGGAACGGCGCGGTGATCTGCGAGAAGTCAAACGACACGGCGCATGATGCCCACAAAAGAGAAGGGCCCGCCATGGCGGGCCCGCTGAATCCAGCGAAGCGTCGATTCTTCGAAGCGCCCCTATACCCGCTTGCGGTATTCGTGGGTCCGGGTGTCGATCTCGACCTTGTCGCCGGTCTGCACGAACAGCGGCACCGAGATCTCCAACCCCGTGGCGAGCTTGGCGCTCTTCAGCACCTTGCCCGAGGTGTCGCCCTTGACCGCGGGCTCGGTGTCAACGATCTCCCGCACCACCGAGGTGGGCAGCTCGACCGAGATCGCCTTGCCGTCGTAGAACACGACCTCGACGGGCATCGCGTCCTCGAGATACTGGATCGCGT
>JANMCC010000248.1:0-2368 GCA_031360885.1 Burkholderiales bacterium | reverse complement strand
ATCCACGACCTGAAGAACGCCAACAGGCGGGCCAGCATCAGCGTCAAGCTGGTGTCCGAAGTCGGCGTCGGCACGGTCGCCGCCGGCGTCGCCAAGGCCAAGGCCGACCACATCGTCATCGCCGGCCACGACGGCGGCACGGGCGCCTCGCCCTGGAGCTCGATCAAGCATGCCGGTACGCCCTGGGAGCTGGGGCTGGCGGAAACGCAGCAGACGCTGGTGCTCAACCGCCTGCGCGGCCGCATCCGCGTGCAGGCCGACGGCCAGATGAAGACGGGTCGCGACGTCGTCGTCGGCGCGCTGCTCGGCGCCGACGAGTTCGGCTTCGCCACAGCGCCGCTGGTGGCCGAAGGCTGCATCATGATGAGGAAGTGCCACCTCAATACCTGCCCGGTGGGCGTGGCGACGCAGGACCCGGTGCTGCGCGCCAAGTTCCAGGGCCGGCCCGAGCACGTCGTCAACTTCTTCTTCTTCGTCGCCGAGGAAGCGCGCCAGATCATGGCGCAACTCGGCATGCGCACCTTCGACGAGCTCGTCGGCCGGGTCGACCTGCTCGACACGAAGAAGGGCATCGCCCACTGGAAGGCGAAGGGCCTCGATTTCTCCCGCGTGCTGCACGTGCCGGCCGCGCCGGCGTCGGTGGCCCGCCGCCATGTCGAGTCGCAGGACCACGGCCTCGACAAGGCGCTCGACGTGCGCCTGATCGAGAAGTGCCGTCCGGCGATCGACCGCGGCGAGAAGGTGCAACTCCTCGAGGAAGCACGCAACGTCAACCGGACGGTCGGCGCGATGCTCTCCGGCGAGCTGATCCGCGCACGGCCGGAAGGCCTGCCCGACAACACCATCTTCATCCAGATGGAAGGCACGGGCGGGCAGAGCTTCGGCGCGTTCCTCGCCAAGGGCATCACCATCTACCTGATCGGCGACGCCAACGACTACACCGGCAAGGGCCTTTCGGGCGGGCGCCTGGCGATCCGGCCGAGCATCGACTTCCGCGGCGAGGCGACGAGCAACATCATCGTCGGCAACACCGTGCTCTACGGCGCAACCAGCGGCGAGGCCTTCTTCCGCGGCGTTGCCGGCGAGCGATTTGCGGTGCGCCTGTCGGGCGCGACCGCGGTGGTCGAAGGCACCGGCGACCACGGCTGCGAGTACATGACCGGCGGCACCGTCGTCGTTCTCGGCAAGACCGGGCGCAACTTCGCTGCCGGCATGAGCGGCGGCATCGCCTACGTGTACGACGAGGACGGCCAGTTCGCCTCGCGCTGCAACACCTCGATGGTCTCGCTGGCGCCGGTGGCGACCACCGCCGAGCAGGAGAAGTCGGTCGAGCGCGCGATCTGGCATCGCGAGCAGACCGACGAGGCCTTGCTGAAGTCGCTGGTCGCCGACCATCACAAGTGGACCGGCAGCCTGCGCGCGCGCGAGATCCTCGACCACTGGGCCGAGGCGCGCGGCAAGTTCGTCAAGGTGTTCCCGAACGAGTACAAGCGAGCGCTCGCCGAGATCAGCCTGAAGGCGATGACCGCGCTCGGCGAAATCCGCGCCGGCTCGGCGGCCGAGGACGCGATCGCCAAGGCCAAGGGCGGCGCCGTGCCGAAGACGATCAAGATCAGCGCGCCGAAGTGAGCGTCGTGCAGCACAGCAGGGGAGGAGCGCCGCGATGGGCAATGTGACCGGCTTCATGAACTTCGAGCGGGTGGAGGAAGACCTCGAGCCGGTGAAGAAGCGCGTCAAGAACTTCCGCGAGTTCGTGCACACGCTGAAGGAAGACGAAGCCAAGGTGCAGAGCGCGCGCTGCATGGATTGCGGCACGCCGTTCTGCAACAGCGGCTGCCCGGTCAACAACATCATTCCCGACTTCAACGACCTCGTTTACCGCGCTGACTGGAAGATGGCCTTCGCGGTGCTCGACTCGACCAACAACTTCCCCGAGTTCACCGGCCGCATCTGCCCGGCGCCGTGCGAGGAGGCGTGCACGCTCAACATCAACAACGAGCCGGTCGGCATCAAGTCGATCGAGCACGCGATCATCGACCGCGCCTGGGAAGAGGGCTGGGTCCTGCCGCGTCCGCCCGCGGAGAAGACCGGCAAGCAGGTGGCCGTGGTCGGCTCGGGCCCCGCCGGCCTCGCCGCCGCGCAGCAGCTCGCGCGAGCCGGGCACGCGGTCACGGTGTTCGAGAAGAACGACGCGATCGGCGGCCTGCTGCGCTACGGCATTCCCGATTTCAAGATGGAGAAGACGCACATCGACCGGCGCGTCGCGCAGATGCAGGCCGAAGGCGTCGTCTTTCGCACCGGCGTTCGCGTCGGCGAGCTGAAAGGCGACGAGCGCGTCACCGACTGGTCGAGCGAGTCGATCGGCGCC
>JANMCC010000211.1:0-4884 GCA_031360885.1 Burkholderiales bacterium | reverse complement strand
GTCGTGATGGAGGCGATGAAGCTGATCTTCCCGCTCGCCGCGCCGCGCGCCGGCACGGTTGCCGCGGTGCGCTGCGAGATCGGCGAGATCGTGCCGCGGGGGCAGACGCTGGTGCAGCTCGAGCCGCTGCCGGTGGTCGAGCCACCCGGCCCGCCGGCCTGAGCCTGAGTCGTCAAGGAGAAGCCATGATGCGCGGTCTGTATTTCGAAGAGTTCAGCGTCGGCATGCGCTTCGAGCACGCGTTGACGCGCACGGTCACCGAGTGGGACAACGTCCAGTTCTCGACGATGACGCTGAACCCGCAGCCGCTCCACATCGACGCCCACTTCGCGGCGAAGACGGAGTTTGGCCGGCCGCTCGTCAACAGCCTGTTCACGCTCGGGCTGATGATCGGCATCTCGGTCGCCGAAACGACGCTGCGCACGACGATCGCCAACCTCGGCATGAAGGAAGTCCTGTTTCCGGCGCCGGTGTTCCAGGGCGACACGATCCATGTGACGACCGAGGTGCTCTCCGTGCGCGCGAGCGGCTCGCGGCCCGAGGCCGGCATCGTCGAGTTCATGCACCACGCCTGGAACCAGGACGGCGTCGAGGTGGCACGCTGCACGCGCTCGGCCTTCATGCATCGGCTGCCGAAGTGAGTGCCGCGCGCTCGTGGCTCTTCGTTCCGGGTGACAGCGCGCGCAAGATCGAACGCTCGCTCGCCAGCGACGCCGAGGCGCTGATCTTCGACTGGGAAGACGCGGTCGCGCCGGCCGAGAAAGCCGCCGCGCGCGAGGTCACAGTGGCCGCGCTCGCGGCGGTGCGTCCGCCTGCCGGGCGTTGCTGGATCCGCGTCAATGCGCTCGATTCCCCGCACTTCGCGGCGGACCTCGCCCGCTTGCCCTTGGCTGCGATCGCCGGCGTCGTGCTGCCGAAAGCGTGCGGCCTCGCGGATCTCGAGCGCCTCGGCCTTGCGCTGGACACGGTGGAGGCCGCGGCCGGTCACCGCGGCGCCCGCCTCGGCGTCGTCGCGATCGTCACGGAGACGGCCGCTTCGGTGCTCGCGCTCGGCGAGTTTCGCCGCCCGGTGCCTCGCCTCGCGGCGCTCATGTGGGGCGCCGAGGACCTGGCGGGCGACCTCGGCGTGCCCCGGAACCGCGACGCCGGTGGCGCCTATCGTGCGCCGTTCCGCCTGGCGCGGAACTGGATGCTGCTGGCGGCTGCCGCTGCCGAATGCAGCGCCATCGACGCCGTGCGCGTCGACTTCCGCGACCTCGATGCACTCGCTGCCGAAGCCGCCGAAGCGCACGCCGACGGCTTCAGCGCCAAGGCCGCGATCCATCCCGACCAGATCGCGCCGATCCACCGCGCGTTCGCGGCGACGGCAGACGAGCGCGCCTGGGCCGAGCGCGTCGTCGCCGCGCTCGCAGGCGGCGGCCTCGCGGTCGTCGACGGCAAGATGGTCGACGCCCCGCACCTGCGACTGGCGCGGCGCATCCTTTCCTGAACCCGCGGAGTGCCGACATGTTGAACGGATCGATGGCGGTCATCACCGGGGGCACGGCCGGGATCGGGCGCGCCTGCGCCGAAGCGCTCCTCGCCGCCGGCGCAGGCGGCGTGCTCATCAACGGCCGCGATGCCGGGCGCGCCGAGCTAGCGAGGGCGGCGATCCAGGCGCGCTTCCCCGAGGCTCGCGTCGTCGTCGCCCTCGGCGACGTCGCCAGGGCCGACGTTGCCGAGGCGGTGATGGCCGAGGCGATGAAGCAGCTCGGCCGCATCGACGTTCTCGTGAATTCCACCGGCGGCAACGATCTCCCGCGCCTGCTCTTTCGCACGGCGCCTGCCGAGATCCCGGGCATCCTCGAGCGCTGCCTGTTCGCGCAGATCCTCAGCTGCGCGGCGGCGTTGCCCTACATGCGTGATGCCGGAGGGGGTGCGGTCATCAACATCGCGTCCGACGCCGGAAAGATCCCGACGCCGGGCGAGAGCGTCATCGGCGCGGCGATGGCGGGTATCGTCATGTTCACGCGTGCGCTCGCCGTCGAAGGCAAGCGCGACGGCATCCGCGCCAACGTGCTGACGCCTTCGCTGACCAGCGGAACCGAGCACTACGAGAAGGTGATGGCGGATCCGTTCGCCGGGAGGCTCTTCGCCAAGGCCGAAAAGATGGCTGCGCTCGGCGTCGTCACCAAGGAAGAACTCGCCGCGCTGGCGGTCTTTCTCGCCTCTGCTGCGGCCGCGAAGATCACCGGGCAGGCCATCAGCATGACCGGCGGCATTTCAGCGCTGTGATGGCCCGGGAGGCAGACCGAGGCCGCCTCCGCCTCCCACGGCTGTCAAGAGCGCGCGGGTGATCGGAATGACCTTGGCGATCGCGTTGCGGCCGAAGTCCTCGAGCGCCATGCCGATGGCTTCTCGGGTCGGGCCGTCCGGTTGGAGGTCGGGCGCAGCAAGCCGGTCGACGAGCTGTGCGGACCGCGAGTCCGCTTCGGCGAGGCACTGCGATATGGCGGTCTGCAATCGGCCATCGGTTGCGAGCGGCACCAGCAATGTCCAGCTCAGGCCGAGAAACGACGGCCAGTTGGCGAGGTAGCGGTACAGACTCGCCAGGATCGTTCCATCCCCGCGTTCTCCCAGGGCATTCAATCGCCAAGCCAGGTCGACGACGTGAGGCGCGACATCGGCCGGATCCGGGAAATGCGCCATGGTCTCGATCTGGGGCGGCTCGTCGGGATGGCCCACGCCGTCCAGCGAACCCGCGCCCGAACGCGTCGCCGCCGCGGGGCCCGCCATGAACAGCCGCAAGGCGTTCAGCGAGAGGATGTTCGTCGTGCAGCTGGCGTAGTACCCCCGCAGCGTGGCGCGGATCCGGACGATGTCTTCGGAGTTCAGATCGAAGACCTCCCTCACCTCCGCCGGGAGCTCGGGCAATACCGGTCCTTGAAGGCTTCGCCTGAAGTCACGCGCCTGCGCGGCGAGTGCGCCGGAACGATAGAGCGGCGCGATCGCGCCCCAGCACCATGGCAACGCTCCCGGGAACGTCGCCAGATGACGCCAGACGAGATTGACGGAAGAGGTCCCGAGGTGCGTCCGGATGTCGGCGAAGAGCGAAGCGATCTCGCCGTCGGCTTCATCCTCCAGGACGGCCGGCACTGGATCGCAGAGGCTGCGTGGGTTCATCTCTCACCTGCTGGAAGTCGCGTCGGAATCGGACCCGCCGAGCGGGTTCAGCCTTCCCGGACCGGAGTTCGCAGCCCGGGCCGCATCCCGTCCACGCAAACCGGATAGGCCGCTTCATAGATGCCCATCCCCGGGTGATGCCGGACCAGCCGGCGCTCCCGCACGTGGCGGGAATCGACCGCCTCGCGCAGGTCTTGCACCACGCTCAGGCAACAGTCGGCGCCGGCGAAGCGCGACTCGCATTCGCTACGCGACATGGTCGCGAAGTAGGCCGCAAGCTCGGCGATGAGAGCGGTCTGCGGCAGGGGCTCGGCGTGCCGCGCCAGCCAGTCGGGACGTTCCGCCGTATCGCAGAACGAACGCCAGAAATGCGACTCGATCGCGCCCAGCGCGACGTCTCGTCCGTCGGCGAGACGGTAGGGTCGATAGCAGGCCCAGCCACCGTTCAGGAACTCCTGCTCCGGCCTCGGCACGTGGCCAAAGGAGCCGAGCGCTGCCAGCGAGAACAGCTGGAACGGCATCGTCACGTCGGCGAGCGCAAGGTCGATCTCGCAGCCGAGGTCGTCGCGACCGCGTGCGAGCAGGGCGCCGAGCACAGTCGAGACGGCGAACAGCGAGGCCGAGCAGTCGGCGACCGGCGGATGCATGTAGCTCGGGCTGTGGGCCGGTCCGCTCGCGCTGAGCACGCCGTTCAGGGCCAGATAGTTGGCGTCGTGGCCGGCCACGTCGCGCATCGGCCCGTCCTGACCGTACCCCGAGAGTGCGATGTAGATCAACCGCGGATTCTCGGCCCGCAACACGTCCGCACCGAGTCCGAGGCGAGCCATCACGCCGGGCCGGAACGATTCGACCAGCACGTCGGCCGAAGAAGAGAGCGCGCGCAGCTCACGCTTGCCTGCGGCGGTCTTGAGGTCGAGCCGGACCGAGCGCTTGCCCGCGTTGACCGCGTCGAAGAACAGTGACCGCCCGTTCGGCCCGACCGGCCCGATGAAGCGCATCTCGTCGCCAGCGGGCGATTCGATCTTCGTCACCTCCGCGCCCATGTCGGCGAGAAGCAGTGTCGCGAGCGGTCCCGGCAAATGCCGCGAGAGGTCGAGCACGCGCGTGCCCGCAAGGAAGCCCTCCAGCCGCGAAGTCATCGCCCGCACCGGTACGGCATCAGCCGAGCCAGCGCTTGCGGCGCTTGTAGTGCTTCACGTCGCGAAAGCTGCGCCGCTGCTGGGTGAGGCTGAGGCCGAGGTAGAACTCGCGCACGTCTTCATTGCGCTCGAGGTCGGCCTTGGCGGCGTGCAGCACGATCCGGCCGTTCTCCATCACGTAGCCGTAGTCGGCGATCTGCAACGCCGCGCGCACGTTCTGCTCGACGACGAAGATCGACATGCCCTTGCGATCGCGCAGGCCGCGCAGGAACTCGAAGAGGTCCCTGACGATCAGCGGTGCCAGACCCATTGCCGGCTCGTCCAGCAGCAGGACCTTCGGCCGCGCCATCAGCGCCCTGCCCACCAGCAGCATCTGCATCTCGCCGCCCGAGAGGTAGCCGGCGGCGCGCTGGCGCAGCGTCTTCAGAGTCGGAAAGCTGGCGTAGATCTCGGCCATGTCGTCGGCGATCTGCGCCTTGTCGGCGCGCAGATGGGCGCCGTCGAGCAGGTTCTGCTCGACGTTGAGGTGCTTGAGCACCTTGCGTCCCTCGAGCACTTGAACAATGCCGGCACGGATGACGCG
>JANMCC010000209.1:0-2545 GCA_031360885.1 Burkholderiales bacterium | reverse complement strand
TCCGGCCTGCCGCGCCTGCCGGCGAACATCGCGCCGCGAGACGCCGCCGATCCCTATGCCGACTACGACGAGGCCCGCCTGCTCGCCTGCCTGCGCGAGTTCAAGCCGACCGTCGCGCGCGACACGCGCTGGGAGTACTCGAACCTCGGCTTCGGCCTGCTCGGCTACGCGCTCGGCCGCGCCGCCGGCAGCAGCTACCCCGAGCAGCTCGACGAGCGGGTGCTGCGCCCCCTGGGCATGAGCCGCTCGACGCTGTCCTTGCCGGGCCGGACGATCGCCGGCCTGGTCGACGGCCACGACGTCGACAAGCGCCGCGTGCCGCACTGGCACCTGGGCGTGCTCGCCGGCGCCGGCGGCCTCGTCATGCCCGCCGCCGACCTGGCGCGCTATGCCCAGGCCGCGCTGGCGCCCGATTCCACGCCCCTCGGCGAGGCCTTCCTGCTCGCGCAGAAGCGCCACGCGGTCGGGCCGAGCGAGATCAATCCGATCGGCCTGGCGTGGCTGCGCGCGCCGCTCAACGGCCGCACGGTGCTGAACCACGACGGCGGCACCGCGGGCTTTTCTTCCTCGCTCTGGCTCGACCCGCAGCGCCAGAGGGCGACGGCGGTCATCGCCAACGCGATGGTCGAGGTCAACGACCTCGCCCTGCACCTGCTCGACGAGAGCATGCCGGCCAAGGACCTGAGCCTGATGCGGCAGACGGCGGTGGCGCTGGCCGCCGAGCAGCTCGCGCCGCTCGCCGGCGTCTACGCCACGCGGCCGGCGTTCAAGCTGACGATGAGCGTGCGCGACGGCCAGCTCTGGGCGCAGGCCACCGGCCAGGGCGCCTTCCAGCTCTTCGCCAGGTCGCCGCGCCGCTTCTTCGCCCGCATCACGCCGCTCGAGATCGAGTTCGCGCAAGGCTCGCCGCCGCCGTCGCTGACCCTGTTCCAGGGCGGCGCGACGCTGCGCTTCGTGCGCGAGTGAGCCGGGCGGGTCGCTAGACCAGCACCCGCTCGATGCCGCCTTCGTTGGCGAGCGCCACGTACTCGGGCATCCAGTCGTCGCCGAGGATCCGGTTGGCCATCTCGACGACGATGTAGTCGGCCTCGAGCAGCCCGTTGGCGAGGTCGCCCTTGTAGCGCTGCAGGCCCTGCAGGCAGCTCGGGCACGAGGTCAGGATCTTCAGGTTGGCCTTGGGCGACTCGGTCGGTGCGGTCACCGCGATCATCGAGCGCAGCACCGCCTCGTCCTTGCGCAGCTCCTCTTCCTTGCGAAAGCGGACCTGCGTCGCGATGTCGGGCCGGGTGATGCCGAAAGTGCCGCTCTCGCCGCAGCAGCGCTCGCTCTTCTTCACGTTCTCGCCGACCAGCGCCTTCACCGTCACGAGCGGCTCGCGCAGCTTCATCGGGCTGTGGCAGGGGTCGTGGAAGAGATAGCCCGGGCCGGCGGCGTCGGGCCCGCCCGGACCGCCGAGGGTGATGCCCTTCTCGAGCAGGAACTCGTGGATGTCGATGATCCGGCAGTCGGGAAAGATCTCCTCGAACTTGTAGCCCTGGAGCTGGTCGTAGCAGGTGCCGCAGCTCACGACCACGGTCTTGATGTCGAGGTAGTTCAGGGTGTTGGCGACGCGGTGGAACAGCACCCGGTTGTCGGTGATGATCTTCTCCGCCTTGTCGTAGTCGCCCGAGCCGCGCTGCGAGTAGCCGCAGCACAGGTAGCCCGGCGGCAGCACCGTCTGCACGCCGGCGTGCCAGAGCATCGCCTGGGTCGCCAGGCCGACCTGCGAGAACAGCCGCTCCGAGCCGCAGCCCGGGAAGTAGAAGACCGCCTCTGTGTCGGCGTTGGTCGTCTTCGGGTTGCGGATGATCGGAACGTAGTCCTTGTCCTCGATGTCGAGCAGCGCCCGCGCGGTCTTGTTCGGCAGCCCGCCCGGCATCTTCTTGTTGATGAAGTGGATCACCTGCTCCTTGAGCGGCGTCCTGCCCACGGTCGAGCGCGGCGCGGCGGTCTGCTTGTTGGCGAGGCCGCGCAGGAAGTTGTTGGCCGCGCGCTGCGCCTTGAAGCCGACGTCGACCATCGCCGTGCGCATGACCTTGATCGTCTCCGGCTGCGTCGCGTTGAGGAAGAACATCGCCGCCGCGTTCGCCGGGCGGAACGACTTCTGCCCCATCTTGCGCAGCAGGTTTCTCATGTTCATCGAGACATCGCCGAAGTCGATGTCCACGGGGCACGGCGCGAGGCACTTGTGGCAGACGGTGCAGTGGTCGGCGACGTCCTCGAACTCCTCCCAGTGCTTGATCGAGATGCCGCGCCGCGTCTGCTCCTCGTAGAGGAAGGCCTCGACCAGCAGCGAGGTGGCGAGGATCTTGTTGCGCGGGCTGTACAGCAGGTTGGCGCGCGGCACGTGGGTCGTGCACACCGGCTTGCACTTGCCGCAGCGCAGGCAGTCCTTGATCGAGTTGGCGATCTCGCCGATGTCGCTCTGCTGCATGATCAGCGACTCGTGGCCCATCAGGCCGAAGCTCGGCGTGTAGGCGTTGGTCAGGTCGGCATGGAGCGGGCC
>JANMCC010000134.1:0-15305 GCA_031360885.1 Burkholderiales bacterium | reverse complement strand
AACCCGATCGAGACCGAGGGCACCTACCCGCTGCCCGAGGCGCAGGTCGACCGCTTCATGATGAAGGTGCTGGTCGACTACCCGACCGAGGACGAGGAGTTCGTGATCGCCCAGCGCGTCACCGGCACGCCGGCGATCCTCACGCCGATCGCGAGCATGGGCCAGCTCGCCGAGCTGCAGCAGGAGTGCCGCAAGGTCTATGTCGATCCGTCGCTGATGAAGTACGCGGTCAAGCTGGTCAGCGCCACGCGCCGGCCGGAGCGCTACGACCTGGCCGACCTGAGCAAGTACCTCACCTTCGGGGCCAGCCCGCGGGCGACCATCGGCCTGATCGAAGGCGCCCGGGCGCTGGCGTTCATGCGCGGCCGCAGCTACGCCCTGCCCGAAGACATGACCGGCCTGGTCGGCGACGTGCTGCGGCATCGCCTGGTCCTTTCCTACGAGGCGCTGGCAGAGGGGCTGGACGCCGACACGATCATCCAGCGCGTCATGAAGCGAATCCCGGTGCCCGACAAGCCCCTGGCGCCCGAAGGGGCCGGCCATGGCCAAGGCTGAAGCCGACCCGGTCGGCGGCCTGCCCGACGACTCAACGGCCGAAGCGCTGCTCAAGCGCCTCGAGTGGACGGTGCTGCGTCGCCTCGACGGCCTGCTGCAGGGCGACTACCGCACCCTGATGCGCGGCGCCGGCCTCGACCTGGCCGACCTGCGCGAGTACCAGCACCACGACGACGTCCGCCACATCGACTGGAACGTCACGGCCCGGCTGCAGCAGCCCTACGTGCGCCAGTTCACCGAAGACCGCGAGCTCTCGGCCTGGTTCCTGGTCGACCTCTCGGCGAGCGTCGACTTCGGCTCGAACCGCTTCACCAAGCGGCGCATCGCCCGCGACTTCGTCGCCGTCCTCGCGCGCCTGCTCACCCGCCACGGCAACCGCGTCGGCGCCCTGCTCTACGGCACCCAGGTCGACACCGTCCTGCCGGCGCGCGGCGGCCGCATCCACGTGCTCGAGCTGCTGCAGCGGATGTCTGCGCGGCCGGCCGAATCGGCGGCGGGCTCGACCGACCTGCGCGACCTGCTCGCCGCCGGCCAGCGCCAGATCAAGCGCCGCTCGAGCGTCTTCGTCGTCTCCGATTTCATCAGCGCCCCGGGCTGGGAGCAGGCGCTCGGCCAGCTCGCGCTGCGCCACGAGGTGACCGCGGTGCGCCTGTTCGACGCGCTCGAGATGGACCTGCCCGACATCGGCCTGATCACCATGCGCGATGCCGAGACCGGCGAGCAGCTGCTCGTCGACACGCACAACGCGGGCTTTCGCAAGCGCTTCAAGGCCGCCGCCGAGCGGCGCGAGACCGCCCTGCGCGAAGGCCTGGCGCGAGCCGGCGTCGACACCCTCGAGCTCGCCACCGACGACGACCTGGTCGACGCCATCCTGCGCTTCGCCGACCTGAAGAAGCAGCGCAGCCGGCTCGCCAACTGGAGCGGCGCGCGCCGGGGCGGCGCGCCTGCGCACGTGAGGCCTGCGGCATGAGCAGCAACGCGACGCCGTTCATGACCTTCCTCTGGCCCAACATGCTGTGGGCCATGGCCGCGGTGCCGGTGCTGATCGCGCTCTACGTCTTTCTCGTCACCCGGCGCAAGAAGACCACGCTGCGCTACGCCAGCCTCGGCCTGGTGCGCGAGGCGATGGGCCGCGGCGGCGCCTGGCGGCGGCACGTACCGCCGGTGCTGATGCTGATCGCGGTGAGCGCCCTGCTGTTCGCCGCCTCGCGCCCCGCCGCGCTCATCACCCTGCCCTCGGCGCAGGAGACCATCGTCCTGGCGATCGACGTCTCCGGCAGCATGCGCGCCGAGGACGTGAAGCCCAACCGCCTGGTGGCGGCGCAGGAGGCGGCGAAGAGCTTCGTCGCCGAGCTGCCGCGCAACGTGAAGATCGCGGTCGTGTCCTTCGCCGGCACCGCCGCGGTGGTGCAGGCGCCGACGCTCAGCCGCGACGACGTCAACGCGGCGATCGACCGCTTCCAGCTGCAGCGCGGCACCGCCATCGGCAGCGGCATCGTCATCTCGCTCGCCACGCTCTTCCCCGAAGCCGGCATCGACCTCTCGCAGATCACCGGGGCGCGGGCAATGCCGCCCGGCCCAAACGACAAGCCCAAGCCCGACTTCACGCCGGTGGCGCCCGGCTCGTTCTCGTCGGCGGCAATCATCCTGCTCACCGACGGTCAGCGCACCACCGGCCCCGATTCGATCGAGGCTGCGAAGATGGCGGCCGACCGCGGCGTGCGCATCTACACCGTCGGCATCGGCACCAAGGAAGGCGAGACCATCGGCTTCGAGGGCTGGTCGATGCGCGTGCGGCTCGACGAGGAAACGCTGAAGGCGGTGGCCAAGATCACCAATGCCGACTACTTCTACGCCGGCACCGCCGCCGACCTGAAGAAGGTCTACCAGGGCCTCAGCACCCGGCTCATCGTCGAGAAGAAGGAAACCGAGATCAGCGCCCTGCTCGCGACCTTCGGCGCCCTGCTCGTCGTGCTCGCGGCGGGCCTCTCGGTCTGGTGGTTCGGGCGCATCGCCTAGGCCCGGTGATGCGGCACGAGCCGCAACCTTTCGTCACGCCGGCGCGCAACGTCCGGTTACCGGGTTGACGCGATCGATACGTTCGCCCGCTCGAGTCCGACGCAAATCTGCCGAAGCAGACTTCGTACCGATCCGGTTCGCGACGAATTCCTCGTCGCGCACGGTGGAAGTACGACTCAGGCTTCGCGTCGAGGCCTGCAAATACGGAGGCCATCGGATGAGCACCTATCGTTTGTACAAGTCGCCTCAGGGCGAGATCGTCCGCGTGAAGATGGGCTTCTCGTGGCAGGCATTCTTCGTCGGCTCGCTGAAGGCGATCGTTCGCCGCACCTGGCTGCTGGGTGCGATCGGCCTGCTGTTCTACGTGATCACGGCGTTCTACAACGGCGCGCCGACCGCGACCTCGCGCACCGCCGCGCTGCTGCTGGTGCTGCTCGGCTTCTACGCGGTCTACATGCTGTTCTGCGGGGTCAACGGCAATCGCTGGCTCGGCGATTCGCTGCGTCGCCGCGGCTTCACGATGGTGGGCGAAGAGCAGCGCTGAGCAAAACGTCCGCTCAGCCGAACCGTCCGTGCAGGAACCAGCCGCTCGCGGCCGCCTCTTCTTCGTTGGCGCTGCGCGATAGCGGCAGGCGCTCGCGGTAGATCCAGACCAGCGCGCCCTCGGTCGTGGCGGCGATGAAATAGTCGCGGCCGGCGAGGTTCGCATCCCACCATCCGGCCTCGATCCGCTCGGGGCCCGAGAGCAGCTGCAAGGGCCGGCCGTCGAGCAGCGGCCGCGCGGCCCGCTCGAGCAGCGGCTCGGCGTCGTGCAGCCAGACCGGCCGCGCCGCGGCGTTGCATTGCAGGGCCCGCTTGCCCTTGCCCGCCGCCGACACCGCCGCAGGACGAGCCTCGCTCCAGGCGCTGGCCCGCTCCGGACGGTGGTCCTCGACCGCCGCCAGGCGCTGCACCCGACCCGGCCCGAGCCGCGCCTGCAGCCGCTCGATCAGGCGGGTCAGGCCTTCGTGCTCGCTCTGCGCGGTGGGGAACAGCTCGACGTTGGGCGGCGCGCGCCTGGCGATGTCTTCGGCCTGCAGGCGCAGCTCGAGCGTCGGCGCGGGCAATTGCAGGCGGGCGAGCTGCTCGCGCAGCAGCACCAGCAGGTGGGCGCTGTCGCGCGAGGGCTCGGCGAGGGCGATCTCGAGCGCCGTCGCCTGCGGCGTGCGCTCGCTCTGCTGCCAGCGCGCCTCGTGATGCATCAGCAGCCGGAAGCGGCGCACGAACGCGTGCTGCGCCCCCAGCCAGGCGATCAGCCGCTCGAGCAGCACCGAGGCGCCGTACAGCACCTGCTCGGTGGTGTCGGCACGGGCGAACAGCTCGAGCCGGCTTTCGAACGCGGGCGGCAGGACGATCGGCTCGCGCGGGTCGGGCCGGCGGCCGAACGCGCGATCGAGCTCGACCAGCAGGCCTTCACCGAAGCGCCGCGCCAGGCCCGAGCGCGGCAGGCTGAGCAGGTCGTCGAGAGTGCGCAGGCCCATGCCCTGCAAGGCCTCCCAGTGCTCGCGGCCCGGGCCGATCAGCCAGACCGGCGCCGCCTGCAGGGCGAGGCGGGTGGCGGCGAGGTCGGCGCATTGGGGCGGCGGCTCGATCCGGGCGAGGATCGCAGCGCCCTGCGCCGTCGCGGCGCAGGCGGTGTGCACCCGGTGGCCGAGTGGACGCAGGGCCGTGCCGATCGCCCGGCGCAGGCGCTCCAGGCCGCCGAAGTAGCGCAGGCTCGCCTGCACCTCGAGCAGCACCGTGTCGGCGGCGGCGCCCGGGTCGAGCGCCGGCTGCAACGAGACGCTGGGCGTGAAGGCCAGCGCCGCGTGCGCCACCGGCAGCAGCGTCTGGGCATCGCGGTTCGGGTCGGCCTGGCCGAGGACGATCTGCGGCGCGAGCGCCAGCGCGGTGGCGCGCTTCAGCCCCGGCTTGACGCCCAGCGCCCGGGCCGCGGCATTGGCGCTGACGATGCGGTGCGCCTCGAGCAGGGCGACCGGCCGTTCGGTACCGGTCTCGTCGCCGCTCGCGGCCAGGGTGGCGGCGAACGATTCGAGCGAGAGCAGCGGAAGGTGCAGGGCGATCCAGAGCACGGCGAGACGGACAAAAGAGAGCGTCGGCGAGGCAGTCGCGGCCCGGGCGATGGCGCAGATGAAAGCGACAAGGAGAGCGGCAAGACGCTCAGGCGAGATTGACGAAGACCGCCTCGCGCAGGCCGCGCACCGGCTCGCGCAGCGTGCTCTGCGCCCGGCGCCGGGCTACTTCCGAGAGCACCGGCGGCAAGGCGAGCTGCAGCGCTGCTTCCAGCGGCGGGCCGCGACGCTTCAGGATGGAAAGGCGCAGCCGGTCGGCGCCGCCGGCATGCAGCGACAGGCGCAGCGGCGAGGCGGTGGGCCGCGCCGCGGCGGCGAGCTCGCGCACGACGAAAGCGACGCCGTCGTGGTTGTGCGCGGCGAGCTGCAGGCGGCGCAGGCGCTCGGTGCGCAGGCGTGGCGGCAGCCAGGCCAGCACGGCGCCGACATGGCCGCTCTTCAGCGCCTGCTCGAGCGCCCAGAGGCTGTCGCTGCCGGGAACCACGCGGGCCCGGGTGTTGACGACAAGGAGCTGCTCGACGTCGAAGCCGAGCCCGGCGAGCGCGCCGGCGGACAGGTCGGCGGGCGGGTCGAAGATCATCACCAGCCGCCCGAGGCGCTGCGCCGCGACCAGCGACGGCGCGAGCAGGCGAATCTCGCCGATGCCGGGATGCGGCAGCAGCAGCTCGCTCAGCACCCGGCGCGGCCAGCCGTTGCCCGGCAGCTCGGCATCGAGCGTGGCGAAGCCGCTCGCCACCGCATTCGTGGCGCTGCGGCCGAGCTGGTGCCCGAGCCAGAGTGCCGGATGCAGCGTTTCCGGCGCCCGGCGCGGCGCCCCCGCCGACACCCCCGCCGCCGGACGAAGGCCGGGAAGCGGCGGCCGGCGAAGCGGCGGCGCCGAAACGGGAGCGGGAACGACGTCCATTTGATGACTGTACGTTTATACAGTACTCGATGCAAGCCCGCCCAGACAATCCTGGCGTCACCGCTCACGACCCCGCCATGACGACCGATCCCGAGCCGCACACCGCCGCGGTCCGCCGCTTCAACCGCTTCTACACGCGCCGGATCGGCGTGCTCCAGGAAGGCCTGGCCGAAACCCGCTTCAGCCGGGCCGAATCGCGCCTGCTCTGGGAGTTCGCGCATCGCGACCGGACCACCGCCGCCGAGCTCGCCCGCGACCTCGACCTCGACCCGGGCTACCTGAGCCGGCTGCTGCGCGGCCTGAAGGACGGCAAGCTGATCCGGAGCGTCCGCTCCGCCGACGACGCCCGGCACCTGCACCTGAGCCTCAGCGCCGCCGGCAAGCGCGCCTTCGCCCCGCTCGACCGGCAGAGCGAAGAAGGCGTGGCCGCCCTGCTCGCGCCGCTCGCCGACGCCGAGCAGCAGCAACTGCTGGCGGCGATGCGCACGATCGAGACCCTGCTCGCCGCCGAGCGCGGTTCCGCAGCCACGCCCTGGCTTCTGCGCCCGCCGCAGAGCGGCGACATCGGCTGGGTGGTCGGCCGGCACGGTGCGCTCTATGCGCGCGAGTACGCGTGGGACTGGCGATTCGAGGCGCTGGTGGCACGCATCGCCGCCGACTTCGTCGACCGCTTCGATCCGGCGCGCGAGGCGTGCTGGATCGCCGAGCGCCGCGGCGGCAACGTCGGCTGCGTCTTCCTCGTGCAGGCGCGCGACGAGAGCGCGGAACACGAGGTGATCGAAGGCACGGCGCAGCTGCGCATGCTGCTGGTCGAGCCGACGGCGCGCGGCCTCGGCATCGGCGCCCGCCTGGTCGACGAATGCGAGCGCTTCGCCCGCGCCCGCGGCTACCGCCGGATCATGCTCTGGACCAACAGCATCCTCACCGCCGCGCGCGCCATCTACAGCCGCTCGGGCTACGTGATGACGGCAAGCGAGCCGCACGAAAGCTTCGGCCACAAGCTCGTCGGCGAAACCTGGGAGCTCGCGCTCGCCTGATCTCCTGGGTCGCGCTGAAACGGCTGCAAAATGGCCCCATGACGACCTCGTTCCGCCTCTGCGCCGCTCTCCTGGTGGCCACCTTGCCCGTCTGGACACTGGCGCAGACGCCGCCGATCAAGCCCGGCCTCTGGGAAGTGAAGAGCGAAGGCAGCGCCGACGGACAGAAGACTGCCCCGCCCGCCGATCGCCTGGCCAGCCTGCCGCCCGCGGTGCGCGCCCAGGTCGAGGCGTCGATGAAGCAGAAGGGCGTCGCGATGGGCGCCGGCGGCGTGAGCCGGATCTGCTTCACCAGGGAGTCGATGGACCCGGCGCGCTGGGGCAATGCCGCCAACTGCAAGACCGACTACGGCGCGCGCAGCAACAGCTCCTGGAAGTGGCACTCGGTCTGCACCCAGCCGGAGATGACGATCGACGGCGAGGCGCTCTTCGCCAACCCGGAGAACTACACCGTCAACAGCACCACGACCATGAAGCTGCGCGGCGAAACCAAGACCTCGCAACGCACGGTCCGGGCCAGGTGGATAGGCGCCGACTGCGGTGACCTCAAGCCCTTCGATCCGAAGCGCTGAGACCTCGCGATTCCGGCGGCCGCGAGCCGCCACACCCCTAACGTTGGAGATGGAAATGAACGGTTTGATGATGCAGTGGCCGCTGCTGATCTCTTCGCTGCTGGTGCACGCGGAGCGGCATCACGGCGAGCAGGAGATCGTGTCGCGGCGGGTCGAGGGCGACATCCATCGCACCACCTTCCGCCAGCTCGCGGCGCGCGCGCGGCGCATGGCCAACGCCCTGGCCCGGCTCGGCGCGAAGAGCGGCGACCGGGTCGCCACCCTCGCCTGGAACGGCTACCGCCACCTCGAGGTCTACTACGCCGCCTCGGGCTCGGGCGCGGTGCTGCACACGCTCAATCCGCGCCTGCATCCGGACCAGCTCGCCTACATCGCCAACCACGCCGAAGACAAGGTCCTGTTCTTCGACCTGACCTTCCTGCCGCTGGTCGAAGCCGTGGCCGCGCGCCTGCCGGGCGTGAAGCACTTCGTCGCCATGACCGACCGGGCGCACATGCCGGCCGCGAGCAAGGTGGCGAACCTGCTCTGCTACGAGGAGCTCGTCGAGGCCGAGAGCGACGTCTTCGCCTGGCCCGAGTTCGACGAGAACCAGGCCTCCTCGCTCTGCTACACCTCGGGCACCACCGGCAACCCGAAGGGCGCGCTCTACAGCCACCGCTCGACGGTGCTGCACACCTTCGCCATCTCGCTGCCCGATGCATTGAGCCTCGCCTCGCGCGACGTGATCCTGCCGGTCGTGCCGATGTTCCACGTCAACGCCTGGGGCCTGCCGTACGCGGCGTGCATGACCGGGGCGAAGATCGTCTTCCCCGGACCGGGCCTCGACGGCAAGTCGCTCTACGAATTGTTCGAGGGCGAAGGCGTGACCCTGTCCGCCGGAGTGCCCACGGTCTGGCAGGGATTGCTCGGCTACGTCGACGCCAACGACCTGCGCTTTTCCACCATGACCCGCACCATCATCGGCGGCTCGGCGTGCCCGCCGGCGATGATGCGGACCTTCCAGGACCGCTACGGCGTCAAGGTGCTGCACGCCTGGGGCATGACCGAGATGAGCCCGGTCGGCACCGTCTCCATCCTCAAGGGCTCGCAGAAGAACCTGAGCGGCGAGGAGCAGTTCCAGGTCCAGTGCAAGCAGGGCCGCGCCGTCTACGGCGTCGACATGAAGATCGTCACCGGCCAGGGCGAGGAAGTCGCGTGGGACGGCAAGGTGTCGGGCGAGCTGATGGTGCGCGGGCCGTGGGTGATCGCCGAGTACTTCAAGGGCGAAGGCGGCGACCCGCTGGTGAAGGATGCGCAGGGCCACGGCTGGTTTCCCACCGGCGACGTCGCCAGCATCGACCCTGACGGCTTCGTGCAGATCACCGACCGCTCCAAGGACGTGATCAAGTCGGGCGGCGAATGGATCGGCTCGATCGACCTCGAGAACATCGCGATGGCGCATCCCGGCGTGGCGATGGCGGCGTGCATCGCCGCCGAGCACAAGAAATGGGACGAGCGGCCGCTGCTGGTGGTGGTGAAGAAGCCCGGCTCGGAGCTCACGCGCGACGAGCTGATCGCCTTCTACGAGGGCCGGATCGCCAAGTGGTGGACGCCCGACGACGTCGTCTTCGTCGAGGCGATCCCGCTCGGCGCCACCGGCAAGATGCTGAAGAACCGGTTGCGCGAACAGTACGGCAAGCGCCTGGTCGAGAGCTCCTGAACGCCGCCGCGAACCGCGCCGGCGTCTGGGCGGCCGCCCTCGCCTTCTGCTGGTGGGGGTTCTTTCCGATCTACTTCCGGCTGCTGCCGGGAGTGCATCCGGTCGAGGTGCTCGCCAACCGCATCGTCTGGGCCCTGCTGCTCGTCACGGCGGTGCTCGCCTGGCAGGGACGCTGGGCCTGGCTGCGCAAGGCGCTCGGTCATCCGAAGACGCTGCTCGGCTTCGTCGCCAGCGCCCTGCTGCTCTCGGCGAACTGGATCACCTACATCTGGGCGGTCTCGAACGGCCATGTCGTCGACTCGAGCCTGGGCTACTTCATCACGCCGCTGGTCAACGTCGCCCTCGGCTACGGCCTGCTCGGCGAGCGGCCGCGCCGGGCGCAATGGATCGCGCTCGGGTTCGCCGCCGTCGGCGTGCTGTGGCTGACCGTCAGCGCCGGCAAGCTGCCCTGGATCGGCCTGGTGCTGGGCCTGACCTTCGGCGCCTACGGCCTGCTGCGCAAGATCGCGGTGCTCGGCGCGCTCGAGGGCCTGACCTTCGAGACCATGATCCTCGCGCCGTTCGCGGTCGCGGCCATGGCCTGGTGGTGGGGCAGCAGCCCGACCAGCTTTCCCGCACCCGATCTCGGCACCAACCTCTGGCTGCTCGGGCTCGGCCCGGCGACGACGGTCCCGCTCCTGCTCTTCGCCTTCGCCGCGCGGCGGATCTCGATGACCACGCTCGGCCTGATGCAGTACCTCGGCCCGTCGATCCAGTTCGTGCTCGGCCTCTGGCTCTTTCACGAGCCTTTCACGCTCGCTCGCCTGCTGGGATTCGGCCTGATCTGGATCGCGCTCGCCCTCTACACCACCGACGGCTGGCAGACGATGCGCCGCCCGCGCGCAGACCTGAACGCCGCTGGTTGACGCCGATCAAGGCAGACGGCCCGCGTTGGGCTAGGCTGGCGTATGGCGCACCCGTCCCACGCCGACCGACCCGCGCTCGGCGCGCGGCAGATCGTCGAGATCACCGCTCTGCTGGCGACAACGCCTGCGTTCTATCTCGCCCTGCTCGACGCCCATCGCACGGTCGCGTTCGCGATCTACGCCCTGGCGGCGATGGCCGCCGCCGTGGTGCTGGCGGGCGAGCATCGCCACCGCCGGCATCAGGCACGTGGCCGGCTCGCGTTCCTGCGCCGGCATCGGCTCGCGATCGCCTTGGTCGCCGCGCTCGCCGCCTCGGCTGCGCTGCCTTCGGGAGACAGCGCGGCCCTGATCGTCGTGCGCCTCGGCGCCGCGGCACTGACGATCCTGCGCCTCGGCGAATCGATGCGGCCCTGGTTCTGGCGCAGCAACCTGCCGAGCCTGCTGGCGCTGGCGATCGCCGTCCTGGGAATGTGCGGCCTCGGCTTCTGGTTGCTCGAGCCGACGGCGCTCACCTTCGGCCAGGGCCTCTGGCTCGCCTTCACCACCGCCGCGACCGTGGGCTACGGCGACATCGTGCCGAGCACGCCTGCCTCGAAGATCTTCGCCGTGTTCGTCGTCCTCCTGGGCTTCGCCGTGCTCTCGCTGGTGACCGCGGGTATCGCCGCCATGTGGGTCAAGGGCGAGGAGCGCGCCATGGAACGCGACTTCGTCGCCGCCCTGCACGGCCAGATGCAGCTGATCCGCGACGACGTCGCCGCGCTGCGCCGCGAGCTCGCGACCCGGGGCCCGGAGGCTCCCGGCCCGCAGCCGATCAGCCCGCCGCGATCACCTGCGCCGCTGCGTTGACGACGGCCGCGATCCGTCCGATGTCGCGCAACTGCTGCGCCGTCAGGCCTTCCTTCTTCAGCAGGGCGTAGTGCGATTCGACGCAGAAGTGACACTTGCCGACGATCGACGCGGCCAGCGCATAGGCCTCGAACTTCTTCTTCTCCACGCCGCCGAGCGTCGCATAGGCGTTCATGCGCAGCTCGGGACGTTGCGTCTTCAGGTCCTCGTCGTTCGCCATCTCGACGAACGGATACCAGACGTTGTTCATGCCCATCAGCGCGGCGGCGGTGAGCGCGGCGTTGCCTTCGGCCTCCGGCGCGGCGGCCTTGAAGGCGTCGATCAGCGGCTTCGACTTCGCGGCGAACGCTGCCGCCAGCGCCACGCCGAGCGAATCGGCCGGGGTCAGGCTGGAGCGGGCGATCGCGCCGTCGAGGTTGAGGCGGATGTCCTTGGCGTAGTCGGGGATCAGTTCCTTGATCGAGGTCAGGAATTCCATGTCGGTCTCCAGTCGCGAACGAGCCCGCCGGAGCGGGCTCGTCGGCATGTTGCGGAAAGGTTTACAGCGTGCCGCCGCCGACCGTGCGGTTGCACGGGCAGAGCTCATCGGTCTGCAGGCCGTCGAGGATGCGCAGCACCTCTTCCGGATTGCGGCCGACGTTGAGGTTGTTCACGCTCACGTGCTGGATCGTGCCTTCGGGATCGACGATGAAGGTCGCGCGCAGCGCCACGCCTTCGTTGCGGTCGCGCACGCCGAGCTGGTCGACGAGCGAGCCCTTCGAATCGCCGAAGCTCCAGTGGCCGAGCTTGCTCAGGTCCTTGTGGTCACGGCGCCAGCCGAGCTTGGAGAACTCGTTGTCGGTCGAGCCGCCGAGCAGGACCGCGTCGCGCTCCTCGAACTGGCCGGCCAGCTTGTCGAAGCCGACGATCTCGGTCGGGCAGACGAAGGTGAAGTCCTTCGGCCAGAAGTAGATGACCTTCCACTTGCCGGGGAAGCTCTTCTCGGTCAGGGTCTCGAACGCCGAGACGCCGTTTTCCTCGTGGTGGTTGAAGCCGGGCTTGACGCCCTGGACGCTGAAGGCTTCGAGCTTGTCGCCGATGGTTTTCATGACACGGTTCCTGTATGGGTTGTGAGCGCCTGGGCGGCGCGACAGGAAGCAGTTTATGCTATCGATCCGTAATGTACGATTGAGTTTGTCTAATTCGACGATGCATCACTACCCATCAGCGGCACACGCCGCCGGTCAGCAGGCCGACGTCGTAGCCGTTGACCCGTCCGTTCGGATACATGTTCTTCACCTTGCAGCAGTAGCTCTTCGTCTGCTCGACCTCGCTCGGATAGATCGGTGCGACGTCCGCCGCGTGATCCTGGAAGAGGGTCGGCCCCGGCGCGGGATCGCCGTTGCTGTCGTACGGGGGAAACGCCTCGAAGAGGCTGACGCTGCCGGGCCGCAGCAGCACCCCGTCGACGCTGCAGAACGATTCGCGCAAGAGGAACTGCGCCGCCCGCGCATTCGGAAAGACCTCGATCACGCTGCCGACGCGATCGATGATCGATTCGGAGTAGCCCCTCGGGTCGAGGTCGCTCGGGAAGCGCGTCACCTCGTGGACGGTGACGCACGCTTGGGTCGGGTCGGCGTAGCCGGCGCCGAGGAAGCCGGGTCGCGTGTCGAGGAAGATGCAGTCGGCGCTCGTCGTCACGAAGAGCTCGCTCACCGCGCCCGGGAAGGCGCCGCTGTAGAAGCGACCGTGGTACGAGGCGGCCGGCAAGAGGATTCGCCCGGCCACGGGCACGACCCCGCAGGCATCGCCAGGCGTTCGTATCGGCAGGACGAAGGCGCCCTGAACGCTGGAGCTGAAGGTGACCCTGCCGTCGCGGCTCTCGCCGCCGACCATGCCTTCCAGGCGCAGCCCGGGATCGTCTCTCACCTCGGCGACGATCGGCGGCTCGAGAGGGCCGCGGTCGGGTTGACCATAGAAACCGGCGGGGCCGCCGGCGAGTCCCATCCCGCCCCGTCCCGGACGCCCGGGATCGACGCCGTCGTAGAACAGCGCGCCGGCATCGCCGCCGCTCGGCCCCGAGCCGCCGAGCCCGGCGCGCACGCTGACGTGGCCGCTGCGCCCGCCGGCGCCGCCGACCGTCGCGTCCGGGTCGCCGCACGACGAATACCCGTCGCCGCCGTCGCCTCCGCGCATCAGCGTCACGCCCGCTTGCATGCCGGCACCGTTGCCGGCCCGGCCGACGAAGAGGGGCTCGACCGAGACGTCGCCGCCCCAGCCGAACCGGACATCGAGCGGCCCGGGTTCGTAGCCGTCCGGATGGGCCGCGGTGCCCGGCGCGCCGGTGTGGCCCACGGCGGTGACCGAGCCGCCTTTCCCGCCGAACGCCTTGACGACCGGCTGCCGGCCCGCGAGCGTCGGCGACAGCGTGACCATGGGCAGGGCCAGGCGATCTTCACCGCCCGCACCGCCATGGCCGCCCTCGACCACCACGCCGACGGGCCGGGGTGCGGTTGCGGGCGCGATCGGCTTGCCGGCGGCGAAGCGGGCGACGCCACCCGGCCCGCCCTCGCCCATGCCGCCGCCGCCTCCGCCGCTCAGCTCGATCTTCTCAAGGGACCTCAGATCGGGACGGACGACGTCCCAAGTCAACTTGCCGCCGGCGCCGCCGACGCCGCTGCCGTGCGGCGCCCCGATCACGAAGGCGTTGCCGCCGACGCGCTCGTCCTGGAGCCGGATCTCGTTGGCGTCGATGAAGAGCCGGCCGGAATCGCCACCGGCACCGGCACGAATGCTCGCCTTGAGGAGGCCCGCGTCGTTCCAGGTGCCGTCATTGAATGTCAGGTCGGCGCCCTTGCCGCCGTTGCCGGGAGCGAACGGTTGGAAGTCCGTATCGGCCGCAACGCCCAGCGGAAAGCGCAGGACGACGACACCGTTCGAGAGGATGTGAATGTCGCCGCCGTCGCCGCCTCGCGCGGCGTCGTACGTGCTTGTCGGCCGCAACAGGCCCAGATCGGCGAGCACCTCTTCGGGCGCGTCGTCGCCGGCCGGCGTCTCCAGACGCGCGGTGGAATAGACGTACAGCGGCTGCCCGGGGATTCCTCCCTCGATGATCAGCGCGGGCACGTGGCGCGGCACGAAGGCGGCCGGACGGACGCCGGTCGCCTGCGCCTGCTGGCGGTCGAACGCGGAGGCCGCTCGCGCCACCTGGCGCAGCGAGATGGTGCCCTCAATCACGGCCCCGGGCGGCAAGCGGAGGATCACCCGGTCGGCCGTCGAGCCCGGGGGCATCGAAAGCGCGAGCGTTCCCTTGACGTCGAACCGGTTGCGGATCGTCACCCGTTCCGCGCTGAAGGCGCGTTCCTCGCCGGCCGGTATCGCGAGCTCGTCGAAGCTCAGCTCGGCAAGATCGCCGGCGGCGCCTGGAGCGGAGTCGCCGCCGCCGCAACCGGAAACCACCAGGGCGATGGCGAGCGATGCGGCTTTGGCACGGGCGAGGAAAGGTCGAGCGAAGGTAGGCATGGCGGTCGGCTCTGGCGTGGCGAATCTGCTCGCCGCCATGCTCGGCCGCCCGCCGCGCGGGCGCATGACAAAGTCCTGACTTCTTCCTGATATCGATCAGCCGTGCCTGGCGCCCGGCACGCGATGCGCGGTTCAGCGCAGGTCGCCGGCGAGGCTCGCGAGGGTTTCCGGGGCGATCGTCACGTGCGCCGGATAGTGCGTGTGGTCGCAGCCGAGCCGGGCGCCGGCCCCGGCGCGCAAGGCCTCGCGCGCCGCCTTGGCGAACTCGAAGCGGAGGAAGTGCACTGCCGAGGTCTTCTCGTCGGTCTCGCGGTCGAGGTCTTCGTCGGCGATCGCGTAGCTGCGCGCGTGCCCTTCGACCTCGACGAAGATCCGGTCCTCGACGCCGATGAGGCGGCCGAGCTCGCGCTTGCGCTCGTTCGGATCGGGGTACTCGATCAGGAGCGTGGCCTTCCAGTTGCTGCCGTCGGGCACGAGCGCAGCGTAGGCCTCGATCTCGCCCTCGATGCCGGCCTGGTCGAAGATCTTCTCGATGTGCAGCATCTCCTGGATCTGGCGCAGGATCGTCGCCTCGTCCTCGAACTGCAGGTTCAGGTGCTCGCCGAGCTGCACGCTGCGGAGCTTGCGGTGAGCGATGAACGCCGGGCGGCTCGAGGCGCGGATCTTCGCGTAGGCCTCGAGCGAGAGCAGCTTGCCGCGGTCGATGCTCATGACTTGGCCCCGCCGAGGCCGTAGGCCAGCGCCACCAGGCTGAGCGGATGACGCAGCTCGGCCGCGGGCAGCGCGTTCACCGCCATGCCCTGGGCGATGTGGTGCCCCGCGAGGGCGCAGTCCGAGCTGATGTAGGCCGGGCCGCCGTTGGCCATCGCCTTGAACACCGGCGTGCCGATCTTCATCGCCACCGGATGCGTCGGCGTCTTCACGCCGTAGGTGCCGGCATGGCCCGAGCAGCGCTCCACCGTGTTCAGCTCGACGGCCACGGTCTTGCCGATCAGCTTGAACATCTCCTCGGTCTTGCGGCCGATCTTCTGCACCCGCCCATGACAGGGCACGTGGTAGCTCACCTTGCCGAGCGCAGTGGTGAAGTCGATCTTCAGCAGGCCGTCCTTGTGCCGCGCGACGAGGTATTCGAACGGATCGAACATCGCCGCCTGCA
>JANMCC010000041.1:0-5427 GCA_031360885.1 Burkholderiales bacterium | reverse complement strand
CGCGGGCTGCGCTCGAGGCGCTGCGCGAGCCGCTCGAAAACGGCCGCATCACTATTTCACGCGCGGCGCGGCAAGCCTCGTTCCCGGCGCGCTTCCAGCTCGTCGCGGCGATGAACCCATGCCCTTGCGGCTACCTCGGCGCGTTTGCAGCCACCGGGCGCACCTGCCGCTGCACGCCCGACGCGGTGCTGCGCTACCAGGCGCGGATCAGCGGGCCGCTGCTCGACCGCATCGACCTGCAGGTCGAGGTGCCGGCGGTCGCGGCCGAGCAGCTCGCCGCCGCGCCCGACGGCGAGGCGAGCAGCGTGGTTCGCGAGCGCGTCGCCACCGCCCGGGCGATCGCCGTCGCCCGCCAGGGCGCGAGCAACGCCACCCTGGCCGGCGACGCGCTCGACGCGCACTGCCGGCTCGACCCCACGGCATCGCGCTTCCTGCAGGCGGCGACCACGCGGCTGGGCTGGTCGGCGCGAGGCTTTCACCGGCTGCTGCGGGTCGCGCGCACGATCGCCGACCTCGCGGCCAGCGCCGACATCACCACCGCCCATCTCGGCGAGGCGATCCAGTACCGGCGCGTCCTGCAGACGCACTGACCGCCGCGTTCCCCCGCCTGAATGAAAAACGGGCAGCCCGCAGGCTGCCCGTCGCTCGCGACCCGAAGGTCCGGGGCTCAGCCCGGTTTCAGGAAGCCGAGGTCGCGCGGGAAGTTGGTCAGGTTCGGGAAGATCGTGCCGAGGTTGGTGTCGCTGACACCGAACCACTTGCCGACCGTCGCGCCGATCGTGTCGACCGAGGTGACCGGCAGATAGGCGTTGTTGCCCGCGTCCATGCCGGTGTTCAGCTGGAACTGCGGGAAGCGACCGTAGATCTCGCCGCCGTTGACCGCACCGCCGACCACGAAGTGGTGCGAACCCCAGCCGTGGTCGGTGCCGTCGCCGTTGCTCGTCATCGTCCGGCCGAAATCGGACGCCGTGAACAGGGTGACGTTGTTGCGCATGTCGACACCGCCGATGTTCGACATGACCGTGTCGAAGTAGCCGATGGCGTGCGAGATGCGCGCCACCAGGTCCGCCTGGTTCATGTTCTGGTTGTCGTGGGTGTCGAAGCCGCCCATCGAGACGAAGAAGATCTGCCGCTTCGCGCCGATCGCGTTGCGCGCGCCGATCACCCGGGCCACCGTCTGGATCTGCTGGGCCAGGCCGTTGTTCGCGTTGTTGCCGGTCGAAGGCACGTTGTATTGCGTCGGCGCCACCACGGTCGAGGCGTTGAAGGCGGCCTGGAAGGTCGCCTGCGCCGAGATCGAGCGGTTGATGATCGACGAGTACTCCTTGGCGAACAGGTGCGAGTTGTCGGCCGTGACGATCGACTTCAGCGTCGTCGCCGCGGTCGTCGAGTTGAACAGCGTGCCGGTGAGGCCCGAGATCTGGGTCGCGCCGCCGTTGCCGACCTGGTACTGGAAGGTCGTCTGGCCGGCCGAGAACACGGCGTTGCCCGACACCGAGATGCTGGTGAAGGTCTGGTTGGTGTTCTGGCTGGCGATCATGTCGCCGATGTGGCCGCCCCAGCCGATCTTCACGCCCTCGGGCCCGAGAGCCTGCCAGGTCGACTGCTGGTCGTTGTGCGAGCCGAGCGCCTGCGGCCGCGGCTTCGAGTTCGAGGTGAACTCGGCGCGCGTCAGCGGCACCACGAGCGGGCCGGCGTTGGCGAGGATCGCCAGGCGGCCGGCGCCAAACAGGTTCTGCACTTCGGTCATGACCGGGTGCACGGCATACGTGAAGGCGTTGTTCTCCGGTGAAGCGGTGAACTTCGGCGCCAGCGGCAGCACGCCACCGAGGCGGGCCGGCGAAGCGCGCGTGGCGCCGCCGTTGGGCGCCGTGCCCGGTGCGAGCAGGGCGATCGAGTCCGGCGACTGCATGCGCAGCCGGGTGTATTCGGCGAACGATGCGGTGTCGGTGCGCAGGACCATGTTCGACGAGTCGTTGCCGCCGTAGAAGAACATGCAGATGATCGCCTTGTAGTCGGGCGCGGTCTGGCCGACGGCGGCTCCGAGCGTGGCCATGTTCAAGGCGAACGGTGCGGCAGCAGCGCCGACCGAGCCCGACACGACCGACGCGGTGCGCAGGAACTGGCGGCGCGTAGCGTTGAGTTTTGTCATGATCGTTCCCTCTTTACTTCTGGATCAGGTAATCGGGCGACGCCATCGACATGTAGACGGCGAGATAGACGCGGTCGCGCTTGGCGCTGTCGATGGCCGCCTGGTTGGTCGGCGGCACCGCGGGCGCGCTGGCGGCGCCGCTGGCGCCCGAGGCCGCCATCGGGGCGCTGGCCGCGGGGGCGCTCGCCGCCGCCGGATACACCGGCGCGGGAATCACGCGGCTGGCCACAGCCGAAGCGATCTGCGTCTTCAGGGTGTCGGGCATCGTGCCGTGGAAGAGCAGCAGGTTCATCCGGTCGACCAGCGCCGTCGGCGTCGTCGCGAGCGCCATCTCGGCGTCGTACTTGTGCTGGATGTCCCGGGTCGCGTTGAGGGAGGTCCAGTTGCGGATGTAGTTCATGTAGCCCGCGACCGACACGTCGGTCGCGATCTGCAGCTCCGGAACCACCAGGTTCGCGTCGGTGATCGCCTTGCTCGTCGGCACGTAGCCGGGGCGGAAGAAGTTGAATACCGTCGGCGCGAACATCGGCGTCTGCGAGAGGCTGGTCGCCGGGTCGTCGGTCAGGCCGATGCCCGTATAGCGGCCGCTGATGGAGGTGGCGTTGAAGGCGCGCAGCATGTTCGACAGGCGCAGCACCGGCTCCCTGACCTTGCCGGCCGAGATCGAGGCGCTGACGGTGCGGGCTTCGCTGTCGAGCAGGATCGCCTTCCACACCGCCTTCATGTCGCCGCGGACGCCGCTGCCGTTGTCGTTGAACTTGGCGGCGACGCGGGCCACGTAGGCCGGGCTCGGGTTGCTGGTGACCAGGCGCTGGATCAGCTGCTTGCCGATGAACGGCCCGACGTTCGGGTTGTTGAACAGCGTGTCGAGGGCGATCTTGACGTCGGCGTCGGTCGTCGGCTTGGTCATCGCCGGGATCGTGGTGCCGAGGAAGACCTTGGGGCTGATCGAGTGGTAGCTCGTGTTGGCCGTGTACTCGTCGTACGCCTGCATCGGCCGCCAGTCGCGCTCCAGGTTGGGGTTCTGGCCGATGAAGCGCTGGCTGGTGCGGTCCGTGAGTTGCGGGCCGGCATACCAGCTCAGCCCGGTGAACACCTGCGAGAGGCCGCTCAGGTCGGCGGAGGTGTAGGCGACGGCCGGGCGGCCGTCGCTGCCCATGACGTTGGTGCCGTCGAGGTTCAGCTTGTATTGGCCGACGGCGAACAGCTGGGTGATCTCGCGCGCGAAATTCAGGTCGGGGACCCGGCCGGTCGCCGCGTCTTCCTTCATGTTGCCGCGATGCGAGAGGTAGATGCCCATCATCGGGTGATAGGTCACGCTCTCCATCAGGTCGCGGAAGTTTCCGAAGGCCTTCTCGCCGAGCATGTCGTAGTAGGAGGCGACGCCGCGGGTCTGGTTGCGCAGCGTCGCGTCGGCGAACGAGATCACCATGACCTCGGACAGGGCGAAGGTGACGCGCTGGCGGAGCTGGTCGTCGGCGCCGAGCGCCTGGCTCCACCACGAGTCCCAGAAGTTGGTGTTGCTGAGCTGCTGCCCGACCGAGGTCAGGTCGGCCGCCGCCTGGTTGATGTAGAGGCGATGCAGCGTCTGCGGCTTGGCGAGCTGCTCGTCGACCCAGGCGCCGTAGGTCATGCCCGAGAGGCGGGTGATCTCCGCCTCGCTCGGGCCCATGGTCGCCTGCATCAGGAAGCGCGAGGCTTCCGTCGCCGTCGGCTTGGCCGCGGCGATGACCTCGGGCGGATCGGTGCCGTCACCCGCCGGCGTACCGCCGCCGCCGCCGCCGCCGCAGGCAGCGATGACGACCAGGACCGCGGCCGCAACGGCGCCGCGCGTGAAGCGGGCGAAACGCTCGCCGCCGATCTCGATGTTCTGAACAGTATTCACTGTGGGGCCCCCCAACGACCAGAAGAAATTCTTTACACGGTGCCGTCAACGCAGGCTGCGTGCCAAGCTTTGGAAGGCATTCTGGGTGGCGGTGGCTGCCAAGTTAACGTCAAAACTTGGCAGTCGACGGGGGGCTTACAGACCGTCGCAACTGATGCAATGCCGCGTTCTGCGAGTGTTGCAAGGAGTTGCGCCAGATGTAATCAAACGCGTCCGGATCCGGCCCGTTCCGTGACCGAACGCATGGGCCGCGAAGCGGCCGGACTCAGAGCAGCGTGCTAAGCGCCCGCTCGGCGTCGCTTTCAGCCAACGCGCTGCGCCTGGCCCAGTCGCGCACCTGGTCCGGCCCGATCTTGCCGACGTTGAAGTAGGCCGCGTCGGGATGGGCGAGGTAGAAGCCGCTGACGCTGGCCGCCGGCAGCATCGCCAGGCTTTCGGTCAGGCTCATGCCGATCTCGTCGCAGCCGAGCACCCGGAACAGGTCGCGCTTGACGCGGTGGTCGGGGCACGCCGGATAGCCGGGCGCGGGACGGATGCCGCGGTAACGCTCGGCCACCAGGTCGGCCACCGACAGCGCCTCCTCCGGGGCGTAGCCCCAGAGGTCGGTGCGCACGCGCCGGTGCAGGCTCTCGGCGAAGGCCTCGGCCAGGCGGTCGGCCAGCGCCTTCAGCATGATCGCGCTGTAGTCGTCGAGGTCGGCGGCGAACTGGCGCTCCTTCTTTTCGACGCCGAGCCCGGCGGTCACGGCGAAGAGGCCGATGTAGTCGGCCTTGCCCGAGCTCTTGGGGGCGATGAAATCGGCGAGGCAGCGGTTCGGCCGCTTCACGCCCTCGACCACCGGACGCACGCTCTGCATGCGCAGGCCGCGCCAGGTCATCAGCACCTCGCTGCGCGCCTCGTCGGCGTAGATCTCGATGTCGTCGTCGCCGACGGTCGCCGCCGGGTAGAGGCCGACCACGCCGTTGGCGGCGAGCCAGCGGCCCTCGATGACGCGCCGGAGCATGCGCTTGCCGTCGGAGAGCACGCGCCGCGCCGACTCGCCGACGATGTCGTCGGTGAGGATCGCCGGATAGGGGCCCGCCAGGTCCCAGGTCTGGAAGAACGGGCCCCAGTCGATCACCTCGGCGATCTCGGCCAGGTCCTGGTTCTTCAGGATCCGCCGGCCGGTGAACTTCGGCGCCGGCGGTGCGTAGGCGACCCAGTCGACCGGCGTCTTGTTGGCGCGCGCCTCGGCGAGCGAGACCAGCGGCGTCGCCTTCTTGCTCGCGTGCTGCTCGCGCACCCGCAGGTAGTCGGCCTCGAGGTCGGCGATGTAGGCGGCGGCGCGCTCGTCGGAAAGCAGGTCGCTGCAGACGCCGACCGAGCGGCTCGCGTCGGGCACGTAGACGAC
>JANMCC010000040.1:0-15072 GCA_031360885.1 Burkholderiales bacterium | reverse complement strand
GGCGCCGCCGCGGCGGCAGGCGCGGGCGCCCCGGCCGGGCGGCGCACCACCTCGACGTCTTCGCCCAGCGTCGGCGCGTCGGAGCGGGTGAAATCGACCAGGCCCTCGTCGACCTCGAAGCGGCCGTCGAGCGCGATCGTCTTCGCGTCGAGCCGGAGCGATGCGTTGCCGCTGGTCACGATGCGCCGGTCCACCCGGCCCAGCATCTCGAAGCGATCGGCGCTGAGCTTGAGCCGCGCCGCGGGCGATTCGTCGAAGCTCGCCTCGCCTTCGAGCGAAACGCTGCCGCTGCCGCCCCTGGCCGTGAACTTCTCGATCTTCGCGGTGGTGCCCTGCAGTGCGATCGCGACGCTGCCGTCCTTCACGTTCACGCCCTGCACGAAATTGCGCACGCCGAGGTTGCTGCCCTCGACCCGGCCCGTGTATTCCGGCGCGCCGAAGCGGCCGCCGATCGAGGCGCTGGCATGCAGCTCGCCGGCGAGGCGCCAGCCCGCGGGCACCCAGCGGCCCCAGGTGCCGAGCTGGGCAATGCGCACTTCGAGCACGCCCTCGAGCGGCGTCTTCGCCTCGGGCCAGGCCGCGGCGCTGCCGGTGCGCGCGGTGATCGCGCCGGAGGCCACGCCCAGCGTCTCGCCGGCGAGCGCGGCGGTGAAGTGCCACACGCCGTCGTGCGCGGCAACGCCGAAGCGCAGGTCGGTGAGGCCGAGCTTCTGCGTGCCGTATTCGTCGGTCACGGTCAGGTCGCCGCCGGCCCGCTCGACCACCGCGTCGACGCTGACCGAAGGCGCACCGTGAACCTCGAGCCGGCCTTTCACCACGAGGTCGCCGCCCCAGTTGAAGTCGGGCTGGTTCGCGCGCAGCAGCGCCGCGATCGGCATCGGGTCGATCGTCGCCGAGGCGTCGAGGCGCGCGCCGCCGCCGCGCCCGTCGCCACCCTGCCAGCCGATGCGGCCCCAGCGCACGGTCGCGCCCAGCGCCTCGGCCGTGCCCGGCTCGAGGCTCGCGCGCGGCGCCCCGCCGGTCCAGAAGCAGCTGCCGCGCAGCTCGCGCGCGCGCACCCAGGTCCGGCTCGGCGCGCCCAGGCTTTGCGCCACGAGCTCGTGCACCGTGCCGGCCCAGCCCGCCGCGCGCTCGCCGCCGGCGTCGACCAGCCCGCCTTCGAGGCTCAGGCGCATGACGCTGCGGCTCGCCGAGGTGGGCGACGTGCCCGACGTGGCCGGGGCGGCCGAGGTCGCCGTGGCGGCAGGCGGCGTCGGCGCGACGGCTCCGGCCGTCGAGCCTCCCGCCGTGGCGATGGTCGTGGCGCCCGCGACCATGTCCACCCACTCCGGCGGCTGCGCCGCCGACTCGATGCGCAGCTCGGCCTTGTGCGCCCGCGCCGTGCCGCTCAGCTCGGCGCGCGCGCTCTCGATGGCGCGCCCCGCGAGGTCGACGCCGTCGAGCGTCAGCGTGCCCGACATCGGCGCGTCGGCGCTGGTGCCGAGGCGCCAGTGTCCTTCGCCGCGGCGCACCCCGACCTTGCCGAAGCGCAGCGCCGCGGCCTGCAGCTCGCCCTCGCTGCGCAGGTCGGGCCAGCGGCCTTCGACGCGTCCCTTCGCGGTGAGCGTGCCGGCGAGCGCCGGCGCCTTCGTGGCGCTCGTGCCCGGCGCCTGCAGCAGCGGCGCGAGGCGAACGAGCTGCGGCGCCTCGATGTTCACCTGCCACGCGTCCTGCGCCGCGCTCGCGGCGATCCGGCCCTGCCCGCGCGCCCGGTTGCCGGCGGCCAGCAGGTCGAAGCTCGTGCGCGCGTTGCCGTCGTTGTTCGCATAGCTCGCTTCGCCCTGCAGCGGCACGCCGGCGAGCACGCTCCCGGCGAGCGCGAGCGTCGCCTTGCCGCGCGTCGCCGCGAGCAGGCGGAACCCGGGCGCATCGGTCGCCGTGGGCAGGTCGAGGTCGAACTCGCCCTTCGCATTGAGCCGGTTGGCGCCGCGCGCGAGCAGCGAACCGGCATCGCCGGGCCACCACGGCGCCGGGTCGAAGTCGGCGAGCGCGGCCTTGCCCGCGGCGTGCCAGGGCGCGTTCGCGGCCGTCCGCGTCAGCTTGCCGGCAAGCGTGGCCCTGGCCGCGCCCAGGCTCGCTTCGGCGCTGCGCAGGTCGACCTCGCGCGCGCTCGCGCTCGCCTCGAAGCGAAGGTGCGCGGCCTGCGGCGCGCCGCGCGCGCGGCGGCGGTCAGCAAGCGGGCCGGCGAGGTCGGCGCGCAGCTCCACGCGCGCCGCGTCGGCGCCGGGCGCGGCGAAGCCGGTGCCGGTGGCGGCGAGCTTGCCGTCGAGCGCGGTCTCGGGCGCGCGCGCGTCGAGCGCGGAGGGCCGGAGCTTGTCGAGATCGAGCTCGACGTTCCAGCGGTCCGCGGTCCAGCGGCCGCGGCCGGCGATTCGCCCGCCGCCGAGGCGGCTCGAGCCGAGCTCGGCGGCAAGCGTCTGCACGTCGATCGTGCCCGGGTCGTCGGGGCGGGCGCGCAGCTCGGCGCTGAGTCGCTGCACCGGCAGCAGGCCTTCGTTCCAGCGGCCGGCGCGCGCGTTGCGCAGCTCCAGCGCCACCAGCGCCGGGCGGTCGAGGCCGCTGGTGGTGGCGGTGGCGCGGCCGCTGAGGCTGGTGGCGGGCGCGCCGCTCGCGAACGCGGAGAGATCGAGCGCCTCGGTCGTGGCCTGCAGCTCGCCGAGCGGCCAGGCGGCGAAGGGCCGCACCACCGCTTTCGCGTCGAGCGATTGCGCGCCGTGCGGCGGCGCGGCGGCGACGCGCGCGCTCGCGGCGACGGCGAGCGCGGCGAGCGGTCCGGTGGCGGTCGCGCTCGCCTGCCAGGCCGGCAGGACGGTCGAAGCGAGCGCCGGCGCGGATGCCGGCGCCACTACCGGCGCCACTACCGGCGCCGCTGCCGGAGCGGATGCTCGCGCCAATGCCGGCCCGGACGCGGATGCGGATGCAGACACCGCCACCGCCGCGGAAGACGCCGCCAGCCGCGCATCGATCGCGAACGGCGCATCCGCCCCGATCGTCACGGCTCCCGAAGCGCTCGCCCGCTCGTGGTTCGCGCTCAGCTCGGTGAAGCGGTGCAGGGCGCCGCCGTCGTCGCCGAGGTGCACCCGGCCACGCAACGCGCGCAAGGCGAACGCGGTCTCCTCCGCGCCGATCCGCAGCTCGTCGACGCGCAGCTCGCGGATCTCGATCTCCACCGGCAGGCGCAACGTCTCGGGCGGCGACATCGGCGTGCTTGCTGGCGCCTCCTTGCCCGGCAGCAGGGTCACGCGCGCGGCATGCAGGGTGGCGATCGTCAGGTGCAGCCAGCGGCCGTGGCTGCCGCGGGTCGCCGCCAGCGCCTGCCAGCGCGGCGCGTCCAGGCGGAGCGTGCCGCTTTTGCCGGGCAGGGTGATGTCGATGCGCTCGGCGGAGAAGTCGCCGAGCAGCGAGCCCCGGGGCGCGACCACCGCGAGCTGCGGAAGCAGCGTCACGACCCAGGCGCTGCCCGCGGCGGTGCGCAGCGCCCAGGCGAGCACGCCGAGGGCGATCGCCGCGAGCACGACCAGCAACGCCACGCCGCCGCCGAGCCAACGTCCGTAGCGGCGACGCCGGCGCGGCGTTGGCGCCGGCGCCGGCGCTTCGGGCGGCCTCTCGGCGAGGGCGTCGCTCTCGGCCATCAGCGGGCGCCGAAGTTGATGCCCACGCTCAGATGCAGGCGAAACTGGTGCACGTCCTGGCCGTAGGCCACGTCGAGGCGCAGCGGGCCGATCGGGCTGCGGTAGTGCACGCCCACGCCGTAGCCGACCACCGGCCGCATGTCGCCCCAGCGGTCGGCGGCGTTGCCGGCGTCGACGAACACCGCGCCGAGCAGCGCCGGCAAGCGGGCGCTGATCGGATGCTCGAGCTCGATGCTGCCGGTGAGCAGCACCTCGCCGCCGACGACGGCGCCGTTGCGCGTGGGGCCGAGGGTGCGGTAGTCGTAGCCGCGCACCGAGCCGTCGCCGCCGGCGCGGAACAGGATCGTGTCGGGCACCGAGATCCGGCTCTTCGTGAACACCTCGCCGGCTTCGATGCGGGCGTTCGCGAACCAGCGGCCGAACGGCCGGTACCAGTTGTAGCGCGCGTAGGCGCTGACGAAGGGGCCGCGCGCCTTCTCCTCGCCCGCTTCGTCGGAGCGCGTCTCCACGCCGCGGCCGACGCCGAGGCCGCCGTGCAGCGCGAGCGTGCTGCCTTCGGTGGGGGCGAGGATGTTGTCGAGGTCGCGCTTGAGCCAGTGGTAGTTCGCCGACACGGCATCGCTCGAGCTGGAGAGCGGCGCGCTCGTCAACTGGGCATGCGAGGCCTCAAGGTAGTAGAGGCGCTCGAAGCGCGAGGTGTCCTGCGAGCGGCCGACGCGCGCCGTCCAGCTGTTGCGCGTCTCGTCGGCGGCGTCGAGCTGCTCGAAGTTGGCCGCGGCGAGGTTGCGCCACAGCCTTTCCTTCGGGTACGAGGTGAGCTCGGTGCCGATCGACTTCAGGTTGGAGCCGTAGCTCAGCCTGCTGTGCGCGACCCAGGGCAGGCCGAACACCTTGCGGTCGTAGTGCTCGAGCGAAACCCGCCCGCCGGTGTTGGCGCTGAAGCCGATGCCGAAGGTCGCCTGCTGCTTCTGCAGCTCCTTCACCTTCACCACCACAGGCGCGGCCTCGGGCGGGCCGGTCGCGTCGAGTTCGACCGATCCGCCTTCGAACAGGCCGATCTTGGTGAGGCGCTCCTGGTAGTCGAGCAGCAGCTTCTCGTTGTAGACGTCGCCGGGCGCGAAGGTGGCCAGCCGCTGCACCGCGATCTCGTCGTAGCGGCTGATGCCTTCCACGCGAATCGGGCCGAGGTGGTACAGCGGGCCGGGGTCGAACGTCGCCTCGAGCGCCGCGCTGCGCTCGGTGGCGTCGACGCGCGCGTGCGTCGCCCGCCAGGCCGCGGCGGGATAGCCGTCGCTGCGCAGCTCACCGATGGTCGCGTTCTTGGCGCTGGTCCAGCCGGTCTGGCGAAACGGCTCGCCGGGCTTGAGCGACCAGTCGCGGCGCAGCCGCTCGAGCCGGTCGGTCCAGGGTTCCTCGCTCGTGGGCGTGCGCGGCGCCAGCGGCACCGTGGAATCGATGGCGACGCTTCGCACCCGCACGCGCGGGCCGGGCACGACCGTGAGCTTGATCTGCGGCAGCGCGCCGCCCCGGGCCGGGGTCTGCTCGATCTTCACCTCGGCGTCGAAGTAGCCCTCGGTCTCGAGCAGGGCGCGGGCCTGCGCCGGCGCGACGATCGCCAGCCGGTCGAGCTCGGCGCCGCCGATCGCATCGGACTTGGGCGCCTTCTGGAAGCGCGCCAGGTCCAGGTACTGCAGCAGCAGGGTGCGCAGCGCCTCCGTGGGTGCATCGACCTCCACCTCGTAGAGCTGGACCTCGGGCTCGGGCGTCTCGGAGGTGCTCGCCTCGTCCTTGCCGAAGAAGGGCAAGCCGGCGCAGCCGCCCAGCAGCGCCGCCAGGCATCCGATCCACAGCGCTCGCAGCAGCGCTGTGCCGAACGTCATTTGACGAGCAGTCGCATGGCTCCTTCGAGCCCAGGCAAGGTGAGCGGGAACATGCGCTGGTTCATGAGCTGCTGGATCACCGAGATGCTCTGCCGATAGCCCCACACGCCTTGCGGCTCAGGGTTGATCCAGGCGAATTTCGGGAACGCATTGGTGAGCCGCTGCAGCCACTCGGCGCCCGGTTCCTCGTTGTTGTATTCGACGCTGCCGCCGGGCTGCAGGATCTCGTACGGGCTCATGGTCGCGTCGCCGACGAAGATCAGCTTGTAGTCCTTGTTGTACTTCCTGATGATGTCCCAGGTGGGGAACTTCTCGCTGTAGCGGCGCCGGTTGTTCTTCCACATGAAGTCGTAGACGCAGTTGTGGAAGTAGAAGAACTCGAGGTGCTTGAACTCGCTCTTGGCGGCCGAGAACAGCTCCTCCACGCGATGGATGTGCTCGTCCATCGTGCCGCCCACGTCCATCAGCAGCAGCACCTTCACCTTGTTGTGCCGCTCGGGCACCATCTTGATGTCGAGCCAGCCGGCGTTGGCGGCGGTCTTGCGGATGGTGTCGTCGAGGTCGAGCTCTTCTTCCGAGCCTTCGCGGGCGAAGCGGCGCAGGCGCCGCAGCGCGACCTTGATGTTGCGCGTGCCGAGCTCGAGGTTGTCGTCGTAGTCCTTGAACTGGCGCTGGTCCCAGACCTTCACGGCGCTCTTGTTGCGGCTCTTCTCCTGGCCGACGCGGATGCCCTGCGGGTTGTAGCCGTAGGCGCCGAACGGCGAGGTGCCGCCGGTGCCGATCATCTTGCTGCCGCCTTCGTGGCGCTTCTTCTGCTCCTCGAAGCGCTTCTTCAGCGTCTCCATCAGCTCGTCCCAGCCCATCTTCTCGATCGCCGCCTTCTCCTCGGCCGAGAGCTCGAGCTCGAACTTCTTCTGCAGCCATTCGAGCGGGATGTCCTGGGTGAAGTCGGCGAGCAGCTCCACGCCCTTGAAGTAGGCGGCGAAGGCGCGGTCGAACTTGTCGAACTGGGCCTCGTCCTTGACCAGCGAGGTGCGGGCCAGGTAGTAGAAGCTGTCGACGGTGGGGCCGGTCTCGGGGTCGTCGATCACGCCCGACTTGATCGCTTCGAGCAAGGTCAGGTATTCCTTGACCGAGACCTTCAGCTTGGCGGCGCGCAGGGTGAAGAAGAAGTTGATCAACATGGCGGCAGGCCCCGGTGGGCGCGATCCTCTCGCGGACAAGCATAGCGCGGCATACTGCTCCCCCCACAGAAGACCCGAGGAGCCCCCATGTCCCTGCGCATCAACGACATCGCGCCCGATTTCGAAGCCGAAACCACCCAGGGGAGGATTCGTTTCCACGAGTGGATCGGCGACAAGTGGGCGATCCTGTTCTCGCACCCGAAGGATTTCACGCCGGTGTGCACCACCGAGCTCGGCTACATGGCAAAAATCGAGCCCGAGTTCACCAAGCGAAATGCCAAGCTGATCGGCCTGTCGGCCGACCCGGTCGACCGGCACAGCTCCTGGGCCAAGGACATCCACGAGACCCAGGGCTCGGAGGTCAAGTACCCGATGATCGGCGACAGCGACCTGAAGGTCGCCAAGCTCTACAACATGCTGCCCGCCGACGAGGTGGGCGCCGACGGCCGTACCGCGGCGAACAACGCCACCGTGCGCTCGGTCTTCGTCATCGGCCCGGACAAGAAGATCAAGCTGACCCTCACCTACCCGATGACCACCGGGCGCAACTTCGACGAGATCCTGCGCGTGCTCGACTCGATCCAGCTCACCGCCAAGCACCAGGTGGCGACGCCGGTGAACTGGAAGCACGGCGAGGACGTGATCATCGCCGGCAGCGTGAGCGACGAGCAGGCGAAGCAGAAGTATCCCGAGGGCTGGAAGGCGCCGAAGCCCTACCTGCGCATCGTCAAGCAGCCGGTCTGACGGCTGTTACAAAAAAGGACGGCGGCGGCGTCGAAACCGCCGCCGGTGGTACGTCGTGGTGATGAGGCCGCAAGGTCTTCACGCAACTCACCCGGAGCGACGACGATGCGATTCATGATGCTGATGATCCCCAAGGGCTACGAGAGTGCCGCCCCGGGGACGATGCCCGACGCCAAGGCGGTCGAGGCAATGATGAAATACAACGAGGCCCTGCAGAAGGCCGGCGTGCTGCTCGCCCTCGACGGCCTGCACCCGCCCTCGATGGGCGCGCGCGTCCGCTTCGAGGGCGGCAAGGCCAAGGTCACCGACGGCCCCTTCGCCGAGGCCAAGGAAGTGCTGGGCGGCTACTGGATGATCCAGGTCCGCTCCAGGGAAGAAGCGATCGAGTGGGCCAAGCGCTGTCCCGGCGGGCCGAACGAGATCATCGAGATCCGCCAGGTCCAGGAAATGGCCGACTTCCCTGCCGACGTGCGGAAGGCGGCCGAGGGCTTCGAGCAAATGCAGCGCACGTCGGCGGCCAAGGGGACGACATGAGCCCGCCGGGCCGCCCCAAGGGCGAATACCGGAGTGCGCAGCACGGAGGTTCCCAATGAGCACGCTCGACACCTACCTGTTCTTCGACGGCAACTGCGCCGAGGCGATGCGCTTCTACGAGAAGACGCTCGGCGGCAAGCTCGAGATGATGATGACGCAGGCCGAGGCGCCGCCCTCGGCGGGCATGCCGCCGGGCTCGCCCGACCGGATCATGCATGCCAGCCTGACGCTCGGCGACCGCCGGCTGATGGCCTCCGACACCATGGCGGGCCAGCCGTACGCCGGCATGCACGGCTTCTCGCTTTCGCTCTCGTACCCTTCGGTGGCCGAGGCGAAGAAGGTGTTCGACGCCTTGTCAGCCGGCGGCAAGGTGACGATGCCGATGGCGCCGACCTTCTGGGTCGAATCCTTCGGCATGCTCGTCGGCCGTTTCGGCACCGCCTGGATGTTCAACGCCGGCAAGCCGGCGATGGGCTGAGGCGGGCTCCGCGCCGGGCCGCGCCTCAGAGCGCGGCGGCGGCGGGGCTCTTCACGTAGCGGTCGCGGCCGGCGCGCTTGGCCTCGTAGAGCGCCTCGTCGGCGCGCCGCAGCAGGCTCGCGCCGTCGTCGCTGGCCTCGAGCACGGCCAGGCCGACGCTGGTCGAGACGCTGACCAGCGCGTCGCCGATCCGCATCGGCGGGCGCAGCGCCTCCACCAGCTTCATCGCCACCACCTCGGCGTCGGCCGGCTCGGCCAGGCCTTCGAGGATGACGGTGAACTCGTCGCCGGCGAGGCGGGCGACCGTGTCGACGCCGCGCACGGTCGCCAGCATCCGCTCGGCGACGATCCTGAGCAGCGCGTCGCCGGCGCCGTGGCCGCGCGAGTCGTTCACGCCCTTGAAGTGATCGATGTCGAGGAACAGCAGGGCCATCGTCTTGCCGCTGCGCCGGGCGCGCTCGATCGCGCCTTCCAGGCGGTCGTTGAAGAGGCCGCGGTTCGGCAGGCCGGTGAGGGCGTCGAACTCGGCGCGCTGGCGCAGCAGCTGTTCGGCGGCCTTCTGCCGGGTGACGTCGGCGTCGGTGCCCACCAGCCGCAGCGCTCGGCCCGCGGCGTCGCGCTCGACGACGCGGCCGCGGCCGTGCAGCCAGAGCCAGCGGCCGTCCTTGTGCCGGACCCGGAACTGCGCTTCGTAGATCGGCGCCTTGCCGGTCAGCGCCTCCTTCACGCGCTGCTGCACGGCGGCGACATCGTCGGGGTGGACGAGAGCGCGCATCTCGTCCGGGGTCATCTCCGAGGGCAGCTCGGGTCCGCCGCGCAGGGTCGAGGCGCGGGCGCTGTAGAAGATCCTGTTGCCGGCGATGTCCCAGTCGAAGAGCGCCTGCTCCGAGCCTTCGAGCGCCAGCATCAGTCGCTCTTCGCTGCGCTGCGCCGCGGCGATGCGCTCCTGCAGGGCCGCGGCCATGCGATTGAGCGTGTGCGCCAGCAGGCCGATCTCGCTGCCGGTCGCGACCTCGGTGCGGTGCTCGAAGCGGCCTTCGCCGAGAAGGCGCGCGTCGGCGCTGAGCTGGCGCAGGGGACGGGCGATCCGGCTCGCGACCCAGGCCGCGAGCACCAGGCCGACCAGCAGCATGGCGATGCCGAGGGCCAGGCTCTCTCTCGCGTTCGTCCCGGCCGGGCCCATCGCCGAGTCCATCGGGATGCCGACATAGACCAGCCACGGGACGGTGCGGGCGCGGGCGAAGCCGGCGATCCGGGCGATGCCGTCGACGCCGGTGTTCTCGGCGCTGCCGCGCCCTTCGGCGAAGCGGCGCAGCAGCAGGGTCCGGTCCATCGGCGCCGGCTGGCCGATCCAGCGCTCCGGCTCGAGCGAGCGTGCGACCATGCGGCCCTCGGCATCGATCAGCGAGATCACCGCGCCCGCGGGCAGGGTCGACTCGGGGTCGAGCAGGCTGGTCAGCGTCTGCAGCCGGGTCGAGACCGAGACCACGGCGATGGTCTTCGCCTCGCGCACGATCGGCAGCGCGAACACGGCGATCCATTCGCCGCCCTTCTGCAGGCGCAGCGGCGCTTCGACGGCGAGGCCGGGGCCGGCCATCGCGGCGATGAAGAACGGCCGGTCGGCGGCGCTCGGGCGTCCCGAGGCCGGCAGCTCCTCGGACGAGCCGATGTTCGCGCCGTCGGGTCCCCAGAGCGAGACGCTGGTCAGGTTGAGCGGAAAGGTCGGCACCAGGCGGCGAAGGGAGGCGTCGTTGCCTTCGACCTCGTTGCTCTCGACCGGCAGGGTGGCGGCGAGCGAATGCAGGAGCCGGGTCACGTCGCCGAGGTGCTCGTCGAGACGCGCGCCGGCCAGGCCGGCGACCAGGCGGATCTGCTCGCGCGCGTGCAGGAGGTCGCGCCCCGACTGGCGCGCCGTGTTGAACGCGATGTAGAGGACGAACAGCAGGCCGATCGCGAGGGTCACGAGCAGCAGGCGGGAATGGATGCCGAAGCGCAGGGGCCTGGCGGGCCGGAGATCGGACACGGAACGGGTCGAAGGGACCGCGGCAAACCGCCGCGCCCGCGATGCTGCGCCCTGCAGGCCGGGTCGGCGCGACGAACAGGGGGGCAAACGTGGCGCAGTTCGCGGCCCCGGCCGAACTCGGCCGCTGCGGGACAATCGCCGCCATGCCTTCGCCCGCCCTCGAGCCGCGTGCCTTCCTGCGATCGCTGTTCGATGCGGCGGTCGCCGCCGCCCTGCCCGACGCGACCACGATCGCGCCCTTCCTGCCGGCGCCGCCCAGGGGCCGCACCCTGGTCCTCGGCGCGGGCAAGGCCGGCGGCGCGATGGCCGCTGCGGTCGACGCGGCCTGGCCGGCGGGCGCGCGGATCAGCGGCCTGGTCGTGACCCGCTACGACTACCTGCCGCCCGCCTTCGCCGCGCGGCAACGCAGCGGCTCGAGCCGGATCGAGGTCGTCGAGGCGGCGCATCCGGTGCCCGACGAGGCCGGCCGCCGCGCCGCCGGGCGGATCGGCGCGCTCGCCCGCGGCCTGGGCGCCGACGACCTCGTTCTCTGCCTGATCTCGGGCGGGGCCTCGTCGCTGCTCGCCTTGCCCGCCGGCGGCATCGGCCTGGAGGAAAAGCAGGCGATCAACCGCGCGCTGCTGAAGAGCGGCGCGGCGATCGACGAGATGAACTGCGTGAGGAAGCACCTGTCGGCGATCAAGGGCGGCCGGCTGGCCCAGGCCTGCGCGCCGGCGCGGGTGGTGAGCCTGCTGGTGAGCGACGTGCCCGGGGAGGCAGCCGCGACGATCGGCAGCGGCCCGACCGTGCCCGATCCGACGACCTGCGCCGACGCGCTCGCGGTGATCGACCGCTACGCCATCGCCGTCTCGCCGGCGATCCGCGCGCGCCTTCTGAGCGGCGAGCTCGAGACGCCCAAGCCGGGCGACCCTGTGTTCGCGGGCAACGTGGTGCACACCATCGCCACGCCGCAGCGCTCGCTCGAGGCCGCGGCCGCGACGGCGCGTGCCGCGGGCGTCGCCGCCTACATCCTCGGCGACGAGATCGAGGGCGAGTCACGCGAGGTCGGCAAGGTGCATGCGGCGCTGGCGCGGCAGATCGCCCGCCGCGGCCAGCCGTTCGAGCGGCCGTGCGTCGTGCTCTCGGGCGGCGAGACCACGGTCACCGTGCGCCCCGGCGAGCCGGGCCGCGGCGGCCGCGCCACCGAGTTCCTGCTCGGCTGCGCCATCGCCCTGCAGGGCGCGCCGCAAGTGCATGTGCTGGCCGCCGACACCGACGGCATCGACGGCAGCGAGGACAACGCCGGCGCCTTCGTCGCCCCCGACACCCTGGCGCGGGCCGCGGCGCTCGGCCTCTCGGCGCGCGCCCTGCTCGACCGCAACGACGCCTACGGCTTCTTCAGCGCGCTCGGCGACCTGGTGGTGCCCGGGCCGACCTTCACCAACGTCAACGACTTCAGGGCGATGCTGGTGCGCTGACCCGGCCCGGGCGGGAGGGATGCGGCATCGGCCGCTTCGGCGGGCTGCCGATGCCGATGTTCTGCGTGCCCAGCTCGAAGAACGGCGGCTTCGTGTTCGTGTAGCGGAACGGTCGGTTCGGGTAGGTACCCGCATAGCCGTAGGCCGGGTAGTAGTCCTCGTAGCGCGCCGTCTGCCGGTCGCGCTGCATCTGCCAGGCGCGCTCCTGCTCGGCGGCGGCGAGGCGCTCCTGGGCGTCGATGCGGCGTTGCACACGCTCGCTCACCGCCTCGGCCTCGCGGCGCACGTCGAAGGCGCGCTGCGCCGCCGCCGCCGGGTCTTCGCGCTCGACCTGCCAGGTGCGCTCGGTGACGGCGGTGGCGGAGGGCCGGTCGGTGAGGACGATGCGGCCGTCGGCGGCGCGCTGCTGGTAGATCTGGCCGGTGCGCGCCTCGGCCGCGGCGGCGGCCAGGGGCAGGGCGAGGGCCAGCCCGGCGATCAGGCCGGCGAGAGACTCGCGGCGAAACAATGAGCGGCGGGAACTGCGCATGGGGTTTGCGACGAGGCGAAGAGCACTCGCCGCCGCTACTGTGCCACCGTTGCGCAGGTCCCGCAGACGCGTTCGCCTTCCTTTACCTGCGCACCCCCCGGAACGAGGCCCATGACCGACACCTTTGTCTTTCGCGCCGAAGCGCTTGTCGCCGCCGTCACCGCCGTGGTTCGCGCCGCCGGCTCCTCGGAGCGCGAAGCCGCGCAGGTCGCGGCCAACCTGGTGGAGGCCAACCTGCGCGGCCACGACTCGCACGGCGTCGGCATGGTGCCGCGCTACATCGACGCGGTGCTCGAGGGTGGCCTGAAGCTCGACGCGCACGTCGTGGTCCGCGCCGACAGCGGCGCCCTGCTCACGCTCGACGGCGGCCAGGGCTACGGCCAGGTGATCGGCGCCGAGGCGATGGCGCTCGGCATCGAGCGGGCGAAGCAGCACGGCGTCTGCGTCGTCGGCCTGGCGCATTCGCACCACCTCGGGCGCATCGGCCACTGGGCCGAGCAGTGCATAGCCGCCGGCCTGGTCTCGATCCATTTCGTGAACGTGCTGTCGCGGCCGATCGTCGCGCCCTTCGGCGGCCGCGACGCGCGCATCGGCACCAACCCGTTCTGCGTCGGCATTCCGCGGCCCGGCAAGGAGCCGATCGTGCTCGACTTCGCCACCAGCAAGATCGCCCAGGGCAAGACCCGCGTCGCCTTCAACAAGGGGGTCGAGCTCGAGCCCGGCACGATCATCGACGACCACGGCGAGCCGACGACGAACCCGCGCTATACCGTGATCGAGCCGATCGGTGCGCTGCTGCCGTTCGGCGAGCACAAGGGCTCGGGCCTGGCGCTGATCTGCGAGCTGCTCGGCGGCGCGCTCGCCGGCGGCGCCACCGCCGGCCCGGTGACCGATGGCCGCCGCCGCGTCCTCAACAGCATGTTCTCGGTCATCGTCGACGCCGAGCAGCTCGGCACCGCGGCCAACCTCGCGCAGGAGATGGAGTCGTTCGTCGCCTGGAGCACCGCCTCGCCGCCCGCCCCGGGCGTGGAGCGCGTGCTCACGCCGGGCGAGCCGGAGCGGGCGATGCGCGCGGCGCGGCTCGTCGCCGGGGTGCCGGTCGACGCCGTCACCTGGGGCGAGATCGTCGCCGCCGGCGGCAAGGTCGGACTGCCGGCCGGGGAGATCGAGGCAATGGTCGGAAGACGCTGATACCCTCATGGGTTTTCGCTCCCGTCGATCCGTTTCGATGCCCAGCTTCCCGATCTCGACCGGGCCCGGTTCGCGGCCGTCGTGGCGCCTGGCCGGCGCGCTGCTGGCGCTCGCCCTCTGCGCGGGCAGTGCGCTGCCGGCGCGGGCCGCGGTGCAGCTCGACAAGCTGCGCCTGCCCGCGGGCTTTCGCATCGAGCTGCTGACCGATGCGGTGCCGAACGCGCGGCAGATGGCGCTCGGCCGCAGCGCCGATGGCAAGAGCGTCGTCTACGTCGGCAGCCGGTCTGCCGGCAAGGTCTATGCGTTCGAGATCGACGGCGCCAAGGCCGGCCCGGTGCGCACGATCGCCAGCGGCCTCGAGATGCCCTCGGGCGTGGCCTGGCGCGAGGGCAGCCTCTACGTCGCCGAGGTCTCGCGCATCCTTCGCTTCGACGCCATCGACGGCCGCCTCGCCCAGCCGCCGGCGCCGGTGGTCGTGAACGACCGCTTCCCGAGCGAGCGCCACCACGGCTGGAAGTTCATCGCCTTCGGTCCCGACGGCAAGCTCTACGTCCCGGTCGGCGCGCCGTGCAACGTCTGCGAGACCGGCGAGCGGCACGGCGTGATCCAGCGCATGAACGCCGACGGCAGCGGCCTCGAGACCGTGGCCCGGGGCGTGCGCAACAGCGTCGGCTTCGACTGGAACCCGGCCGACAAGGCGCTCTGGTTCACCGACAACGGCCGCGACATGCTCGGCGACGACCTGCCGGCCGACGAGCTCAACCGCGTGGCCCAGCCCGGCCAGCACTTCGGCTTTCCGTACTGCCATCAAGGCAACAGCGCCGATCCCGAGTTCGGCGCGAAGCGCGCGTGCAAGGAGTTCGTCGCGCCGGCGGCCTTGCTCGGCGCGCACGTCGCCGCCATCGGCATGCGCTTCTATTCCGGAACCCAGTTTCCCGAGGCCTACCGCGGCAACGTGTTCATCGCCGAGCACGGCTCGTGGAACCGCGGCAGCAAGGTCGGCTACCAGATCGCCCGCGTCGCGGTCGACGCCCAGGGCCGCGCCGGCACGCCCGAGCCCTTCGCCTACGGCTGGTTGCAGGGCGAGTCGGCCTGGGGCCGGCCCGCCGATGTGCTCGTGATGCCCGATGGCTCGCTGCTCGTGAGCGACGACCTGGCCGGCGTCATCTACCGGATTCGCTACGCGCCATGACGACAACGACTGCATGGATCATCGCCGCCGCCCTGGTGCTGGCGGGCCTGGGGCTCGGCTGGTGGGTCGTCAAGTCGCGCACCCGTCGCGACGACGCGCCGCCCTTGCCGGAAGCGCCGGTCGAGCGCGTCGCCGCGCCGGTCGAGGTGGCTCCGGCGCCGGTCGCTCCGCCGGCGCCGGCGCCCGCGC
>JANMCC010000035.1:0-3656 GCA_031360885.1 Burkholderiales bacterium | reverse complement strand
CGGCCGATCGCGCACATCTGCTGCTCGCCGCCCGAGGTGTAGGCCGCCTGCGAGCCGCGGCGGTCCTTCAGGCGGGGGAAGTAGCGGTAGACCTTCTCGAGCGTCGCCGCGACCGCGGCCCTGCCGTCCTTGCGCGTGTAGGCGCCGGTCATCAGGTTTTCCTCGATCGTCAGGTGGGCGAAGCAGTGCCGGCCTTCCATCACCTGGATCACGCCGCGCTCGACCATGTCGGAGGTGCTCAGACGCTCGATCCGCTCGCCGCGCAACTCGATCGAGCCCTTGGTCACCTCGCCGCGCTCGGCGCGAAGGAGGTTGCTCACGGCCCGCAGGGTCGTCGTCTTGCCGGCGCCGTTGCCGCCGAGCAAAGCCACGACCTTGCCTTCGGGAACCTGGAGCGACACTCCCTTCAGCACGAGGATGACGTGCGAATAGATCACCTCGATGCCGTTGACATCGAGAAGGGGAGCGCCGCTCACGCTCAGCTCTGGCAGTCTGCGGAAGTCCGGCGCGTCAGCTTCTTGTCGCTCACGTACTTGTCGGCGGCGGTCTTGACCATCGGCTTGATGATCTGCTCGTCGGCCTGCATGAAGTCGGAGGACATCGAGAACTTCGAGCCGTCCCAGGTCTGGATCCGCGCCCAGGTCGAGCCCATGTGGTCGGCGCAGGACGTGGAGATCGGCCGCAGCACGCCGGCGAAGCCGAGCGCGTCGAGCCGCTTCTGGTCGAGCGATAGGTTCTCCAGGCCCCAGCGCACCTGCTCGGCGGTCATGACCTTGCCCTTGCCGAAGCGCTCCTGCGCCCGGCGAACGCCTTCGATCGCGAGCATCTGGATCAGCACGCCGCGTGTGTAGAGCACCGAGCCGACCTCGTCCTTCGGGCCCGAGCCCTGGCCCTTCTCGTGCACGAACTTGAGGATGTCCTGGATCACCTTGGGCTGCTGGCCGGCGGTGTGCAGCGCCAGCGAGTTGTAGCCCTTGGCGCCTTCGCCTGAATCGCGTACGTCGGGCTCGGCGCCCGCCCACCACACGCCGTACATCTTTTCGCGCGGATAGCCGGTGGCCTGCGCTTCCTTCAGCGCGGTCGAGTTCATGATGCCCCAGCCCCAGAGCAGCACGTAGTCGGGGCGGCTCTGCCGCACCTGCAGCCAGGCGGCCTTCTGCTCGGCGCCGGGGGCGGCCACCGGAATCAGCTGCAGCTCGAAGCCGTTGAGCTTGGCGCGCTCCTGCAGCAGCGGGATCGGCTCCTTGCCGAACGGCGAGTCGTGATAGACGAGGGCGATCTTCTTGCCCTTGAGGCCGCCGTCCTTTTTCAGCAGGTGCTGGATGATGATGTCGGAGCCCGTCCAGTAGCTGCCCATGATCGGGAAGTTCCAGGCGAAGGCGAAGCCGTCCTGCGCCGCCGACAGGCCGTAGCCGACGGTCAGCAGCGGGATCTTGTCGCCCGGCGCCTTGTCGGTCAGGGCGAAGGTGATGCCGGTCGATTGCGGCTCGAACAAGGCGACTCCGGGTCGGCTCTTCAGCCGCTCGTAGCACTCGACGCCGCGGTCGGTGGCGTAGCCAGTCTCGCACTCCTCGAACGTCAGCTTGACGCCGTTCACCCCGCCGTCGCGGGCGTTGATCATCTTGATGTAGTCCTGCTTGCCGTTGGCCCAGGGCGTTCCGTTCGGCGCGTAGGCGCCGCTGCGATAGACGAGCAGCGGGAAGAACTGCTCCTTGGCCTGGGCCAGCGCAGCGGTCGATGCGGCGAGCCCGCTCGCCAGCAGCGTCGCGCCGAGCAGCAGGCCTTTGAAACTCTTCAGGATCATGGTTGTCTCCACAGGTGAAAGAAACACGCGGCAGGGCGTGATTGAGAACGAGCCATCTGAGCGTGAAAAACGGTGGCTTTCAATCGGTACTTTTCAGAAAAAGGGGTCAATGCGGGAACGGCCAGAGGCGCAGCTTTTCCTTGCCTGTGGACCACAGCCGCGCCAGGCCATGCGGCTCGACCACGAGGAAGAAGACGATCAGGGCGCCGAAGATCATGAACTCGAGATGCGAGGCGGTCACGACCGAGAGCGGAATGCCCAGCCACTGCGGCACCTGGTTCAGCAGGAGCGGCAGGAAGACGATGAAGGCGGCGCCGAAGAAGCTGCCCATGATCGAGCCGAGGCCGCCGATGATCACCATGAAGAGGAGCTGGAACGAGCGGTCGATCGAGAACGCCGCCGGCTCCCACGAGCCGAGGTAGACGAAGCCCCAGAGCGCGCCGGCGACGCCGACGATGAACGAGCTCACGGCGAAGGCGCTGAGCTTGGCGTACATCGGCCGGATGCCGATCACCGCGGCGGCGACGTCCATGTCGCGGATCGCCATCCACTCGCGGCCGATGTGGCCGCGCACCAGGTTCTTCGCCAGCAGGCCGAACACGCACAGGAAGCTGAGGCAGAAGATATACCGGCTGACCGGCGATTCGATCGGCAGGCCGAACACCGAGAGGCTGGCGACACTGACCGAGCCCGAGCTCGAGTTGTGGGTGAAGTAGGGCACGCGCAGGAACGCCCAGTCGGCGAAGAACTGCGCGGCGAGCGTCGCCACCGCGAGGTAGAGCCCCTTGATGCGCAGCGACGGGATCCCGAACAGCACGCCGACCACGGTGGCGCATGCGCCGCCGAGCAGCAGGGCCGCGATCAGGGGCATGCCGTCGATGCGGACCATGAAGTTGTACGCCCCGTAGGCGCCGACCGCCATGAAGGCGCCGGTGCCGAGCGAGATCTGGCCGCAGTAGCCGACCAGGATGTTGAGGCCGAGAGCCGCGAGCGACAGGATCAGGAAGGGGATCAGGATCGCGCGGAACATGTACTCCGAGGCGAGCAGCGGAACGGCGACGAAGGCGAAGGCGAACAGCAGGCCGATCGCGATCCGGTCCTGCAGGATCGGAAAGATCTGCTGGTCGCCCCGGTAGGACGTCTTGAACTGGCCATTCTCGCGGTACAGCATCGCTCAGACCCGGTCGATGATCTTCTCGCCGAACAGGCCTTGCGGCCGGATCAGGAGAAAGACGAGGGCCAGCACGTAGGCGAACCAGATCTCGATGCCGCCGCCGAGGTGCGGCCCGAGGTAGATCTCGGAGAGCTTCTCGCCGACGCCGATCAGCAAGCCGCCGATGATGGCGCCGGGAATCGAGGTCAGGCCGCCGAGGATCACCACCGGCAGCGCCTTCAGCGCCACCAGCGAGAGCGAGAACTGGACGCCGAGCTTGGAGCCCCAGATCGCGCCCGCCACCAGCGCGACCACGCCGGCGACCGACCAGACAATGACCCAGATCCGGTCGAGCGGGATGCCGATCGACTGCGCCGCGGCGTGGTCGTCGGCGACGGCGCGCAGCGCCCGGCCGGTGGCCGTCTTCTGGAAGAAGAGGGCGAGCAGGGCGACCAGCACCGCCGCGATCAGGGCCGCCGCCAGATCTTCCTGGTTCACCAGGATGCCGCCCTGGAAGGTCTTCTCGAACAGGAACATCGGATCCTTGGGCATGCCGATGTCGATCTTGTAGATGTCGTTGCCGAACAGCATCTGCCCTGAGCCTTCGAGGAAGTAGGTGATGCCGAGCGTGGCCATCAGCAGGGTGATGCCTTCTTGGTTGACCAGCTTGCCGAGCACCAGCTTCTGGATCAGCCAGGC
>JANMCC010000025.1:0-7305 GCA_031360885.1 Burkholderiales bacterium | reverse complement strand
AGGACGACGATCAGGTTGATGAACGCCGTGATTTCCAGGTGCGCCGGTGTCTTCTTCAGGCGGCGGACTCGCATGGCCGCGCTCCTCCCGTGCTCTGCTTCAGCGCGCCGCGGCGGCGGGCGCTTGCTCGGCGCGAACGCGGCCGACGAGGTTCAGGAAGCTGATCTTGGCCGCCTCGAGGCCGTCGACGATCTCGCTCGTCTTGGCCTGCAGGAACGAGTGGATCAGGAGGAACGGAATCGCCACCATCAGCGCGAACGCGGTGTTGTTCATGGCGATCGAGATCGAGGCCGAGAGCATCTCCGCCTTCTCCGCCGGGTTGACCTGCGCCACCGCGGTGAAGCCCTTGATCAGGCCGATGATGGTGCCGAGCAGGCCGACCAGCGTGATGACGTTGGCGAAGGTCGCGATGTAGTGCGTGCGCTTCTCCAGGCGCGGCACGATTTCCATCATGCCTTCCTCCATCGCCGCGTCGTAGTCCTCGCGCCGGCCGGGGCTCTGCATGCGCGTCAGGCCGTAGTTGACGATCTTGCCGACGGCCGCGTCGGAGTGCGAGGTCACGCCCTGGACGTCGCGGAACTGGCCCTTCTGCAGCATCGGCAGCACTTCGGCCCAGACCTTGCGGTTTTCGTTGCGCGCCTTGGTGAGGAAGAGAAAGCGCTCGATCGCGATGGCGACGCCGAGCGCCATGATCAGCGCGCTCGGGTAGATGAACAAGCCGCAATCCTGAAAGAACTTGACGACGGTGCTGAAGGCATCCATGGGGCGATCTCCGGTGAAAACGAGTGAATTGGGGATGAGTGAATCGGCTTACCTGGCAGGCGGTGCGGCGGGCGCGGGCGGCGGAGCGACCCGCGCCTGCGCCTGCGCGCCGTACTGGACCTGGCGCAGGTGGACGTCGCGGTCGACCGGCGCGAGCGCCTCGTCGAGCACGCTCACCGGCGGCCGGCCCGAGAGGTCGCCGGGAATCGGCTTCTTCCAGGGCACGATGTAGAGCACCTTCGGCAGCTCGCGGTTGCCGATGATCTGGGTGCGCTCGAGGTCGGCGCGGTCGGGCGCGGCGGCCGAGGCCGAGGTCACCGCCGGCATCGCCGAGAGGGCGGCAGCAGACGGTGCAGGCGGGACTTTCTTGGCAGGCGGCGCGGCGAAGGCGCCGGCACAGGCGACGACGACGAGCGCCGCCGCCGCGGCGCGGCGCAGGCGCGTGGGGATCCGTGGCGTGGTCATTCCTTCTCCTTGCGGCTCACGGTGATCGGTGCGGGCTTGCGGTTCTTGAGGTCCGCGACCCATTTGGTTACGGTTGCGTCGCCGCTCGGCTGCAGCATCAGGTAGCGGCCGTAGAGATCGAGCGCCCGGGCGCCGTCGTTCAGGTAGAGATCGTGAAGGATGCCCAGGTTGAGCACCGCCGCCGAGTAGCCCGGATCGAGCGCGATCGCCTTCTCGTAGGCCTCGCGTGCCTTCGGGAACTGGCCGGCCTGGCGGTAGGTGACGCCGAGCTGGTTCCAGTAGACAGGCTGGCGCGGGCTGAGGCGGACCGCGGTCTCGAGCGCGCTCACCGCCTCGGGCAGCTTGCCCGCCTGGCGCTGGATCAGGCCGAGGTTGGCGTGCGGGCCGGGCAGCTCGGGATGCGCCTGGGCGAGGCTGCGGAAGCGCCGCTCGGCGTCGGCGTGCTGGCCGGCGCGCAGCGCCCGGGCGGCGTCGTCGAAGGCGCGTTGCGACTCGGGGCTCACCGCGACATCGGCCGGCGCGGAGGTCACGACCGGCGCGGCCGGCGGTGCGGCGGGCGCGGCGCCGGTGCCTGCGGCACTCGGGCCGGTGGCGCCGCGCGGCGTCGTGCTGTTCGTCGCCGCGGGCGCGGCGGAGACGGTCGATGGCGCCATCGCGTCGCGGACCGCCTGCAGCGGCTCCATCACGATGGCGCAGCCGGCGAGGGCGGCGGCCAGCGCCACCGCCACCGAGCGGCCGGCGACGAGGGCGGCGAGCTCAGCGGATCGCATCGACCACTCCTTCGCTGCGCTCGAGCTTGCCGTAGCGGACCGGGCGCAGCTCGCGCAGCGCGTCGAAGCTGCCCTGCACCCACTTGTCGTAAACGCCGGCGGCAGCGCGGCGCGCGTTGACCTCGTGCAGCTCGGTCGCCTTCTCCTCGAACGGGAAGGCCTGCTCCTCGAGCAGCACGTTGTACTGCTCGAGCTCGACCTTGCTCAGCTTCTTCGGCCGTTCCGAGCTCATCATCGCCTTGCCCATGTCGCGGTAGACGGTGGCGATGCGGAAGGTGGCGGCGGTGGAGACGTCGGCGACGCCGTAGTCGGCGGCGACGGCATAGGCCTTCAGCGCCTCTTCCATCTTCGTCTTCTTCAGGCGGAGCTGGCGCTGCAGCGGTTCGACCAGCGCGATCTTGCGGTACTCGGCCGCCACCGGCTCGGCCATCGCCAGCGCCGCGGTCGCGCCGAGATAGCGTGTCCGGTCGGTGCGGGCGCCGCCGCCGTTCTGGTCGGCGTAGAAGATCTCCTTCGTCAGCGCCGCCTCGCGCCCGAGGTTGCCGTCGGCCGCAGCGAGCTTGGACAGGCGCCAGCGTGCCTCGACCGCAGGCTCGAGCGGCTGCGGGTATTTGGCCAGGTAGCGCTCGTAGGACTTGGTGGCGTTGGGTCGCGAGTTGGCCTTCTCGTAGAGCTCGGCCGACTGCCAGAGCGCGTCGCGGCTGATCTTCGGATCGGGGCTGGACGTCGCCAGGCGCTCGAACTCGCCGGCGGCGCTGGCCCACTGGCCCTTCTCGAGGTAGGCGACCGCCAGCTTGCCGCTCACCTCGCCCTGCAGCGGGCTGTTCGGGAAGCGGGTGCGGAAGTCCTCGAGGGTGCGCGCGGCGGCGTCCCAGTCCTTCAGCGCGATCAGCGAGGCCGCCGCGTCGTATTGCGCGTTGACGCGGATGCTCGACTGCGGCGCCACCGTGGCGACCCTTGCGAAGTGGCCGACCGCGTCGCGCGTCTGGCCGGCAGCGCGGGCCTGCTCGCCCTGCTTGTAGATCGCCGCGGCCTGGCGCTCGACCAGGTCGTTGCGCGCAGCGTCGCGCTCGGGCGTGAGCTTGAGGACCTCGGCGTAGTTCTTCTCGGCGCGGTCGAAGGCGCTGGCCTCGAACGAGGTGTGCGCGAGCACGGTCCAGGCGACCCGTCGCTCCTTGTCGGCGGCGGGCGGCTGCAGGTCGAGCAGCCGCTGCGCCACGACCGACGCCTGCGCGTTGTCCTTCAGCGCGTAGAGCTTGTCGGCCGCGTCGGCGAGCACGGGCCCGGTGCGCGGATCGGCCGGTTGCGCGGTGGCGAAGCGCAAGGCGCTGGCGACGCCGGCTTTCTGCAGCGCGGGCACCTCGGCCGGCGGCGCCTGCTTCTGCTGCTGCGCGTAGGCGAGCAGGGCCGCATAGCCGGCGTCGGCGCTCTTGGCATGCACCGGATAGCCGTAGGCGGTCTTCTCGTACTCGACGCTGGCGTCGGCAAAGCGCTTGTCCTCGAACAGCAGTTCGGCGAGCAGGAAGTTGCTCTGCGGCGCCGCCGGATCGGTCGGGAACGAGACCAGGTACTCGCGGTACCAGCGCACCGCCTCCTGGTAGTCGGCGCTGGCCTTGGTCTTCTGTGCGCTCGCGTGGTAGTGGCGGGCCAGCTCGGCGAGGTGGGTCTTGACGAGCGGCTGCGCCTTGTCCCATCCCTCGGGGTTGGCGCGGCGGAACTCGCTCGAGACGCCGTAGCGGGCGACGTATTCCTTCTTCGCCTCGAGCGCGAGGTTGGCGAAGCCGGTCTTCTCGTAGATCTCGATCACGCGCGCCTGCAGCACCGGCGCCTGCGCGTGCAGCGGGCGCAGGCGGGCGAACAGGCTGAAGGTGTCGGCCGCGTCCTTGGTGCGCTCCTGGCGGATGTAGAGCTCGCCGAGCTGCTCGTAGACGCGGAACTCGTAGCTCTGCCGCGCCTGCGAGTCGCCGACGAATTCGGGAATGCTCTCCGCGCCCTTGAGGTTGGCCAGGCTGATGCTGGTGACGCGGAAGGTGTCTTCCACGAGCTCGCGGTCGGCGCGGCTCAGGCCGGAAAGCGTCTCGATCCCGCCCTCGCCGCTCTTGCCGGCGATCTTGGCGTCGAGCACGGAGAAGAACGAGCGCAGGCCGTCGTCGAGGCGCATCTGCTTGAACTGCGACCAGCCCTGCATGTAGAGCGAGCGGTCGTGATAGGCCACGCTGGGGCCGCCGGCGAGCACGGTGGCGAACGCCTTCTCGGCGTTCGGGTAGTCCTTGGCGGTGAACAGCAGCTCGCCGCGGCGGAACTGCGCTTCGTCGCGGAAGCGGTTCAGCGGATAGTCCTTGACCAGCCGGTCGAGCGTCTTCAGCGCCGTGTTGAGGTCGCCGCCCTGCTCGTGGGCGCGGGCGAGCTGGTAGAGCACGCGGTCGTTGCCCGGATCGTTCGGGTAGGCCTTGAGGAAGTCGTTGTAGCGGGCGATCGCCGCCTTGTAGTCGGGGGCGTCGCTGCCGGTCGCGCTCCTGTTGTCGGCCAGGTCCATCTCGAGGTCGCCGATCCGGCGCATCGCCTCGGCGCGCTGCGGCGCGCGCGGCGAGATCTCGAGGAACTTGCGGTAGGCGTCGATCGCCTGCGCCTCGGTGACCGCGACCTGGCGGTCGCGCACGACCGGCACCTCGCGGCCGGCGAGCACCTTCAGCGTCGGCTCGTTGTCGGGCGTGCCCTTCTTGCCGCTGCCGAACATCGAGCAGCCGGCGAGCAGGCAGGCCGCGAGCACCGCCGCGCCGTGGCGGGCCGAGGCGTCACGGCTTCGCGGCAGCACGTTCGGGCTCCTTGTTGGCGTAGGCGCGGTCGTAGAGCTGGGCGAGGGCGAACCTCGCCTGCGTCGTGTAGTCGGCGAGCCGCTCCTGCTGGCGCGTGAGCTCGGCGACGGCGATGTCCTGGACCGCGCGCTGCTGCTCGCGCTGCAGGGAGGCGACGCGCGGGATCATGACGTTGAGCAGCGGCGTGAGCGCCGCGATGCGCTGGCCGAAGCGGTCGAAGCGCAGCGGCTCTTCCTTCTGCGCCGTCGCGAGGTCGGCGTCGCGCCGCCTCATCTCGACCAGCGCGGCCTCGATCTGCTGCAGGTCCTTCTGCAGCGCCCAGGTGCGGTCGGTCTGCTTCTGCGCGAGCCGCCACGACAGCAGGCCGGCGGCGAGGCGGGCCCGCTCGCGCAGGACCGTGATCTCGGGATCGGCGCCGGGAGCGTCGACCGCGGCGCGCAGTGTCTTCACGCGCTCGAGCAGGTCGAGCTCCTTGGCGTCGGCGAAGACCACGCCGTCGCCGGCCTGCTCGCCCTCGGCCACTTCCCTGGCGACGGCGTCACGGCGCTTGGCCAGCAGCTCGATGCTGGTGTCGCCGGCGCGCGCCTGCACCGGCGGCAGCTTGTCGGCGAAGGCCTTGCGGCGCGTCGCCAGCATCGCGTCGAAAATGCCGAGCTTGTCTTTCCAGTCGTCTAGGTTCTTCGCCAGGTAGCGCAGGTCGCGGTAGTTCTTGAACGCCTCCTGGAACTCGTGCTGCGCCAGCACCTGCGAGAGGTGGGCCGCGTGCGGCACCTCGGGCAGGTCGCCGAGGCGCCAGAACCAGCCCATCTCGTCGCCGGGGTTGGCGTCGATCAGCGTGTCCATCCACTTCGGCGAGCGCAGCGCCACGACCGATTCCTTGAGTGCCTTGCTCTCCTGCTCGAACGCGGCGATCGCCGTGTTGTAGCGGTCCAGCGCCTGGCCGTAGGCGCCGAGCTTGACGTAGGCGTAGGGCACGGCGATCCGCGCCTCGAGCGCAGCCGAGTCGCCGACGTCGCGCTCGGCGAGCTCGGTCCAGGGCACCAGCGCGAGCTTGGGGTCCTTGAGCGAATCGGCCGCCCAGCCGAAGCCGAGCAGCGCCTTGTTCGATTGCAGGCCCTTCAGGCGAACCCGCTCGAGGTAGCTGCGCGCCGTCCGCGCGTCGCCTTCGGTGAGGGCGGTGAAGCCGAGGGCGACGTTGGCCCGGTCGCGCAGCGCCCGGAACTCCTCGTTCTCCGCCGGCATGCGGCCGACGTCGTCGAGGATGCTCATGCCGCGGGCGACGCTGCGCGGCGTGTCGTTGAGCTTGAGCAGGGCGACGCCGAGGTTGTAGCGGGCGTAGCGCGAGCTCGTCGCCTTCAGCGACATGCTGTTTAGCACGTCGGCCGCGGCGTTGAACTCGCCGTGCGACATCAGCAGGTTGGCCTGCAGCAGGAGCCGGTCTTCCTGCAGGTTCTCCGGCAGGTTGTCCTCGACCTGGGCGAGCGCGTTCTCCGCCTCGGGCAGGTAGCCGCGCTGGTAGCGGATCTTGGCGAGGAAGAACCAGGCCCGGTCTCGCACCTTGGGCGCGGTGCTGTCGAGCAGCCTGGCGAAGATCTGCCCGGCTTCCTTGGTGAGGCCGTACGACAGCAGCATGCCGCCGCGCAGGATCTCCGACTCCTCGTCATGGTGCGAGACGCGGCCGAAGTGCTGCGAGGCCATCAGCGTCGTCACCGACGTGAAGTAGTGGTCCTGGAAGAAGTGGAACAGGGCGTCGCCGTAGTACGGGTCCTTGACCTCGTGGTTGGGCTTGGCCGGCTCGTCGGCCGCGACCGCGGCGCCGCCGCAGGCGAACGCCAACGCCGCGGCGAGGGCGATCCTCGTCAGCGGGTTGCGAAGGAGTGACGCTTCGCGCATCGGCCTGCCTACTGCCAGAGCTTGACGTCGAACTCGGGCTGCAGCTTGCCCATCGAGTCCTTGATGCGCAGCTCGATGTACTTGGCCTCGGTGCCCTTCTCGAACTTCACGGTCGCGCCGCGCTTGTAGTCGCGGTCGTGCGGGCCCTTGCCGGTGAAGAAGGCGACGAGCTCGTGATCGCCCGTCTTCAGGTTGCCGAGCCAGACGCGCTGCACGCCGCCGCGGTGCAGCGCCTGCACCTCGAGCGGGGTGTAGAGGTAGGCGGCGACGACCTTGTCGTCGAGCTTGATCTGCACCGAGTCGAGCTCGAACATCTTGCCCACGTCCATCGAGACGAAGAGCGCCACCTGGGTATTGGCCGGGAACAGCAGCTCCTCCTCGAGCACCAGCAGGTCGCGGTTGAGCTTGATGACGTCGCTCTTGACGTCCTGCACGCGGCCGTCGAGCGTGGCCGCGAGCGGCGGCGCGCTGGCCGAGGTGGCGGGCGCGAGGGCGATCGCCGGCGCGCTTGCACCGCTGGCCGCGGGCGCGGCCGCGATCGGCGCGGCGACCGGCGCGGAGGTGGGTGCGGCGGCGGGTGCGCTTGCGGCGGCCGGGCG
>JANMCC010000023.1:0-19204 GCA_031360885.1 Burkholderiales bacterium | reverse complement strand
CAGCTTCAGCTTGGCGCTGTAGACCTTGCCGTTGTTCGGGTCGAGGATGTCGCCGCCTTCGAACACCTCCTTGTCGGCGCTCGCCTTCATGTTGCGGATGATCGTCATGCCGACGACCGGCTTGTCCTTGCGATCGTCGGTTCAGTCCTTGCAGACCGCGTCCTTCGGCGCGTCGGGGTCGATGACCTTCTCGACCTTGCCGGTGTAGACGCCGCCGACCTCGACGATGCGCACCAGCGACTTCTCCTTCTTGGTGTTGTCGTCGACGGTCTTCCACAGGCCCGCGGGCGTGGCCTGGGCGGCGGCCAGGCTGCAAGCGAGTGCGAGAGCGAGGCCGAGGGCAGCATGGCGAAAGGCGAAGGTCATGTCGTGTCTCCGTTTGTTGTGTTTCGAAAAAAGGCGGCAGCGCGCCGCTCAGAACATCGAGGCGTCCATCGCCATCATCGGCGAGACGCCGGCGCGGGCGCTGCGGATCAGCCCGGCCGTCTCCGGCAGGAGCTTGGCGAAGTAGAAGCGCGCGGTGGCAAGCTTGGCGGCATAGAACGGGTCGCCCGACGCTTCCTTGGCGAGCGCCGCCTTGGCCATGCGGGCCCAGAGATAGGCGAACACCAGGTGGCCGCAGACGCGCAGGTAGTCGACCGCGGCCGCGCCCACCTCGTCGGCGTCCTTGAACGCCTTGATGCCGATCTCGGTGGTGAGCTTGGTCACCTTCTCGCCGAGGTCGGCGAGCGGATTCACGAATTCCTGCATCTCCTCGCTCACGCCCTCTTCCTCGACGAAGTCGGCGATCAGCTTGCCGAACTTCTTCAGCTTGGCGCCGTTGTCGGAAAGCACCTTGCGACCGAGCAGGTCGAGCGACTGGATCGTGTTCGTGCCCTCGTAGATCATGTTGATCCGCGAGTCGCGCACGAACTGCTCCATGCCCCATTCCCTGATGTAGCCGTGGCCGCCGAAGACCTGCAGGCAATGCGAGGTCGAGATCCAGGCGTTGTCGGTGAAGAAGGCCTTCACGATCGGCGTGAGCAGGGCGACCATGTCGGCGCAGTCCTTCCTCACCGCTTCGTCGTCGCTCGCCACCTCCTTGTCGAGCAGCAGCGTCGTGAAGACCGCCAGGGCACGGCCGCCCTCGGCATAGGCGCGCGCCGTCAGCAGCATCTTGCGCACGTCGGGGTGGACGATGATCGGGTCGGCCGGCTTGTCCTTGGCCTTGGCGCCGGAGAGCGACCGCATCTGCAGCCGCTCCTTGGCACAGGCGGCGGCGTTCTGGTAGGCCACCTCGGTGAGCCCCAGCCCCTGCATGCCGACGCCGAGGCGGGCCGCGTTCATCATCACGAACATCGCCGCCAGGCCCTTGTTCGGCTCGCCGACCAGGGTGCCTTCGGCGTTCTCGAGGACGATCTGCGCCGTGGCGTTGCCGTGGATGCCCATCTTGTGCTCGAGGCCGCCGCACCAGATGGCGTTGCGCTCGCCGAGCGAGCCGTCGGCCTTCACCTTCCATTTCGGCACGACGAAGAGAGAGATGCCTTTCGAGCCTGCCGGCGAGTCCGGCAGCCGCGCCAGCACCAGGTGGACGATGTTCTCCGTCATGTCGTGCTCGCCGGCGGAGATGAAGATCTTGTTGCCGGTGAGCAGGTAGCTGCCGTCGGCCTGCGGCTCGGCCTTGGTGCGCAGCAGGCCGAGGTCGGTGCCGCACTGCGGCTCGGTCAGGCACATCGTGCCGGTCCAGTGGCCGCTGGTCAGCTTGCCGAGGTAGAGCTTCTTCTGCTCCTCCGTGCCGTGCGCGTGCAGGCATTCATAGGCGCCGTGCGAGAGGCCGGGGTACATCGCCCAGGCCTGGTTCGACGAATTGAGCATCTCGTAGAAGCACTGGTTGACGATATGCGGCAGGCCCTGGCCGCCGTACTCCGGAGCGCAGCTCAGCGAGGGCCAGCCGCCTTCGACGTACTTCGCGTACGCCTCCTTGAAGCCGGCCGGCGGCTTGACCTCGTGCGTCGTCTTGTCGAGGGTGCAGCCCTCGGCGTCGCCGGAGGCATTGAGCGGCGCGAGCACTTCGCTCGCGAACTTGCCGCCTTCCTCGAGCACCGCGTTGATGGTCTCGGCGTCGATGTCGGCATGGCGCGGCAGCGCCTTCAGCTCGTCGACGACCCCGAGAAGTTCGTGCAGGACGAACTGCATGTCGCGCAAGGGCGGCGTGTAAGAAGGCATGGGTTCTCCTGAAGAGTCAATCGGTACGACCCGGCGCGGTCCAGTGCGCGAGCACGCGCTCGAACGACGCGCGGGCCCGTTCCTCGGCGCCGGCATGGCGGAGGAACCGGGCATCGTGATGGAGGGCGAGAATCAATCCGTGGATCTCGAACAGCAGCTGGCGCGCGTCGGTGTCGGTGCGCAGGTGGCCCTCGGCGACGGCCGCGCCGATCGCCCGCTCGAGCGCCTGCTGCCAGGTGTTGACCATGTCGACCAGGGCGTCGCGCACCGGGCCGGGCCGGTCGTCGAACTCGACCGCGCCGCTGATGTAGATGCAGCCCGAGTCGATCTCGACCGAGACCCGCTTCAGCCAGCGGTCGAACAGCGCGCGCAATCGCGGCAGGCCGCGCGCCGCGGCCATCGAGGGGCGAAACACCTCCTCCTCGAACTTGGCGTGGTACTCGCGAACGACCGAGATCTGCAGCTCCTCGCGCGAGCCGAAGTGGGCGAACACGCCCGACTTGCTCATCCCTGTGACTTCGGCGAGCGCGCCGATCGACAGGCCCTCGAGGCCGATGTGCGAGGCCAGCGCGAGCGCGGCGTCGACGATCGCGGCGCGAGTCTGTCGGCCCTTCATCAGGGCCTTGGGCGCGGCGGCGTCGGCCGGCGGCGCGTCATCGGTGTCGGAGGCGACAGAATCCAAGGCTGGGGCGTCCGGCGAGGCGGCCGGGCAAAAACGAACGATCGTGCTATTTTGCAGAAAAAAGCTGCTTCCGGGTCACGCGCTCAAGGAGATTTGTTCTTGCTCTCCAAAGAATTCATCACGGGCGGGTGCCGATGAAGGTCGCCGTCGTCGGTCTGGGCGCCGTGGGCGGCCTGATCGCCGCGCGCATGGCCGCCGCCGGACATGCGGTCTCGGCGCTGGCGCGCGGAGCGACACTGGCGAACGTGCGCGAGCGCGGCCTGATCGTCGAATCGGGCGAAAGGCGATCGGTGGCACGCATCGCCGCCAGCGACGAGGCGAATGCGCTCGGTCCGCACGACCTGGTCGTCATCGCGCTCAAGGCGCCGGCGCTGGCCGCCCTGGCACCGCGCCTCGCCCCGTTGCTGGGCGAGGCGACGATCGTCCTGCCGGCGATGAACGGGGTGCCCTGGTGGTTCATGCCCGCGGCCCGACCGGCGGGGCCGCCCCTCGACAGCGTCGACCCCGGCGGCCGCCTGCTCGCGGCGCTGCCGATCGCGCGGGTGCTCGGCTGCGTCGTGCACCTCGCCGCGTCCTGCCCCGAGCCCGGGCTCGTTCGGCACGGCTTCGGCGAGCGCCTGATCGTCGGCGAGCCCGACGGCGGCGATTCGCCACGCGTGCGCAGCGTCTGCGCGGCGCTCGCCGAGTCGGGCTTCGAGGCCGAAGCCAGCGCCGACGTGCGCCGCGAGGTCTGGTACAAGCTCTGGGGCAACATGACGATGAACCCGGTCTCCGCGCTCACCGGCGCCGAGAGCAGCGCGATCCTCGACGACCCGCTGGTCCACGCCTTCATGATGCGCACCATGGCCGAAGCAGCCGCCATCGGCGAGCGCATCGGTTGCCCGATCCCGCAGTCGGGCGAGGAGCGCATGGGCCTGGCGAGGAAGCTCGGCAGCTTCAAGACCTCGATGCTGCAGGACACCCTCGCCGGCCGGCCGATCGAGCTCGATGCCCTGGTCACCGCGGTCCACGAGATCGGCGCCCGGGTCGGCGTGGCGACGCCGAACATCGGCGCCCTGCTCGGCCTCACTCGCCTCATGGCGCAGCAGCGCGGCCTCTACCCTGCCCGTTCGGCGTAGCGCCCACGCATCGCAAGGCGCCGCCCGGCCGCGCCAGCCTTGAGCCGAGCACGGTTCATGCATTACCCTTCGAGGGTCATGGAAGTCCTGCAGCTCGACATGTCCGGCCGCCCGCAGGCCTGGATTTCGGCCAAGGAGGCGGCCGTTCTCTACGCCAGCGACGGCGTCGCCTGGACGCTCGGCGACGCCTTTCACGTGCTGCGCGGCGGCGTGCAGCGACGCACCGGCATCCAGTCGCGGATCGAGGTGCACCCGATCGTCGCGGTGCGCGGCTCGGTGCCGAGCCGGGCCTGGCGGCGGACGCCGGCGCTCAGCAACCCCAAGCTCTTCGCCCGCGACCGGCAGGTCTGCGCCTACTGCGCCGGCGAGTTCCACCTCGACGACCTGACCCGCGAGCACATCGTGCCCACCTCGCGCGGCGGCGGCGACACCTGGATGAACTGCATCACCGCCTGCCGCGCCTGCAACGGCCACAAGGGCAACCGCCTGCCGGAAGAGGCGCACATGTCGCTGCACTACCTGCCGTATGTCCCCAGCCTGCACGAGGACATGATCCTGCGCGGCCGGCGCATCCTGGCCGACCAGATGGAGTTCCTGCTCGCCAGCGTGCCGCGCAACAGCCGCCTGCACGGCTGACGCGTTACCCGCTTCACAGTTCTTTGCGCGGCATGGCCGCTGCGGCGCGCTACGCTTCGCCTGTGGTCAACTGGCGCCGGCTGTGTGCGTTGCCGGTGGATCCCTGGAGAAAAGCATGAAACTCGTCCTGAGCGCCCTGGCCCTCGTCTCGCTGGCGGGCTGCGCCACGCCCTACAACGCCGACGTCGTCCATCCGTACGAAGCGCAGCGCATCTCGACGATCTGGGACGCGACCGTCCTGTCGGTCCGGCCGGTGACGATCGGCGGCCACCAGACCGGCGCCGGCGTGGCCGTCGGCGCGGTCACCGGCAGCGTCGTCGCGGCCAACGCGGCCAGCTACAGGAATTCGGGCTGGGCCGGCCTGGTCGGCTTCGTCGTCGGTGGTCTGGTCGGCGGCGCCGTGGAGCAGAGCGCAACCACGCAGAACGGGGTCGAGCTGCTGTTGCAGATGCGAAACGGCGAGCGGCGCTCGATCGTGCAGGCGAACGGCAACGAAGGCTGGGTGGTCGGCGAGCCGGTGGTGCTGGTCACGACGGCCGGCCGCACCCGCGTGACGCGGGCACCGCAGCCGGGCCAGGCCCCCGGCCAGGGCTATCCCGCGCCCGCCGGCGCGCCGCAGCCGGTGCCGGTTTACCCGCAGTCGGGCCCCGTTCCGGTGTACCCGCCATCCGGACCGGTGCCCGCCTATCCGCAGTCCGGCCCGGTGCCGGTCTACCCGCAGTCCGGCCCCATCGCGCCGCGCGGCTAGCCGCTCAGCGCCGTGCCAGGTCGAGCGCCTGGCCCAGCGTCTCGAGCAGTGTTCGCCTGATCCTCGACCAGGCGGGACCGCCCGCCTCGACGTACCGCTGGTTCACCTCGAGCTCGAGGCCGACGTAGGCCGCGGGCGGGTAGCGGCGCCGCATCACCTGGCAGACACCGTCGCTGGCGCCGAGATACGGGTAGTTGCGTCGCAGCCGGAGCGCCTCGTCCTTCGCGCGCAGCGCGTCGATCCATGCGGTCGCGAACGCCACCTCGCCCGGCCGGCGCGGGTCGTAGAGCATGCCGATGTCGGCGGTCCGAACATGCCCGTGCAGCTCCGGGGTGAAGCTGTGCGAGGCGACATGGACGACCCGGTCGCCGGCCGCCCTGGCTTCGGCGACGGCCTCGGCGAGCGCGGCGTCGACCCGCCGCCGGTGCGGGAAGTAGTAGCCCTCGAGCAGGCGCCGGCGCTCCGCTCTGGACAGGTGCCGGGTCGCCTCGGAATGCAGGTCGGACGTGCCGACCGAGCGGTTCAGGTCGGCAAGCAGGCGGGTCGTCTCGTCGTAGTACAGCGGCGCGTCGAAACGCTTCGCCATCTCGCGCGCCAGCTTCAGCGCGCCCGGGTCCCAGCCGCGATGCGTCGGCAGCAGGTGCTCGTGGCCGACGAACAGGTGGGCGTACTCCTTCGGGACGACGTTGCCGGCGTGCTCGCAGGTGAGAAAGAGTCGGTCCGCCATGAGTCAGAGCACCGTCCGCTTCAGGTCGGGAAAGACCTTGCCGATCTTGCCGAGCAGGTACTCGCCGTAGGTGCCCTCGAACGCATGCACGCTGGCGCCGTCCCAGCGGCTCGCGTGGTCGTCGGTCGCGGCGCTGCGGATCGGCTCGATGCGCCCCGCCATGTCCGGGTCGAAGAACAGCGGGAACGAGAGCCGGTCGCGGCCGCTGGTGTTGAGGCGCACCCGGTGCGGCGTGCTCCGGTAGTGGCCGCCGGTCATGCGGTCGAGCATGTCGCCGATGTTGCAGACGAAGGCGTCGGGTACCGGCGGCGCCTCGATCCAGCCGGCCGCCGCTCGCACCTGCAGGCCGCCGACGCTGTCCTGGCGCAGCAGCGTGAGCAGGCCGTAGTCGGTGTGCTCGCCGACGCCGTCGCGCACGTCCAGCCCCTCGGGCACCGGGCGGCTCGGGTACAGGAAGATGCGGAACAGGATCAGCGGATCGGCGGTGTAGCGGCGCGCGAAGTAGTCATCGGGCAGCGCGAGCGAGCGGGCGATGCCGGCCATGACGCGATGTCCGAGCGCCGTCACCGCCGACATCCACGCGTCTATCGTCTGCCGGAAGCCGGGCAGCACGTCATCGCCGGGCAGGAGGTTGCGGCCGTGCAGCGGCACGCCGGCCTGCACCCGCGGATGATCCTCGCCGAGCTCGCTGCCGAGGTAGAGGCCTTCCTTCCAGTCGGGCCGACCGGAGGTCAGCTCGCCGCCGAGCGGGAACCAGCCGCGCCAGGCACGACCGCCGAGCGGCATCGCGAACCGCTGCTTGGTCGCCTCGGGCAGCGCGAAGAAGCGGTGGCTGAGGTCCTCGAGGCGCGGCCCGAGCGCGGGATCCATGCCGTGGCCGACGACATAGAAGAAGCCGTGCGCGCGGCAGGCCTCGCCGATGCCGCGCGCGACCTCGTCAGGCGACGCGCGCAGATCGATCAGCGGCAGCGTGTCCATCGCCGGATGCGCGACGCGATCCCGGGTCAGACGCGCGCCAGGGCCTGGCGCAGGTCGGCGCGCAGGTCCTCGACATCCTCGACGCCGACCGAGAGCCGCACCAGCGCGTCGCCGATGCCGAGCGCGGCCCGCGTCTCGGCCGGAATGGTCGCGTGGGTCATGATGGCCGGGTGCTCGATCAGGCTCTCGACGCCGCCCAGGCTCTCGGCGAGGGCGAAGATGCCAACCCCCTCGAGGAAGCGGCGCGTGCCCGCGAGGTCGGTGGCCAGTTCGAGCGAGATCATGCCGCCGAAGCCGTGCATCTGCCGGGTGGCGAGTTGGTGCTGCAGATGCGAGGTGAGCCCGGGGTAGTGCACCCGCTTCACGAGCGGCTGCTGCTCGAGCCAGCGCGCCAGCTCGAGCGAGCTCGCGCAATGCCCCTCCATGCGCAGCGCCAGGGTCTTGACGCCGCGCAGCACCAGGAAGCTGTCGAACGGACCGGCGATCGCGCCGACCGCGTTCTGCAGGAAACCGAGCCGCTCGCGCACGGGTGCGAGCCGGTCGCCGCCGCCGACGACGGCGATGCCGCCGATCACGTCGGAGTGGCCGTTGAGGTACTTGGTGGTCGAGTGGACGACGATGTCGAAGCCGAGCTCGAGGGGCCGCTGCACCCAGGGGCTGGCGAAGGTGTTGTCGGCGGCGCAGAGGATGCCGCGCGCATGGCAGATCTCGGCGATGGCGCGCAGGTCGGCCAGGCGCAGCAGCGGATTGGTCGGCGTCTCCACCCACACCAGCTTCGTGTCGGGAGTGAGCGCCGCCTGCAGCCGCGCTGGATCAGTCAGGTCGACGAAGCTGAAGCGGTGCCCGGCGCTCGCCTTCCTCACCCGCTCGAACAGGCGGAAGGTGCCGCCGTAGACGTCGTCACCGGATACGACGTGCGCGCCGGCGTCGAGCAGCTCGAGCACGGTAGCGATGGCCGCCAGGCCCGAGGCGAAGGCGTAGGCCTGGGCCCCGCCTTCGAGGTCGGCGACGCAGCGCTCGAGCGCGAACCGGGTCGGGTTGTGCGAGCGGCCGTAGTCGAAGCCCTTGTGCACCCCCGGGCTCTGCTGCACGAAGGTCGAGGTCGCGTAGATCGGCGGCATGATCGCGCCGGTGGTCGGGTCGGGCGACTGGCCGGCGTGGATCGCGCGGGTGGCGAAGGCGTGCCCGGCGCCGGCGCCTTTGGCTGTGGGTTCGCTCACGTGACGCTTCTCCGCAAATGGTTCAACACGTCGACGCGCGTGATCAGGCCGTGGAAGCCGGACGCGTCGGCGACGATGGCGACGTGGCCGCGATCGAGCACGGCCTCGACTTCGGCGATGCCGGCGCCCGGCGCCAGGGTCTCGGGCGCATCGGTCATGGCCGCGTCGACGCGCTCCTGGAACCGGTCGACATGGCCGTGCACACGGGTCAGGACGTCCGATTCGTCGATCACGCCGACCAATCCGCCGCTGGCCAGCACCGGCAGCTGCGAGACGTCGGCCAGGCGCATGCGGTGATAGGCGGTGAGCAGGGTGTCGTCGGGTGCGACGCTGACGACGCCGCCGTCCTCGGCCCGCCGCGACACCAGGTCGCGCAGGTCGCCGAAGCGGTGCCGCGACAGCAGGCCCTGGTCGATCATCCACTGGTCGTTGTAGACCTTGGAGAGGTAGCGCGTGCCGGTGTCGCAGACGAAGCTGACGACGCGCTCGGGCCGGGTCCGCGAGCGGCAGTAACGCAAGGCCGCGGCGAGCAGCGTGCCGGTCGACGAGCCACCGAGAATGCCTTCGGCGCGCAGCAGCTCGCGCGCCGTGCCGAAGCTCTCGGTGTCGTCGATCGAGTAGGCCTCTCGCACCCCCGAGAGGTCGGCAATCGACGGGATGAAGTCCTCGCCGATGCCTTCCACGGCCCATGAGCCCGCCGTGCCGATCGCGCCGCTGCGGGTGTACTCGGCGACGATCGACCCGGCTGGATCAGCGAGAACGAAACCGACCTCCGGCCGCACCGTGCGGAAGTAGCGCGTCAACCCGGCGATCGTGCCGCCGGAGCCGACGCCGCAGACGATCGCGTCGAGGTCGTGCCCCATCTGCGCCCAGATCTCCGGGCCGGTGGTCCGCTCGTGGGCGAGCGGGTTGGCCGGGTTGTTGAACTGGTCGGCGAAGAACGCGCCGGCAATGTCGCCGGCGAGCCTCGCCGCCAGGTCCTGGTAGTACGCGGGATGGCCCTTGCCGACGTCCGAGCGCGTGACATGGACCTCGGCGCCGAGAGCCTTCAGGTGCAGCACCTTTTCGGTCGACATCTTGTCGGGCACGACGAGGACGACGCGGTAGCCCTTGGCGCGCGCGACCAGCGCCAGGCCGAGACCGGTGTTGCCGGCCGTCGCTTCGACGACCGTGCCGCCCGGCCCGAGAAGGCCGTCGCGCTCGGCGGCGTCGATCATCGACAGGCCGACGCGGTCCTTGATCGAGCCGCCCGGGTTCTGCGATTCGAGCTTCAGGAAGAGGGCGCAGGGTCCGGTGTCGAGCCGCGTCACGCGCACCAGCGGCGTGTTGCCGATGAGCTCGAGAACGGCAGGGGCGGGAGTCGACACGCCGCGACTGTAGCGCCGCCCGCTTCGCCCCCGCGTCGCGACTCGGGCATCGGCCACAGGCAGAGGGTCCGTTCTCCTACAGGCATCGCCGTCCCTGCCCGACCCCTGGGTCGCGGGGACGCTTCTATGGTGTGAATCAGTCGGTCTTCGAGCCGGCCTCTCGACTTTCGGGGCTCCGTGCCCCTCAATGTTTCCAGGAGATTTCCAGATGAGCCTTTCCAAAACCCTCACTTCCGCCGTTGCCGCCGTGTCCGTCGCGGGCGCCGTCGGCCTCGCCTACGCGCAGACCGCCCCCTCGCCCGCGCCGGCCAGCGCGGACACGAGCCAACCGGTGAACAACACGACGCCGACGACCGGCACGACCATGCCTTCGTCGAACATGCCTTCGTCGACCATGCCTTCGTCGAACATGCGGCCCTCGTCGTCGAACATGCCTTCGTCGAACATGCGGCCTTCGTCGTCGGACATGCCTTCGACCTCCAGCCGGCCTGCATCGTCGGACATGCCTTCGACGTCCGACAGGCCTTCGTCTTCGTCGACGACCCGGACCGACACCTCGGGCTCGCCGTCGACCGCACGCGCCCCGCGCGCTGACCGCAACTAAGACGTTGCTGCGGCCATCGGTGCCCTCGGTGCCGCTGGCCGCTCCTTTTCAACCATGAAATCGATCTTCGAGGGCGGGCTCCGGTCCGACCTCCTGGACGGCCTGAAGCAGGGCGTCCTGCTCGCCGCAGGCGCGCTCGTTCTCATCCTTCCGCCCGCCGGCCTGGCGACGCTCGGCGCCCCCGCGCCATCGCATGCCGCAGCCGCGCCGATCGAACGTAGCGAGTCGTTTCACCCGGCCGATTTCCGTGCCCATTCGGCCTCTGCTTCGGCCGATGCGCGCTTCGTCGCCGACTGGGTCGCCGACTCCGGCGACAGCCGCGGCCTGCCCTATCTCGTCCTCGACAAGCGTGGCGCCCGCCTGTTCGTCTTCGCCGCCGACGGCCGCCTGATCGATGCCAGCCCGGTGCTGCTGGGCGCGGCGCCCGGGGACGATTCGGTCGAAGACATCGGCACGCGGCCGATGTCGCTGATCAAGCAGGAGGAGAAGACCACTCCCGCCGGCCGCTTCGTCGCCTCCGCCGGCCGCAACGCCTCGCACGAAGATGTCCTCTGGGTGGACTACGACGCGGCGGTATCGATGCACCGCGTGCGTGTGGTCGATCCGAGGGAGCGTCGCCTCGAGCGGCTCGCATCGCCGAATCCGGCCGACCGGCGCATTTCCTACGGCTGCATCAACGTGCCGGTCGCCTTCTTCGATTCGGTGGTCTGGCCGCTGGCGAGCGCGAGCGGGGCGGTCGTCTACGTGCTGCCCGAAACCCGGCAGGGCGCCCAGGTGTTCGCCGGCGCGTACGACGGGATCATGAAGCTCGCACGTACGCCTCCGGACCGTCCGCAGGCCGTGAAGATTTCCCGACAGTAGGCCGACATCGAGCCCGCCCAACGCCGGCCTGACTCGCGGCGGGCACGACAATTCCGCTACCCGTCGGGTGCTCACGCTCACCGACGGCCGGGAGGTGAGTCGGGATGTCGGGTCGGGGTCGGCTGTTGCTGGCAGCGTGTGGATGGCTGTGCACCGCGGCCTGTCAGGCGGCGCCGGACTTCGGCGCCCAGCGCGCTTCGGGCGATGCACGCTACGCGGCAGCCTGGGTGCTGGCCGGGGCCGACAACCAGAGCCTGCCGTTCGCCGTGGTCGACAAGCGCGATGCGCGGATCTACGTGTTCGAAGCTGGCGGCCGATTGGTCGGCGCCTCGGCGGCGCTGCTCGGCGCCGCGCCTGGCGATTTCGCCGTCGGCGACATGAGCGACCGAGCCCCCGCCAGACTGACGCCCGCCGAGCGCACCACGCCCGCCGGCCGTTTCGTATCCGAGCCGGGGCGCAACGACAAGGGCGAAGACATCGTCTGGATCGACTACGCCGCCTCGCTCGCGATCCATCGCCTGCGCCCGGCACCGGTGCAGGAACGGCGGGCGGCCCGCCTGGCGTCGCCGACCCCCGCCGACAACCGGATCTCCGCCGGTTGCGTGGTCGTTCCGATCGCGTTCTACGAAGCCGTGGTCGCGCCGACCCTGGGCAGCGGCCGCGGCGTGGTCTACGTGCTGCCCGAATCGCGACCGGTGCGCAGCATGTTCGGCGCGCTCGAGCTCAGCCTCCTGGTCGACTGAATTCCGGCGCTGCGCCGCGCCGCGCGCCTCGCAACGAGACGCCTCAGCCGTGCGCCAGGCCGGTGGCGAGCACGCCGGCGATGCAGATCGCTTCGTCTTCGTCGCCCGTGCCGCCCGAGGCACCGACGCCGCCGATCACGTTGCCGGCGCCATCCTTGATGAGCACCGCGCCGGTCTGCGGCAGGAATCGACCCTGCGCGGTGGCCGCGAGCGTGACGAAGAAGTTCGGGTTGTCCTTGGCGCGCTGCGCCAGGGTCCGGCTGGCGGCGCCCATGCCGATCGCGGCCCAGGCCTTGCCGGTCGCGACGTCGACCCGGAACATGCTCGCGCCGTCTTCGCGCTGCGCCGCCTTGAGGTGGCCGGAGGCGTCGAGCACCACCACCGCCATCGGCGCGTAGCCCGCCTGATGCGAAGCGGCGAGCGCGGCGTTGGCGATGGCGTTGGCCTGGAGAAGGGTCAGTGCGGTCATGGTGGCGGCGGGATTGAGGAGCGGCCCAGTGTGCCCGGCGGAGCGCTCTCGCGGCAAGTGACAATCGCCGCCACACATGGCCTGGCCCTCTTCGTTCTCGCGCCCGCCCAGCCTCGCCGACCTGGGCCGGCGGCTGCGCAAGCTCGACCGCGTCTTCAGCATCGACAAGATCCGCGCCGAGGGCCTCGGCGCAGGCGAGGTGATCGCCTACTACGAGGAATGCTCGCCCGCCTATCGCAAGCACCACTCGTCGGAAGGCGCGATGCACCTGGCGATCAGCGCCGACGGGCGCTTTCATGCCAAGGACTTCTACGGCCAGCTCGAGCGCCTCGCCGAGTCGTGGCCGGAAAAGCCGCCGCACGACGTGCTCGAGCTCGGTTTCGGCCAGGGCTTCAACCTCTCGCACCTCGCCGCCCGGTTTCCCGAGGTGCGCTTCGCCGGCATCGACCTGACCCCGGGCAACCAGGCCGTGGCGCGAGATCGGCTGGCGCAGCTCGGGCTGAGCAACGTGAGCCTCACCCAGGGCGACTTCCACCAGTTGCCCTACGCCGACGCCAGCTTCGACCATGTCTACGCGGTCGAGGCCTTCTGCTATGCGCGTGACCTGGCGCAGGCGCTGGCCGAGGTCGCGCGCGTGCTGCGCCCGGGCGGCACCTTCACGATCTTCGACGGCTACCTGACGCGCCGGCCCGAAACCCTGTCGGCCGACGAGGCGCTCGCCGCCGAGCTGCTGGCCAAGGGCATGGCGCTCGACACCTTCCAGCTCGTCGACGACGTCGTCGCGGCAGCGCGCGGGGCCGGGCTGCAGAGCCTGGGCGTCACCTCCTTCGATGCCGAGGTCGCGCCCAACCTGCGCCGGCTCGAGCGCCTCACGGGCGCCGTGATCCGCTTCCCCTGGCTCGGCCGCCGCGCGCTGGCGCGGCGCTCGCCGATGCGCGGCCGCAACGTGATCTCGGGCTACCTGAGGTATTCGACCGTGGCGCTGGGCTTCACGGGCTATCGGGAGATCGTCCTGCAGAAGGCGGGCCCGGACGAGCCGTCGCGCTGAGCCGCCCCGGGTCGACCTGATCGGCCAGGGCGCCGGGGATCGTCGAGTCGCTGGTCTGCTCGTCGCGCTGCATATCGCCGCGAATGATCCGCTGGATCGCGGCGAGCTCGTCGGTCAGCCGCTCGATCCGACCGTCGCTGCTCGTCGGCGCGGTGTAGGCCTCCACCAGGTCGCGTTGCAGCCTGAAGTAAAGGCCCATCAACTGCTCGCGTTCCATGCTCGGCCCCCTTTGGTGCAGTGCAGCATACGAGATTTTGCGCAAACCGGCTTGTAGAACCTTCGCCGCAGCGGGGCCGGGCCGGCGAGCAGGCGCCTATTTGCCGAGCAGGTTGTCGAGGTCCTTGTTGAAGCGCTTCATGTATTCGCGCTCGGAATCGGCGTTCTTCTTGCCCGGGTTGGCAGGGGCCGGAGCCGGCGCGCGCCTGGCGGTGGGCGGCGGTGCGGCCTCCCTCGCGACATTCGCGACCGCGATCGCGAAGCGGTCCGCACACGTCTCGCCCGGCGCGCATTGCACCGCGCCGAAAAGGCCCGCCAGGCCGCTGGCCGCGAGCCTGGCCTCGAGCGCAGCGCGCTCCGCGACGAGGGCATCGCCCTCGCGGACGAATGCGCTGCCCGAGAAGTCGCGCGGTTTCTCCGCCAGCATCGCGACGACGCGCCAGCTGCCGGGCTTGGCGGCAGCGGCCGCGGGATCCTTGTGCGTGACGGCGAAAGCGGCGTCGGCCTTGATCGCGGCGCCGCCATCCTTCTCGCCCGGGGCAAGGCGATAGATCCTGTCGCTGCCCTGATCCCAGGCGAAGAGGTACAGCAGGCCGTCCGACCTGCTTCGCGCCACGAGCTTCAGGTCGTTGCCGACCGCGACGCTCGCCGGCGCCTCGAGCGCGATCGAGAGGCGCGGATCCGCGGCGGCGAGCGCCGCATCGACGGCTGCGCCCAGGCCGGCGATGCGCGGCGCGGGAGGAGGCGCCGGCACGGCGACCGCGGCCGAAGCGGGCGTCTTCGGCGCGGGCGTAGCGGCGACGGGAGCGGCGGCGACCGGGGCGACCGGCGCCGGGCGCCTGGCCAGGTAGGCGATGCCCCCGGCGAGCAGCGAAAGCACCACGACCGAAGCGACCACCAGCGGAGCCTTGCTCCGCGGGCCCGGGGCGGCAGGCGGCTCCTCGGGGCTCTCCGGAAGCTGGATGTCGACCTCTTCGGGCGGCGCCTCTGCCACCGCCCCCGGAACGGTGAAGGACGGCTCGGTCTTTCCGGCCGGCTTGTCGGGCGCCGGCGGGATGATGACGGTCGGCATCGCCGCGAAGCCGACCGCCTCGCTCATGGCCGCCATGTTCTGCGGGCGATCGGGGGCGCGTACGCTCAGGCACTTGTCGATGCCGCGCAGCAGCTGCTCGCTGTAGCGGCCCGCCGCTTCGCTGCCCGCCAGCGGCTCGTAGTCGTCCTCCATCAGGCGGCCGACCGAGGGCGGAGGCTTGCGCTTGCGGATCATGAAGTACACGACCGCCGCCAGGGCGTAGACGTCGGTCCATGGGCCCTGCTTCATGCCCGGCATGTCGGCGTACTGCTCGATCGGCGCGTAGCCGGGCTTGAGGATCACCGTCAGCGCATGCGTCATGTCGCTGATGACGCGCCGGGCCGCCCCGAAGTCGAGCAGCACCGGGCGGCCGTCGCCGAGCAGCATGATGTTGTCGGGCGCGATGTCGCGGTGGTAGACCTGATCCGCATGCAGGATCGCCAGCGCTTCCATCAGCGGCATGAGAAGCGCCTTGATCCAGGCTTCGTCGGGCGGCTCGGCACGCTCCTTGAGCGCGTCCTGCAGCGTCTGGCCGCTGAAGAAGGGCATGACCATGTAGGCCGTGCCGTGCGCCTCCCAGAAGCGGTACACCTTGACCAGCGCGGCATGATCGAACTGGGCCAGCATGCGCGCTTCGTTGACGAAGCTGCGCAGGCCGATGTCGAAGGTTTCGCGCTGCCGCTCCGAGCGCACCGAGACCGAGCAGTCCTCGCCTCGCGAGGCGAGGAGGGCGGGCATGTATTCCTTGAGCGCCACCTTGCGATGCAGCGAGTGGTCCTGCGCGAGATAGACGATGCCGAAGCCGCCCTCGCCGACCAGGTCGATGATCTCGAACTCGCCGAGCCGCGTCCCGACGGGCAGCGCGTTCTGATGCAGGCGCGACGCTGCCGGCTCGGGGACGGGGGCGCCGATGACCTCAGTGCGATCGCTGTCGGTTCCTTCAGCCATCGCGTCAGCGCTCGCACGCCTCCTTGAACCAGCTCCGGATGTCGGTCGCGGGGATGACCTTGCCTGCGTACTTGTCGATGTTCGGGTCCAGCACGCAGGCCTGGCCGGCGGTGCAGTGGTAGATGAGCTGGATCTCCATCGCCTGGGCGCGGCAGTCGTACTTGATGCCGATGTTGCGCGCCAGGTTGCCGTCGCCCGAGCGGAGCCAGGAGAAGACGTTGCCGCCTTCCAGGACCGAATTGGTGTCCACCTCGAACACCGACGCCTTGCCCTTGGCGCCCTTCTCGGTCGCCATGGTCTGCCACTTGTGCGCCTGCAGGTTGTCGCTCAGCACGTCGTCGACCACGCGCTGGGCGCAGTCGCTGCCCTGCTTGCGTGAACAGTCGCGCAGCTCCTTGGCGACCATCGGAATGGCGAGCAGCCGGCCGCGATCGAGCGCCTTCGGGTCGGACTTGCCGGCGCGCGCGCCCGGGTTGGCCTCGGCCGGGCCTGCCGCGGCGTCGGTCTGCTGCGCGAGCTTGGTCGCCTCGGCGCTGGAAGCGACCACGGCAGGCGTGAAGTAGAGGCGGCCGTTGTCGGTTCTCTTGTCGTCGACGAACTCGCCTTCCCAGTAGTCGCCGCTGGCCCAGCGGTAGCGGCCCATGCCGACCTTCTTGCCCTTCTGCCAGTTGCCCGCGTAGGCGTCGCCGTTCTTCCAGCGATAGGAGCCCTCGCCCTGGGCCTCGCCCTGCACGAAGTTGCCCTCGTAGCGGTCTTCGGAGGCGTAGACCTTGACGCCCTTGCCCTGCGGCTGGCCGTTGCTGACCGGGCCTTCGTAGCGGTCGCCGTTGGCGAAGGTCAGGCTGCCCTTGCCCTCGGGCTTGTCGGCGACCCACTCTCCGTCGTAGCTCTGCCCAGTCGCCCAGGCGATCTTGCCGCGGCCCTGCTTGATGCCCGCCTTCAGCTGACCGGTGTAGCGGCTGCCGTCCTTCTCGGTGTAGACGCCCTCCACGTCGGGAACGCCTTTGTCGAACTGCCCCTCGTAGGTGTCGCCGTTGGAGAACTGCATCCTGCCGCGGCCGTGCGGCATGCCGTCCTTCACCTGGCCCAGGTAGCGGTCGCCGTTGGGGAACCCCATGGCGCCTTCGCCGACGGCGACGTCGTCGCGCCACTCGCCGTCGTAGGTCTGCCCGCTCGCCCAGACCATTCGCCCTTTGCCGTTGCGCTTGCCCTCGACCATCATGCCGTCGAAGACATCGCCGTTGTCCCACTTGAACTGAACCTGGCCGTTGAGCTTGCGGGTGGCGGCGACGGTGGGCGACACCGCCGCGGCAGTTGTCGCAGGGGCGATCGTGCCCGCCGGCGCGAGCGCGGCCGCAGCAGCGGGCGGGGGCGCGGGCGTGCCGACGGCCGTCAGCGTGCCTTCATGCCGGCTGTCCTTGCACACTTCGACGTAGCGCTTGAAGTCGCTCGTGAGCTGGATGGTGCAGCCCGGCAGGCAGCGCCCGGCGCGCAGCTCGGTGCGGAACTCGAAGCCGGTCGGCGTCTCGCGCTGGTAGATCAGGTCGCCTTCGCAGGCCTGCGTCTCGTAGCGGAAGCTGCCGCAGACCTTGTCCTTGAGCAGGCAGTCGACCGTGATGCGGGCCTTCCAGCCGTCGGCCTCGGCGAAGCGGCCGCCGGTCAACGCCGCAGGGTAAGCGACATGGATGCCGGTGAAGAGGAGGACTGCGACGGCAAAAGCTTTCGATGTCGAGGCCGCAGGAAACGCCATCCGGGGCCTCTCCTTCATCAGCATGGGTCTCGACAGGAAGAGCATTGCGCGTCCGCTACCGTCCTTCGGTCCGAGATTGGTAGGCCGTGTTGGGATCGAACCAACGACCAAAGGATTATGAGTCCTCTGCTCTAACCGACTGAGCTAACGGCCCGCGGCGGGCATCTTCGCACGGCCCGAGGGACCTTCCGCTCAGCTCCCCGGCACCGGCAGGATCAGGTGCGGCGACACCTCGCCCATCGAGTCGAGCGTCTTCTGCGCGTGCGCGATCAGCGCCTCGCGGCCGCCCCGCGGCGGGTTCAGGTTCTCCTGCGCGGTGGCGTCCTCCGCGTAGAAGTCGCGGATCGACTGCACGCAGTCGCCGGCGAGCACGGCGTCGACGAAGGCCTGGACGCGCTCCCGGCTCGGCATCGCTGCGCCCCTACTTCGCGCTCAGCGCGTTGCTCACCAGCCGCGAGGTGATGTCGACGATCTGCACCATGCGGCTGTAGGCCATGCGCGTCGGCCCGATCACGCCGAGCGTGCCGACCACCTGGCCGTCGACCTCGTACGGCGCCGAAACCACCGAGAGCTCCTCGAACGGCACCACCATGCTTTCGCCGCCGATGTAGATGCGCACGCCCTCGGCCCGGCTCGAAACCTCGAGCAGGCGCATGAGCTGCGTCTTCTGCTCGAACAGGTCGAACAGCTTCCTGAGGCTCCCCATGTCGCTGGAGAAGTCCTGCACCGCGAGCAGGTTGCGCTCGCCGGCGATGACGACCTGCTCGTGGCTCTCGGCGATGGCCTCGCTGCCGGCCTGCACCGCCGCCTGCATCAGCGTGGAGATCTCGCCGCGGATCGCGTCGACCTCGGTCTTCAGGCGCTCGCGCACCGCCTCGAGCGTCAGGCCGCCGTAGTGCGAGGTGAGGTAGTTGCTCGCCTCGAGCAGCTGCGAGCTGGTGTAGTCGTGGGCGGTGAAGATGACCCGGTTCTGCACGTCGCCGTCGGGCGCGACGATGATCACCAGCACCCGCCGCTCGGAAAGGCGCATGAACTCGATGTGGTGGAACACGCTCGGCTTCTTCGGCGCGGTGATCACGCCGACGAAGCTCGAGAGGCTGGAGAGCAGGTGCGCTGCGTTGGCGATCACCCGCTGCGGCTGGTCGGCGTGCAGCTGCGCCTCGAAGGCGGCGTCGCGCGGGCTGTCGGGGAGCTGCAGCGGCTGGGCCGTGAGCATGGTGTCGACGAACAGGCGATAGCCGCGCGCCGTGGGAATGCGGCCGGCGCTGGTGTGCGGGCTGACGATCAGCCCGAGCTCCTCCAGGTCGGCCATCACGTTCCTGATCGTCGCCGGCGAAAGCTCCAGGCCGCTGGCGCGCGAGAGCGTGCGCGAGCCGACCGGCTGGCCGTCGGCGATATAGCGTTCGACCAGGGTCTTCAGGAGGGTCTTGGCGCGCTCGTCCAGCATGGTTGGGCACAGGGTAGCAGGCCCATTTTCGCCCCGGCGAAAAAGGGTCGCTGTGGTGTAATCCCGCGAATGTCGACCCGCTTCCGGCACGCTGCGCTCGTCGGCAAATTCAACTCCGGCGGCATTCGCGAAGAGCTGGGCTCGATCGCGAAATTCCTGGTCGCGCGCGGCCTTCGCGTCTCGGTCGAAGCCGAGACCGCGCGCAACACCGGCATCGCCGACTGGCCTGCGCTCGATGCCGAGGCGCTGGGCGCCGCCTGCGACATCGCCATCGTCCTCGGCGGCGACGGCACCATGCTCGGCATCGCCCGCCAGCTCGCCCGCCACGGCACGCCGCTGGTCGGCATCAACCAGGGGCGGCTCGG
>JANMCC010000021.1:0-3686 GCA_031360885.1 Burkholderiales bacterium | reverse complement strand
CAAGAACGACCCGGCGAAGAACGAGATCGCGATGGCCGGGATCATCGCCGACAAGCGGCGCGACGCGACCGACGGCTACGACGGCGGCTGGGTCGCGCACCCGGGCCTGGTCGAGGCGTCGATGAAGGAGTTCGTCGCCGTGCTCGGCGACCGGCCGAACCAGTTCGAGAAGCAGAAGCCCGAGGTCAGGGTCAAGGCTTCCGACCTGCTCGACTTCAAGCCGGAGACGCCGATCACCGAAGCCGGGCTGCGCATGAACATCAACGTCGGCATCCACTACCTCGGCGCCTGGCTCGCGGGCAACGGCTGCGTGCCGATCCACAACCTGATGGAAGACGCCGCCACCGCCGAGATCAGCCGCAGCCAGGTCTGGCAGTGGATCCGCTCGCCCAAGGGCGTGCTCGACGACGGCCGCAAGGTCACCGCCGAGCTGGTGAAGCAGTTCGTGCCCGAGGAGCTGGCGAAGATCAAGGCCGGCGGCTTCACCGGCAAGTTCGACCGTGCGGCGACGATCTTCACCGAGATGAGCACCCAGGACGCGTTCGCCGAATTCCTGACGCTGCCGCTCTACGAGGAGATCTGAGCCGGCCGCAGGGCGCGAGGACAATCGGCGGCTCGACCCGCCGCGCCTCGTGAACGATCCCGATCCCGATCCCGTCCATTCCCGCGCCGCGCTCGAGCGGCGCTTCGGCCCCTCTTACCGCTGGCGGGTGCTCGCCACGGTGATGATCGGCACGGTGGCGTCGATCATGGCCTCGACCATCGTCAACGTCGCCGTGCCCGACATGGCGCACGTGTTCGCCCTCGGCCAGGAGCGGGCGCAGTGGCTTTCGGCCGGCTTCATGGGCGCGATGACGCTCTCGATGTTGACCACGCCGTGGCTGCTCGACCGCTACGGCTACCGCCATACCTACCTCGGCGCGGTCGCGCTGCTCATGGCGGGCGGCGTCGTCGGCGGCTTGAGCCCCTGGTTCGACCTGGTGCTGGCGATGCGCGTCGCCGAGGGCCTGGCGGCGGGCGTGCTGCAGCCGATCCCGGCGATCGTCATCCTGCACGCCTTCGGCGAAGGCGAGCGCGGCAAGGCAATGGGCGTCTTCGGCTTCGGCGTGGTGCTGGCGCCGGCCGTCGGCCCCAGCGTCGGCGGCATCCTCGTCGAGTGGTGGGGCTGGCGCTCGATCTTCTTCGTCGTCACGCCGTTCTGCCTGGTGGCGATGGCGATGGCGCGCCGCTACCTGCCGATCGGCGCGCCCGGCGGCGGGCCGGTCGATCGCGACGGCGGCTGGATCGATCTGCTCGGCCTCGCCCTGATCGCGATCGCCGTGCTCGCGCTGCTGAACGGCATGGTCCACCTCCATGCCGAGACCCTGCCTCTGGGCCTCGCGCTCGTCGGCGGCAGCGTCGTCGCCGCGGTCGCCTTCATCGCCCACCAGCGGCGCGGCGCCCGGCCCTTGATGACGCTCGGCCTGTTCGCGCACCGGCACTTCGCGATGGGCGGGCTGGTCGCCTTCATCTACGGCATGGCCCTGTTCGGCTCGACCTACCTGGTGCCGGTGTTCATGCAGGAGGCGCTGCACCTGCCGCCCTCGCAGGCAGGTGCGGTGCTGCTGCCGGCCGGCATCGCCCTGGCGATCACGATTCCGCTCGCCGGCCGGCTGGCCGACCGGATGGCGGTGAGCAAGCTCGTCAGCTTCGGCCTGCTCCTGCTCTCGGCGTCGTTCTTCGTCATGCTGACCGTCGGCACCGGCACCGCGCTCGCGCTGATCATGCTCTGGGGGGTGGTCGGGCGGATCGGCCTCGGCTTCGTGCTGCCCTCGCTCAACCTCGGCTCGATGCACGGCCTTCCCGACATCTTCATCTCGCAGGGCTCGAGCACGATCAACTTCCTGCGCCAGCTCGGCGGCGCGGTCGGCGTCGGCCTGGTCGGCAACGTGCTGGAGTGGCGGCTGCGCACCCATCCGACGAGCGCGCTCGCGGCCTACCACGAGACCTTCGCGCTGGTCGGCGCGATCACCGCCTGCGCCGTGGTCGCCGCCGTGTTCATGCGGCCGGTGGCGGCGCCGGCCGCGAACCCCGCAGGATGAACCTCGGCCTCGGCCAGCTCCCGGCCCGCTGCGAGGTCCTCGTCGTCGGCGCCGGACCGGCGGGCAGCGCCGCGGCGCAATGGCTCGCCCGCGCCGGCCGCGACGTCGTGCTGGTCGACCAGCACGCCTTCCCGCGCGACAAGGTCTGCGGCGACGGGCTGATCGCCGACGCCCTGCGCGCCCTCGAGCGGCTCGGCGTGAAGGCCGAGGTGCTGGCCGAAGCGCGCGTCTCGGCGACGCTCGGCTGCATCGGCCCGCGCGGCGGCCGCATCGACGTGCCCGGCTCGCTCGCCGTGCTGCCGAGGAAGCGCCTCGACGAGATCGTCTGCCGCGCCGCCGTCGCCGCCGGGGCGCGGATGTACGCGCCGCTGCGTTTCGTCGCGCCGCTGCGCGAGGGTGGGCGGGTGGTCGGCGCCCGCCTGGAGCACGGCGGCGAGACGCGCGAGGTCCGCGCCCCCTGGCTCGTGCTCGCGACCGGCGCGCAGCCGCAGGCGACGCTTGCCGCCGGCCTGTGCGAGCGGCGCTCGCCGAGCGGCATCGCCCTGCGCGGCTACATCAGGAACGCGGCGATGACGCGGCGCATCGCCAGCCTCGAGGTGGTCTGGAACAAGCGCCTCTCGCCCGGCTACGGCTGGATCTTTCCGTGCGGCGGCGACGTGTTCAACATCGGCGTCGGCGTCGCCCAGGACGCCGCGGGCGGCGGCCGGAGCGGCCACACCGCGCAGCATCTCAACCTGCGCGAGGCGTTCGCCGCGTTCCAGGCGATCCATGCGCCGGCGCGCGAGCTGGTCGAGGGCGGCGAGTGGCTGGGCGAGCCGGGCGAGCCGCTGAAGGGCGCCCCGCTGCGCTGCTCGCTCGAAGGCGCGACGCTCGAAGCGCCGGGCGTGCTCGTCTGCGGCGAGGCCGCGGGCAGCACCTACGCCCTCACCGGCGAAGGCATCGGCAAGGCGATGGAGACGGCGCTGCACGCGGCCGAGGCGATCCTGGCGGGCGCGGGCAACGACGCCGCCGTGCGCGCCGACTACCGCGCCCGGATCGAGTCGCTGCAGCCGCGCTTCGACCTCTACGCCCAGGCCCACCGCGCGGTCGCGCATCCCTGGCTGGTCGACCTGCTCGTCTGGAGCGCGCAGCGCAGCCCGCGCCGGCTGCAGCGCCTCGCCGGCGTGCTGGAGGAGACCTACCTGCCGAAGGACGCGATGTCGCTTCGCGGCGTGCTGCGCCGCGTCTTCGACCGGCGCTGAGGCGCGATACTGGCGGCGGGTGACTCTTCGCATGTGCCAGCTCCTCGGATTGAACGCCAACACGCCGACCGACGTGATGTTCAGCTTCACGGGCTTCGCGACGCGTGCAGAGGAGCACAAGGACGGCTTCGGCATCGCCTTCTTCGAAGGCAAGGGCGTGCGCCTGTTCGTCGATTCGCACAGCGCCCGCGAGTCGCCGGTCGCCGAGATGGTGCGCCGCTATCCGATCAAGAGCGAGAACATCGTCGCCCACATCAGGAAGGCGACGCAGGGCCGGGTGGCGCTCGAGAACACCCATCCGTTCGTGCGCGAGCTCTGGGGCCGCTACTGGGTGTTCGCGCACAACGGCGACCTGAAGGGCTAC